>NZ_BSSF01000008.1:0-425524 GCF_030268985.1 Microbispora sp. NBRC 16548
CGCCGCCAGCGTTCGTCCTGAGCCAGGATCAAACTCTCCAAACAATGCTTGAAAAGAAATCACTCTGGCCGACACCCCCCGGCTAAGGAAGGATGCCGTCAAAGGAATCCGTCACCGACACCACGAGGATGCCGCTATGACGGGGTCATGCATGATTCATGCACTGGCTTTTAGCACACTGTTGAGTTCTCAAGAAACGGACGCGACCACCATCACCCGAAACCCTCTGAAGAAGGTCCCACGCTCCGGGGCGTTTCACCGTTTGTTTTTCTTTTGTCTTGCTGGTCTTAATTCTTCCCGACCGGCTCTTCCGTGTCAAATCCGCCCCACCGGGACTTAATTTGACCCGAAACCCGCCGACCGACAGGAATTCGACCACCCCGTTTCCGGGGCAACCCCTCTAACTTACCCGAACCCCCAGCCCGACGCAAAACCACCGAACCAAGAAGATCGAAAAGCACGAGGAGTCGCCGGCAACCAGCCCGCACACACAAGACAACCACCGAAGTGATCGAAGAGGAGTGCGCCGAACCGCGCCGACACCACAAGATTACCAGGGCCTGCCGACGACTTGGCCCGGCTAAGCTCCAACGCAGCCGGCCGGGGACCTATTCCCGCAGGTCATCCACCGGATGGAAGTTCCGCACGGATCGAACGGCGTGAGGCCCGGCTTCATTCCCGTCACGACTCGCCCGCCCGGACAAGGGTAGGGGCCGGGGCGTGCTACGACTGATCCACCTTGCACAGCCTTTTCACCTGGAGAAGGGGTAGGAACGGGACGTGACTCGACAGGGGTTCCCTCGCGCCCTGATCGTGCTGGTCTGTACCGCTGCCGCGGTGATAACGCTCGCCGGCGTCCAGGCGGTGGGCTCGATCGTCGGCCCGGTCGTCCTGGCGCTGACCCTCGTCATCGCCGTCTCTCCGGTACGCGGCTGGCTGGCCCGCCACAACTCTCCCGTATGGCTGCAGGTGGCCGTCCCGCTCGCCGTGGTGCTGCTGGTCCTGCTCGGCATGGTCGCGGTGCTCAGCCTCGCCGCCGCGCAACTCGCGATCCTGGCTCCCACGTACGCGAACCAGTTCAACGCGATGGTGGCCGACCTCCAGCACTGGGCGGCGGGCCTCGGTTACGGGAGTGAACAGCTCAACAAAGCGCTGTCGTCGCTCGATTTCGGCAAGTTGATCGGCGTCGCCCAGAGCGTGTTGAGCAGCCTTCTGGGAGTGTTGTCGAGCCTGTTCCTGATCGTCGTGCTGCTGCTGGCCATGAGTCTCGACGCTCCCGTGTTCGCCCGGATCGTGGACGCCGCCTCGGCCGAACGGCCCGCCCTCGCCCGCGCGCTCAAGACCTTCACGAACAGGACGCGCCGCTACCTGATCGTCTCCACCGTCTTCGGCCTCATCTGCTCGGTCCTGGACGTGATCGCGCTGTACGTGCTGGGCGTGCCGCTCCCGCTGCTGTGGGGGGTGCTCGCCCTCATCACGAACTACATCCCGAACATCGGGTTCATCCTGGGCCTCATCCCACCAGCGCTGCTCGGGCTGCTGGAGGGCGGGCCCAAGACGATGCTGCTGGTGATCGTGGCGTACATCGCGATCAACGTGGTGATCCAGTCGTTCATCCAGCCGAAGTTCCTGGGTGACGCCGTGGGATTGTCCACCACGGCCACGTTCCTCTCGCTGATCGTCTGGGCGTGGGTGCTCGGTCCGCTCGGGGCGCTGCTGGCGATCCCGCTGAGCCTGCTCGTCCGTGCCCTGCTCGTCGACAGCGATCCGGACGGCTCCTGGGCCGCCGCGCTCATCTCCGGGCGGTTACCTGAACGCTCTCCGGCGTCCCACCCCGACCCGCGGCCGGAACAGCCCGACCCCCGGTGAGGCCATCCGCCCATCCCCTGCTCGGCCGTTCGGCTTCAGCCTCCGCAGCCGTCCGACACATTCCGGACGCAGTCATGGTCAGGGTCGTCGGACGGGCGCCGACACGGAGCGTCTGCGGGCTGCGCCGCCGTGCTCCGGCTTAGGGTCTGATCATGCGGCGATGGGACGACGACGAGCGCCTCACCGGAATCGCGGACGCCTCGGCGATGGAGCCACAGGTGTCCGCTTTGCTCGACGCGATGGCACGGGACGGTTGGGTGACGGAGGAACCCGAGGCGCATCTGCTCCCCCACCTGCGCCGTGCGTGCGGGTCGGAGTGGCTCCTGACCGGTGAGCGCCTGCTCGACGACGGCGTGTACGAGGTGACGGTCTCGCTGGCCGGCGACAGGGAGGGCGTCCACGTGCAGCGCGACGTGATCCGGCTGCTGTCGGCGATCGCCGAGACCGTCTTCTTCGTACGGCATGCCTCACCGGGCGTGTTCGAGTGCGTGACCGGAATGCTCGACGGTGACCCGCCCGGCTTCAAGAGCCATGGCCATATGGTCCGCCTCATCGTGACCTGAGACCGGCGGGACCCCCGTCTCAGGCGGCGGGGACGGTCTTCTTCTCCTCCGGCACCGGCATCGGCGTGGTCTCCGCGTACCTGCGCCGCCATGGGATGGCCGCGATCAGCACCGGGAACAGCACCAGCGAGCTGATCGCCCAGGGGGCGTGCAACTCGCCCCACTTGGACCCGTGGAACTGGGTGAGCACGATGTAGCCGATCGCGGCCCACAACGTGCTGCCGAGGATCGCCGGCCAGGCCCAGCGGGTGGGCCGGGCGACCAGGAACGGCATGAACCACAGCAGATACTGGGCGCCGAGGCGCGGCGTGAAGATCATGAAAGACAGCAGGATCGCGATCGTGACGTCGACCGGGTCGGCCTTGCGCCACCAGACGAGGCAGGCGACGATCGCGGCGTAGATGAGGTATTGGCCGATCCTGGCCGGGAGCGGGTCGAGGTTCCAGTTGCCGCCGCTGACCAGGGCGGTCCAGCCCCAGTCCCCCGTGATCGGACGGACGTCGCTGGGCCGCAGCCCGATGGTGTTGAGCACCTCGGGCAGCTGCCGCCACTCCGTCCAGCCGCCGATCGGGAGCGTCAGCAGGAAGAACACCGGCGAGACACCGGTCGCGACCAGCGAGACCAGGCGGCTGCGCAGCCCGGGCAGGAACATCAGCAGGGCCGGCACGAGGATCACCGGCCAACTCTTCGCGCAGAGCGCGAGCCCCATGAGCAGACCCGCCCATACGGCCCGGCCCGTCGCCGCGCGGTCCTCCTTCGACGGGTGGACGATGCGCCGCACGATCTCGCCCGGCGAAATCCAGGGCAGCGGCAGGTCGCGGTTCGCGAACCGCATGCGGGCCCACGGCAGGGGCTCGGGCCGCCGCCACTCGCCCGGACCGCGCGCCACGACGTACGCCGCGACCCCGAAGACCAGGGAGACCGGCTCGACCTGGCCGTGCACGGAGGCGACGAGGATCGCGAGGGGGTTGCAGGCGTACTGGAAGGCGCGCAGTTTCTCGGTCCGCGCCCCGGCCAGCTTGCCGACCAGCGGGATCAGCACGACATCGGCGACGACGGTGACGATGCGGCCGGCGTACTCCCATGGGATGCCCAGCCACAGCAGCAGGCCGTACATGTACGGGATCGTCGGGAGGAAGTGCCATCCGCCGTTGCTCTCGAGCACCGGATCGCGGTGGTCGAGGATCGCCACGCCGGCGGGCTGGAAGCTGTTGACGTAGTCGACCGGCTGCCACTGGGTGTCCCTGGCCGACAAGACCATGATCAGCACGCGTACGGCGATGCCGAGCGTGAGCGTGACGGCCAGGGACGGCCGCCAGCCCTTCCATTGGGCGACGAGCGCGAGCAGGACGCCGGCGACGAGGACGATGCTGGTGGGGATCGCGTATTCCATGACGATGCCAAGCCTGCCTGACGAATGGCAAAACAGGCGACTCGATCCTGGATTCGGCCATCCAGCCGTCGCGATCCGTCACGATTAGGGGTATTGTGACCACGGAGCGTTACATCCAGGAGACTTCATGAAAATTCGCCTGTGGATCACTCTTGCCGTGGCCGTGATCGTCGGGATGCTGATCGGCCTGCTCGCCCCCACGCACGGGGGCGACCGGCACGGCGGGTAGGGGGGTCGTCCCCGCCGGACCGGCCGCCTGCTCATGGGCGCCCGACTCGCATCGGTCCGCGCTCACATCGCGTGCGGGCGGCGAGGGATCCGGTCCGGCGGGCCGTGCCCGGATCCCTCTGGCCGTCGACAGGTGGACGGGTCAGAAGCCCGCGGTGATCCTGGTGAAGTCCCAGTCGTTCTGCGCGATGCCGCTGCAGTTCGACACCACGCCGCCGCCCGCGCAGCCGCGGTCGCGGTTGACCGCCCAGAAGGCGAGCCGGCCCAGGCCCTTGGACTTGGCCCAGTCGCGGATCTGGGTCCAGGTGGCCACGGAGGTGAGCTCCTGCTGGTCGGACAGGCCGTTCATGCCCGAGATGCCCATGTGCGCGTACGCCTGGGCGTCGGTCCAGCCCCACGCCGCCTTGAGCGCGTTCTTCAGGCCCTCGGCCGCGTTGACCGTGTTCTGGTACATGTTCGCGCCGCCGCCGAAGTCGAACGGCATGATCGTGTAGTTGTCGATGTTCACGCCCAGCGCCTTCGACTGGTTGATCAGCCGGGTGCCGTAGTAGGTCGGGCCTGTCGTGCTGGTGCCGAAGGTGACGACGACCTTGACGTTCGGGTTGTTCTGCTTGACGATCTTCAAACCGCCGAGGATACGGTCCTGGACGGCCTCGTTCTCGAACTCGTCGGTGTTCTCGATGTCGAAGTCGACCGCGGCCGGGTTGTAGGCGTTGACGACCTGCTGGACGGCCGAGGCGAAGGCGGACGAGCTGGAGCAGTTGGGACCGAGCTTGTTGCCCTGCCAGCCGCCGAAGGAGATCTGGACGTTGCCGCCCGCGGCCTTGATCTGCGAGATCGCGGTGGCGTCGGCGCTGCCCGACAGCGGGCGGGAGCCGTCCCACGCCGGGGTGCAGCCGCCGCCGGAGAGCATGAAGGCCATCGTGAACTGCCTGACCCCGGTGGCGTTCATGACCGTGGCCGGGTTCGGCGGGTTGCCCCAGCCCTCATACAGGTACGGCGCGCCGGGGAGCTTGCCACCGCTCGTGGGGCAGCCCGTGGTGGTGCCGGTCACCGACCCGCTCGCCGCGGACTCGCCGTTCGAGTTGTACGCCTTGACGGTGTACGTGTGGGTGGTGCAGGTGCCGAGGCCGGAGATCGTGGCGCTGGTGCCGCTGCCGGTCGCCTTGACCGAGGTGCCCTCGTAGACGCGGTAGCCGGTCACCGTGCCGCTCGACGCCGACCACGACAGCGAGATCGACGAGTTCGTGGTGCCGGTGACGGCCGGGTTGCCCGGCTTGCCCGGGGCGCCGGACGGAGGCGTCGGCGACGGGCTCGGGTTGCCTCCGCCGCTGACCTGCTTCCAGAGCGCCGGGACGATCGGCGGCTCCCAGCCGGTCAGGGACGTGTGCGCCTGGATGCACTCGTAGTCGACGCCGTTGTAGGTCACCCGGGCGCCGATGGCGTACCAGGTGTTCGGGGCCCATGCCGGGTAGGCCAGCATGACCACGCTGTTCGGGGCCGCCGAGGCGGACGCGGCCGTTCCCGCGACCAGTCCGGCGACGGCCAGGAGGAGGGAGGCAAGCAGGGCGAGGGCTGCCCTGGCGCGCCGGCCCGTACCGAAGCGAAGCTGCATTCTTCCTCGCAAGGGTTGGGGGGTGGGTGGGGGGGATCACTTCAGGGCGTCGAGATACGCCCTGTGGGAGCGGGAGAACTCGGAGCCGTTGTACTTGTCCCAGTTGACGGACCAGGCCATGAGGCCGCGCAGGCCGGGGAAGACGCCGTGCGGCCGGTAGGAACCGCAGCCCGTCCCCTTCGCCAGGCAGCCGAAGGCGCTCTGCACCTCGGCCGTGCTCGTGTAGCCGTTGCCGGCGTACGGCGCGGCCGGCAGGCCGATCGCGACCTGGTCGGGACGCAGCGGCGGGAAGGTCGCGCCACCGGCCACGGGGAAGCCGGTGAGCAGCATGTCGGTCATGGCGGCGTGGAAGTCGGCCACGCCCATCGTGTGGTACTGGTTGTCGAGGCCCATGATCGGCCCGGAGTTGTAGTCCTGGACGTGCAGCAGCGTGAGGTCGTCACGCAGCGCGTGGATCACGGGCAGGTACGCCCCGGAGCGGGCGTCGGCCGTCCCGTTCTGACCCGGGCCGTAGAACTGGTAGCCGAGCTGGACGAAGAACGTCTCGGGGGCCATGGTGAGCGTGAACTTCGCGCCATACCTGGCCTTGAGCGTCTTGATCGCGGAGATGAGGTTCACGACCACCGGGGTGGTCGGGTTGCGGAAGTCGGTGTCGCCGGGGTTCAGCGACAGCGAGTGGCCCTCGAAGTCGATGTCGAGGCCGTCCAGGCCGTACCTGTCGATGATCGCGGCGACGGACTGGACGAACTTGTCCCGGGCGGCGGTGGTGGTGAGCTGGACGATCCCGTTCTGGCCGCCGATCGAGATCAGCACCTTCTTGCCGGCCGCCTGTTTGGCGCGGATGGCCGCGACGAAGTCGGCGTCGCTCTCGACGCTCGGGCATTCCGTCGCCGGGCAGCGGGTGAACCGGATGTCGCCGGAGGTGGGCGAGGTCGGCTCGCCGAAGGCCAGGTCGATGATGTCCCACGCGTCGGGGACGTCGGCCATCCGCACGTAGCCGGAGCCGTTGGCGAACGAGGCGTGCAGGTAGCCGGCCAGCACCCGCTTCCCGCCCGGCGGCGGCGGGCTCGGTGAGGTCGACGGTGACGGGGACGGGGACGGGGAGGGTGACGGGGACGGGCTGATGGAGGGGGATGGGGAGGGCGAGGCCGGGGTGCCGGGACCGTCGAGGACGACGTCGTCGGCGTAGTAGGCGCCCTGGCCGTACCAGCCGTTGACGTAGATCGTCACACTCGTCGTGGACGACCCCGTGGTGAACGACGTCGACAGCTGCGACCACGACGATCCCGGCGACCCCCACGTCTGGGCGTTCACCCCCGTGCCGGTCGCCCCGAGGAACACGTAGTTGCCCTGGACCCACGCCGACAGCGCGTACGTCGTGGACGGCTTGACGCTGATCGTCTGCTGGCACCGCGCGTAGTCACTGCCCGCCGGTGTCGCCGACAACGCCTTCGACCCGCCGTGCACCGGACTCGGCACCACCTGCGCCGAGGACGCGCACGTCCACCCCGACAGACCCGACTCGAACCCCGGATTGGCCGTGATGTCAGCGGCACGGGCCGGGCCGGTGAACGTCGCCGTGAGCAGGCCGGCGAAGGCGAGGGACGCCGCCGCGCCCAGGCCGATGAGCTTGTTCATGTGCCTCACCCCGTGTACGAAGCGAAGATCTTGGAGAACTCGTAGGGCGACTGGGGGATGTTGGTGCAGGAGTAGAGCGCGCCGGTGCAGGCGTTGCGGTCGCGGGTCGTCTCCCAGAAGGCCAGCAGGCCGAGGTGCTTGTCCTTGGCGAAGGCGACGAGCTGGCGGGCGTCGTCCTGGTTGTAGATCCGGCCGTCGTCGTTCTGCCCGAGCATCGGCGTGACCCCGACCATCCGCCACACCTGGGCGTCGGACAGGCTGGGATACAGGCTCTTGAGCTGCGCGAAGGTGCTGTTCGCCGCCTGGATCGCCGCGTCGCCGTAGTCGACGGACTGGTAGTAGTCCATGGCCATGACGTTGACGGCATCGAGCCTGACCCCGGCGTCGCGGGCGGACCGCACCACGTTGAGGCCGTCGGCGGTCAGGCCGCTCGGCAGCACGGGCAGCGTCAGGGAGATCTTCAGGTCGGGGTGGGCCTGCTGAAGCCGGGCGAGCGCCTGCGACCGGCGGGCGATGGACGCGGGCTCGGCCGCCGCAGAACCCTCGATGTCGAGGTCGATGTATTTCAGGTCGTAGGCGGTGACGACCGCGTCGTATTCGCCGACCAGCGCGTTCACGTCCGTGCACGCCTGAGCGAGTTCGATGCCGGTCGCGCCGCCGAAGGACACCTTGACGTCACCGCCGCCTGCCCGGATCGCGTCGATCTGGTCCTTGGCCCACTGCTGCCGTGGGTCGTACGCGTTGAACCACATCGCCTTGCAGCCCGACGCGGTGACGAACGCGAGCGTGAAGCTCTTCAGGCCGGAGGCCGAGGCCATCGCGCTCAGGCTCGGGGTGGGCCAGGCGCCCATGTCCACGTACGGCGCGGTGCGCAGGGCACCGGGCGCGGGCGGCGGCGAACTCGGAGACGCGCTCGGAGACGCGCTGGGGGACGTGCTCGGTGAGGGGGACGGCGAGGTCGTCGCGCCGTCGCACGGGCCGCCGTTCAGGCGGCAGTTCGCCGGTTTGCCGGGTCCGCTGTTTACCCAGCCGAACGTCGTCGAGGCGCCGGCGGCCAGGCCGCCGTTGTACTCACGGTTCTTGAACGTGTAGTGGTCGCCGGAACGCGTCATCAGCGCGTCCCAGTAGGACCCGACCGTCGAGCCTGCGGGAAGGTCGAACTCGACCGTCCATCCGGAGATCGCGGCGGTCCCGGTGTTGGTGAGGGTGTAGCGGCCCTGGTAGCCGGAGCCCCAGTCGGAGTCGGCCGAGAAGACGGCCTTGACCGTGGCGGCCTCGGCGGGCAGCGCGACGAGAGCGAGCGCGAGTGCGGCCATCGCGGCGAGCGCACGCCAGACGTACCTGGTTTGCATGGACACAACCTCTGTGGGGGGTGAACGGGGAGGTCATGGGAATCCGTACGGCCGGCGCCTGACGGAGGCGGCCGATCGGAACAGCACCGGCCGTACGGCACTCAAGGGCGTCTGGTGACGGGACGCGAGAGGAAGACGCTAGGGGTGAGGAAGGGCCATTTTCGGCTCCCGAGCTCGTTCTTTTAGGAAAGTTTCCTAAGAGTTGTACGGATCGTAGCTTCGCGGTCGCTGGTTCACAAGACCCAATTCGACAGCGTTCCTAACGAACCTTGTCATCGCCGGTGGAGGCGCGGGACCGGGTTATGCGCGCGTTAAGGGCCGACTGCTCGTCCGTTAAGGCGAGCACGACTGAGGTGAGCACGACTGAGATGAGCACGGCTGAGGCGAGCACGCTGTGACCGCCGTGCGCCACCGGCCCACGACGGGCGAAGCGAGGTCAGCGCAGGATCGCACCCTCGCGGACGGCGTGCCGGCCGTCGCTCTGCACGTTGACGAAGTCGACGAGGCCGACCAGCTTCTCCAGGTCGAACCCGGCCTCGACGCGATCGTCGTCGGCGGGGAGGTAGACCGAGAGCGGATAGTGGCGGCCCGTGGCCGCACCGAGCGCGTCGAGTTGCGCGCGGAACTCGGCCAGCAGGGCCGTCAGGTTCCGCCTGTCGTCGACGCCGGTGTGATTGCCCAGGTGCCCCTCGCCGCCGGGCCACTCCCAGTCGATGTCGATGCCGTCGAAGACGCCCGCCGCGCTGCCCGGGCCACCCCTGCCCTCGACGCCCGGCAGGTCGCCCCTGATGTAGGCGTCGAGGCAGGACTTCACGAACCTCTGCCGGGTGGCGGCGGTCCGCGCGACGTCCGAGAAGTACTTGGAGTAGGTCCAGCCGCCGATCGAGATCAATGCCTTCAGGCCGGGGTGTCGGGCCTTGAGCTTCTTCAGCTGGTTGAAGTTGCCGGCGAGCGAGGCGTCCGGGGGGTCGGCCACGCCGTCCAGCGACTCGGCGGCCGTGAAACCGCGCTGGTAGTCGGCCCAGGCGTCGCCCGCGCCGTCGCCCTGGTCGGGGTCGTTCGGGTCGGGCGCGAGCGGCCGGGTGACCCCGGTGAGACAGGTCAGCGAGCCGGGGTCGATGTTCGCGAAGGCGTAGAGGACGTGGGTCAGCCTGCCCGCCAGCCCGCTGGTGTCGAGGTCGCGCACGGTGGACGTGGCGCCGTACGCGCCGCGCTGGGGGACGTAGCCCACTCTGATGCGGCCAGGCGAGGGGGACGGCGACGGCGTGACGGTCACGGTGACCGTCACCTCGGGCACGGGAGCGGCGGCCCGCGCGGGAACGGCCTGCACCGGTGCTGCTTGCGCCGGTGCTGCCTGTGCGGGGGCGGCTGCCTGCGCGGGAGCGACCGCGGCCCGCGCCGGTGCGACGGCGGCCCGCCGCACCACGACACGTGACCTGGCCTGCGTCTGGCTGACGGCCGTGGCGCCGGTCTCGGTGGCGCGGGCCGGGCCGTACCAGGCGACGAACAGCGAGGACAGCACGGCGCTCAGGACCACGACGGCGAAGGTGCCACGCGTGATCGCTCCCATGGTGGGCTCCGAACAAGGACGAGCCTCCGCTACGGGACGCGGAGGAGAGAAGAGGAATGTCGCGGGAGCGTAGTGGCGGCGCCGCCGGACGGACAAGGAGCGCAGGCTTAAGCCCGGATTATGCGCGGCTCATGTCGCAGGCGGGCACGTTCCAGTGGCGCCATCTGCGGTAATCCATGATGCCCCGCTTCTTTGCAAGTTTCACCCCCGCCGCCGTTCGCGGCAAGGCGGCCGGTGCCCTGCCGGCGACCCTGCCGGCACGGTGCCGACCGCCCTGCCAGCACGGTGCCAGCTCGGTGCCAGCTCGGTGCCAGCTCGGTGCCAGCTCCGTGCCAGCGCGGGCGGCGACCGTCGGAGCATGACGTACGCGATTGAGGCCCACGGCCTCGTGAAGAGATACGGCGACAAGGCCGCGCTGGCCGGGATCGACCTCGCCGCGCCGCCGGGCTCGGTGCTCGGCGTGCTCGGTCCCAACGGCGCGGGCAAGACCACCGCGGTCCGCATCCTCGCCACGCTCGTCTCCCCCGACGGCGGCCGGGCGGCGGTCGGCGGGCACGACGTAGTGAAGGCGCCGGCCGAGGTGCGGAAGCTGATCGGGCTGACCGGTCAGTACGCGTCGGTGGACGAGAAGCTGACCGGACGGCAGAACCTGGTGATGATCGGGCGGCTCCTCGGCATGAGCCGGGCCGAGGCCCGGGGCAGGGCGGCGGCGCTGCTCGCGGAGTTCGCGCTGGAGGACGCCGCAGACCGGGCGGCGGGTTCCTACTCGGGCGGCATGCGGCGGCGGCTCGACCTGGCCGTCAGCCTGGTCGGCCGGCCGTCGATCGTCTTCATGGACGAGCCGACGACCGGGCTCGATCCGCGCGCCAGGGCGGACCTGTGGCGGATCGTGCGCGAGCAGGTGGCGGGCGGGGCGACCGTGCTGCTCACGACGCAGTACCTGGAGGAGGCCGACCAGCTCGCCGACGAGATCGTGCTCATCGATCACGGCCTGGTGGCCGCGCGGGGCACGCCCCGCGAGCTGAAGGCCAGGGCGGGCGACCGGCGGCTGGAGATACGGCCGGAGCACGACGCGGAGAAGGCGGAACTGATCCTCGCCGAGGTCACCGGGCTGACTCCGCACCGCGGGGAGAACGGGCTGCTCAGCGTGCCGCTGCTGGACTCGGCGGTGAGCCCGGCCGTGTTCCGGCAGCTGGAGGAGGCCGGTGTCTCCCTCGCCGAGCACGCCGTCCGCAGGCCCACGCTCGACGAGGCGTTCCTCGCCCTTACAGACACCACGACCTCAGGGAGGACGCGATGACCGCCATAACGTCCACGAGCGGGCGCCGGGGCGTGCTCGCGCAGGGCATGACCCTCGCCTGGCGGAGCCTGGTGCCGCTGGGGAACGAGCCCGGTCGGCTCGTCCAGTTCCTGCTTCAGCCGATCTTCATGGTCGTGGTCTTCGTCCTGATGTTCGGGGCCATGTCGGGCGACCCCGAGCACGCCGCGCGCTATCTGATGCCCGGTGTGCTCGTGCAGGTGGCCCTCATCTCGACGAACACCACGGGCATGAACCTCGCCGAGGACATCGTGAACGGCGTGTTCGACCGGTTCCGGAGCATGCCGATCGCCCGCTCCGCCCCGCTGATCGGGCGGGTGACCGCGGACGCGCTGACGACCGCGGTCACCATCGCGGTGGCCCTGCTCGCCGGGATCGCGGCCGGGTTCCGGATCACGGCCTCGCCCCTGGACGCGCTGGCCGGCCTGGCCCTCCTGCTGCTGTTCACGCTGGCGCTGAGCTGGGTGTCGGCCTGGCTCGGGCTGAAGGCCAAGTCCGTCGCCTCGATGCAGGGCACGGCGACCGCCGTCCTGCTGCCGCTGACGTTCGGCAGCAGCGCGTTCATCCCCCCGGCCAACCTGCCGGGCGTGCTGCGCTGGTGGTCGTCGGTCAACCCGGTCTCGCACCTGGCCGACGCCGTCCGAGCGCTGCTCACCGGTGCTCCCGTGGGGGCGCACGTCTGGGTCACGCTGGCATGGGCCGCCGCCGTCACCGCGTGTTTCATCCCGCTCGCCGTGCGCGCCTACACCCGGAGGATCCGGTGAACGCCCCGATGAACGGCTCGCTCGCGCTCCCCCCGCCTCAATGGGCCGGTGCGCTCCCGGACGGCCGGGACGTGTGGACACCTCTGCGCGACGGCGTACGGCTCGCCGCGACCGTCTGGCTGCCCGAGCCCGGCGGGCGGTATCCCGTCCTGCTGGCCCGGACCCCGTACGGCAGGGGGCCCTACGGCCCGGGCCTGCGGCTCGACGTCGCCCGGCTGCTGTCGGCGGGCTACGCGGTCATGGTGCAGGACGTGCGCGGCACCGGCGAGTCGGAGGGCGACCTGCGGTTCCTCACGGGGGAGGCCGCCGACGGGCACGACACGGTGACCTGGGCCGCGCGCCAGCCGTGGTGCGACGGGCAGGTCGGCATGTTCGGCGACTCCTATCTCGGGATCGCCCAGCTTCTCGCCGCGAGCGAGCGGCCGGACGGGCTGCGGGCCGTGGCGCCCTCCGTCTTCCCCGCCGGGCTGCACGACGTGGTGTACGCCGGCGGCGTCCCCAGGCTGGGCATCGTCCTCCCGGTCCTGACGACCGTGCTCGCGCCCCTGCACCTGGCACGCCGCGCACGGCTCGGCCTGGCGGAACAGGGTCGTCCGCCCGCCCCGGCGGCCCGGCTCGGCGAGATGCTCCGGCGCCTGCCCGTCGAGGACCAGCCGGAGATCAACGGCCTCTTCCCCTTCTACGCCGACTGGCTCGCGCATCCCGACCCGTCCCACGAGCTGTGGCGGGACGCCGACCTGAAGGCGCGCTACGACAGGGTCGAGGTGCCGGTGCTGCTGTCGACCGGGTGGTACGACTACTTCCGCGACAGCACCATCAGCGCCTACCGGGCTCTGCCCGACAGGGCCCGCCTCGTCGTCGGTCCGTGGACTCACGCGTTCCGCGAGCGGACGCTGGCCGGGCGCGACCACGGCGAGGACGCGAGCGGGGAGGCCGTCGACTGGACGGGCCTCCACCTCGACTGGTTCGGCCACTGGATGCGCGGGACGCCGCTGAGGGACGACGCGAGGGTCCGGGTGTTCGTCACCGGCGCCTGCGCGTGGCGGGCGATGGCCGACTGGCCGCCGCAGGAGAGCGAGGCCGTCCGCTACCACCTGGGTGACGGCGGCACGCTCGGGCCCGAGGCGGCCCGCACGCTCGTGCCCGAGGCAACGCTGCGCGCCTGCTTCCTGTCCGACCCCGGCGATCCCGTCCCGACCATGGGCGGCGACGTGATCGAGTTCCTCCCGCCGGGGCCGGGCCCCGTGGACCAGCGGCCGCTCGCCGGCCGGGCCGACGTGCTGCGCTATACGACCGGACCGCTGCCGGCGCCGCTGGAGGTCATGGGGGCCGCCGAACTGGTGGTGACCGCCGAGTCCGACACGAGGTGTTTCACCGTCACGGGCAAACTTGTGGATGTGCGCCCGGACGGCCGGGAGGAGATCCTCGTGGACGGCGTCACTCGCGTCTCGGACGGTGTCGCCCGCGTCGCGGGCGACGGCGCGCAGCCGGAGAGGGCGCGCGTCCTCCTCGGCAATCTGGCCCACGTCTTCGGGGCGGGACACCGGGTGCGGGTGGAGGTCGCGGGGTCGAACTTCCCCAAGTACGCCCGGCAGTCCGGCGCGGCGCGGGTCACGATCAGCGCGCCGTCCTACCTGCTGCTTCCGGTGGCGGGCAGGCCGAGGTCCTCGTGCGGCGACGTTCGGCCGCGCTCGTAGGCGGCGGGGAAGCCGGGGCCCGCCGCCTCGCGCGCCGACTCCAGCGCCTCGGCGGCCTCGGCGTCCGCCCGCCAGCCCGCATGAGCCGCGTCGGCCGCGCCGAAGAGCGCCGCAGAACGCGTCGCGTCGCCCCCGGCCAGGGCGATCATGGCCAGCCCGGCCAGCACGGTCGCGAGGACGGGCGGGTCGGGGGTGGCGCCGAGGGTGCGCAACGCCTCGTGGTGACGCGCGAGCGCGCCGCCGAGGTCGCCCTTGGCCAGAAGCGCCCTGCCGTACTCGGCGTACGCCGACGCGAGTTGCTGCGGGACGGCGGGGTGGGCCTCCAGCACGGCCAGGACCTCCTCGTACGCCGCCACCGCGCCGTCGAGGTCGCCCCTGCTCCGCGCCACCTTCGCCTCGCCCATGCTCACCTGCACGAGCGCGTACGGCGAGACGCCGGCGGACACGTGGGAACGGGCGGCCGCCACGTCCGCCGCCGCGCCCTCGGCGTCGCCCGCCTGAAGGCGCAGCTCGGCCAGGCGGGTCAGCGTGGAGATCGTGTCGTCCTGGCTGACCCATCCGGCGGTCAGCCCGGCGATCTCGTCGATCAGGTCCGCCGTCGGCGCACCCCGGCGGGCGCGGAGTGTGGCCAGCGTGAGCAGGGCCTCGCTGAGCCCCCAGCGCTCTCCCAGCGCCCGGAACCTGCGCACCGCCTCCTCGACGTCCTGTTCGCTGTCGCCCGGCAGGCCGAGCGACCCGCCCCTGATCATCAGCGCCGAGCCGGCCAGCCAGGGATCGTCGGAGCCGGCGTACGCGTCGAGCATCCCGGCCGCCTCCTCCCTGCGTCCGGCCATCGCCGTGACGACCGCCCGCAGGATCGGCAGCATCGGATGCACCGGGCCCTCGCGCAGGGCCGTCTCGACGAGGTCGGCGAGTTCCCGGCGGATCTCCTCCAGCCGGTCGGGTTCCATCCAGATCGTGCCGAGCCGGGTGACCGTAACCGCGAACCGGCATCCGGTGTAGGCGCGCACCAGTCCGGCGGGCGGGCCCTCGGGGACGAGGTCGAGGACCTGCCCGGCCCAGACGGCCGCCTGGCCGCGATGCCCGCGCAGCCACCAATACCAGCTCAGCGTGCCGCACAGGCGCAGCGCGGTCTCCGTCTCCCGGGAGTCGACGGCCCAGCGCAGGGCGGCGTTCAGGTTGTCCTGCTCGGCGGTCAGCCTGTCCATCCACTCCAGCTGCCCGGCTCCGCGCAGGCACGGCTCGGCCTCCTCGGCGAGCCGCAGGAAGTGCGCCGCGTGCCGGCGCCGGTAGCGGTCGAGCTCACCGTTGGCCGTCAGTCGCCTCAGCGCGTACGCGCGGATCGTCTCCAGCATCCGGAACCGGCCGTCGCCCGGCGCCTCCAGCAGGGACTTGTCGACCAGGGACGGCAGCACCGCCACCACGTCGAGGCCGTCGCCCCCGCAGACCAGCTCCGCGTCGTCCAGCGTGGCACCGCCGGCGAACACCGCGAGCCGCTCCGCCAGCGTCCTCTCCTCGGGCGCGAGCAGGTCCCAGCTCCACTCGACCACCGCGCTCAGCGTCCGGTGTCGCGGCAGGGCCGTACGGCTCCCGCCGGTCAGCAGGCGGAACCGGTCGTCGAGGCGGGCCGCGAGCCGCTCGGGGCCGAGCGCCCTGATCCGCGCCGCGGCGAGTTCGATGGCGAGCGGCATCCCGTCGAGGCGGCGGCAGATCGTGACGACGTGCGGGGTCGTGTGCTCGTCGAGGGCGAAGCCGGGGCTCACCGCGCGGGCGCGGTCCACCAGGAGGCGTACGGCGGGGTACTCGCCCGCCTCGCCTGAGGTGACGCCCTCCGGGGGCAGGCCGAGGGGCGGAATCGGGGCGAGCGTCTCCCCCGGCACACCGAGCGGCTCGCGGCTGGTCGCCAGCACGCGCACTCCCGGGCAGCGGCGCAGTATCAACTCGGTCAGGCCCGCCGCGGCGTCGATCACGTGCTCGCAGTTGTCGAGGACGAGCAGCAGCTCACGCCCGGCGAGGGAGGCGACCAGGCGCTCGTCCGGATCCGGCGGGTCCTGCCGCCAGTCCCCGCCCACCCGCGGCTCGGCGTCGGCGCCGAGCGCTTCGAGCACGCAGCGCACGACGTCCGCGGGGTCCGTCAGGGGGGCCAGCTCGGCGAGCCACGCGCCCTCACCGTTCCCGCCCGCTTCGGAGGTGCTCTCCCCGGCGACGCCCTCTCGGACGACGCCGTTGCCGGCGGCGCGCAGGGCGGTCTCGACCGCCAGGCGCGTCTTGCCCGCCCCGCCCGGCCCGACGACCGTGACCAGCCGGGATTCGCGCAGCAGGGCCGCGAGGTGCGTGACCTCCTCCTCACGGCCCACGAACGTCGTCGGCGGCGCCCACAAGCTGCCCGCACGCCGGCCTGTGCCGCCGACAGTGCCGGGGGTGGTGGGAGTGGTGGGAGTGCGGGTCGGCCGCTCATGCGCCGCCGGGGTCTCCTGCCCGCGCAGCACGTCGAGATGGGCGGCTCGCAGCTCCGGGCCCGGATCGACGCCGAGTTCGTCCGCGAGCGCCCTTCGGACCCGCTCGTAGAGGGCCAGCGCCGCCGCCTGCCTGCCCGAGCGGGCGAGCGCGCGCATCGCCAGGGCGGACAGCCGCTCGCGCAGCGGATGGGCGGCCACCTCGGCCGACAGGTCCACCTCACGTCCGAGTGCGAGGTACGCGGCGGCGCGGGCCTCGACCACGGCCAGCCGCCGCTCCTCCAGCCGGGCCGCCGCGGCCACCAGGTAGGGCACCGCGCGCAGGTCGGCCAGGGCGGGCCCGCGCCACAACGCCAGCGCCTCGTCCAGCTCCGCGCACGCGTCGTGCAGCTCCGCGTTGGAGTCCTCGGCGTCCGTCATCCGGTCCGGCAGCGTGCCCGTCGCGTACGGCAGGGTCAGTGCGGTGAACACGTGGGCGTCGACCTGCGCCGGCTCGACGTCGAGCACGTACCCGCCGTCGCGCCACACCACCGCGCCGGGCCGCCCGAGCGCCGCGCGCAGGCGTTTCACCAGCGTCTGCAGCGCGTTCGCGGCGTTGGCCGGTGGGTCGTCCTCCCACAGCGCGTCCACGAGCCGGTCGGCCGGAACGAGGCGGCCGGGCCGCAGGGCCAGCACGGCCAGCAGCGCGCGCACGCGCGCGCCCGCGACGGCGACCTGAGCCCCGCCGTCGTCGAGAACCTCGAGCGCGCCGAGGAGACGAACCCGCACGCCGGTCAATCCTGCCAGGCACCCCGGGGGCCCGCGGCGCCCGCCCGTCCCGCCAACCCTCAGATGGCGCCCACGAGGGTGACGACGCCCGCCCCCACCAGGGCGAACGCCCACATCCTGTCGAGGTTGAACCAGGCCCGGCGCAGGACGGCCACGCCGAGGAACTCGTACACCACGACGGCGACGACGGTCGCCGTCAGGAACATCGCGAGCGTGTGCACACCGGCGACGAGCATGCCGCCCGACAGGGCGTGCCCGTGGTGACTCGCCGGCATGCGGGTCAGCACGGGCAGCAGCATCAGTCCCGCGCCGTGCACCGACGACATCAGGAACGACCAGGCGGCCAGTTGCGGCAGCGACAGCCGCATGCCCACCCAGCGGAAGTGCCGCCGGGCGAGCAGGTGCCACAGGCCGAACCCGACGAGCACGACGCCCGCCCCGATCGACAGGGCCGTGGCCGTCACGATCGACCCGGTCGCCGACACGGCGAGCACCACGAGGGCCACCGACGCGAGGTGGCCCAGCGCGATGACCGGCAGCGACTGCAGCAGCAGGTCGCGGCTGCGCTCCTGCAACCCGCGGGCGACGGCGAACAGCCAGCCCATCGCGGGGTTGATCCCGTGAAAGGCGCCGAGCAGGATGACCGCGGTCAGCGTCACGGGTAGCAGTAGGAGTCGGAGGACGCGTCGCCGCCCTGCAGCCTGACCTGGTGCGGGCGCAGCCCGCGGAAGTCGTCGCCGTGCGGGAAGAACCGCTCGTCCAGCGTGAACGACCCGGTGTCGATCTTCGCCATCCAGGCGCCCACGCCGTCGGGGTAGAACTGGTCGTCCCAGGCGCCGTACAGCGAGTTGGTGACGTAGACCCGGCGGCCGTCGCGGCTCACCTCGACCATCTGCGGGCCGCCCGCGAGCCGCTCGTCCGGCGCCGCGGGGTGGGCGGCCCGGTCGACGATGCCGCCGAGGCGGACCGAGCCGATCTCGACCGGCTTGAACGGGTCGGACACGTCGAACTGCTTGAGCTCGCCGGTGCCCCAGCACGACACGTACAGGCGCTGGTCGTCCACCGACAGGTCGATGTCGGTGATCAGCGGCGGCACCGCGCCGAACGGCTTGAGCACGTCGGGCAGGTCGTCGGGCGAGGCGGGCTCGGCCGGGATGGTGATCACCTTCTGCGCCGCCCAGCGGGAGCCGTCCCCGTGCCCGACATCCCTGTGCCAGAGCCACACGGAGGCCGACAGGTCCTCGACGCTGACGACGACCCCGGCGAAGCCGTACGTCTTGGTCGGGTCGTGGGCCGGGCGCAACTCCAGCGTCATCTGGTGCTGGTCGCCGAGGTCCACCTCCTGGACGTGCCGGCGCTTGCGCAGGTCCCAGAAGTGCAGCTTGTGGCCGTACTTGCGGCCGAGCAGCAGCTCGCCGACGACACCGTCCTCGATCATGGAGGGCGTGCCCCACTCGGAGGTGATCATCACGTCGTGGTTGATGTGCCACCAGAAGTCGTACGCCAGGTACTGCGGGCCGCGGTCCACCTCCCACCGGCCGAGCACGTCGAACGAGTTGTGGTCGAGGATCGCGATGCCGCCGGGCCCGTCGTCGCCGTAGCCGCCGAGCGCGCTGACGTACAGCCCCTCCGGACCGCAGTGCACGGTGTGCGGGCGGGAGTAGCCGGCCCGCTTGCCCAGCTCCTCGGCCTCGACGACCTTCACGAGCTCCGGGCTGACCCGGTCCTTGGTGTCGTAGACGTAGATCCGCGACGACCGCAGGCCGGGGACGATCAGGTAGCGCCGCTCGACGTGCGGGTGCGGCGCGTACGGGCACAGCGCGCTGCTGCAGGCGTTCCAGCCGAAGTGGTGCAGCTCGTCCCCCGTGTACGGCAGGTCGGTCCAGCCGACCACGGTCCCGTACGACGGGGAGCCGGGGTCGGTGTCGAGCACGGCGAGCGCGTCGGGCCGCTCGGCCGACCGGTCGAAGGCGGCCACGTAGGCCAGCTTCTCCGGCGGCGCCTCGGCGGCGTCCCTGGGCGAGGGATAGAAGGTGGGGTCAGGCTTCCACAACGTCATGCTCCCCAGGATTCTCCCGTGTTCCCTACCAAGTCAATAGGAATCTACCGACTGTGACCGACGCCTGGATAGGGCTATAACAGGACATGCAGTTTCGTGACGGGAGCGGGCATGTTCTTCGGGATCACCAACATCTGGACCTACATCGCGGGATCGTTCCTGATCATCCTGCTGCCCGGGCCGAACTCGTTGTTCGTGCTGTCCACCGCCGCCCAGCGCGGCGTACGGCAGGGCTATCGGGCGGCGGCCGGGGTCTTCGCCGGCGACTCGGTCCTCATGTTCCTGTCGGCCGCGGGGGTCGCGTCGCTGCTGAAGTCCACGCCCGTCCTGTTCTCGATCGTGAAGTACTCGGGCGCGATCTATCTGGCGTGGATCGGCTTCGGCATGCTGCGCGGCGCCTGGCGCTCCCTGCGGGCCTCCCGGGGCGCGACTCCGGAACAGGTCACGGAGGCGACACAGGAGCAGGGTGCGAAGGCGACACAGGAACAGGTCGCGAAGGCGGCGCAGGAGGCCGTCCCGGCGCCGGTGGGCAACCCGTTCCGTAAGGCGTTCACGATCAGCCTGCTCAACCCCAAGGCCATCTTGTTCTTCGTGGCGTTCTTCGTGCAGTTCGTGGACCCGTCGTACGGCGCGCCCGCGCTGTCGTTCCTGATCCTGGCGCTGATCGTGCAGGTCTTCAGCGTGACCTACCTGACCACGCTCATCTTCGGCGGCACGTTCCTCGCGGCCCACTTCCGGCGCCGCCGCAAGCTGGCCGCCGGGCTCACCACGGGGGTCGGCGCGCTCTTCCTCGGCTTCGGCGCCAAGCTGGCCACCGCGACACTGAGCTGACGCCCCTCCCCGCCGGCCGTGCTCATTCTCCGTGCAGGTCGGCGAGGGCGTTCTCGAAGGCGTCCATCGCCCGCTGGATCCAGTCGTATCCGGCCGACGGCAGCCAGGCCATGACCCGGGCGACCCCGGCCTTCTCGCACTGCTCAAGCGCGTCGGGGTCGGCCGGCGCGGACAGCATCACGACCCTGACGTCCCTGCCCTCCTCCTCCGCCCGCCGGAACAGCTCGGGGACGCGCTCCAGGATCCCGGGGCCGTAGTTGGGCAGCCACGCGTCCCCGTAGGCGAGCACGCGGTCGAAGACGCGCGGCCCGACACCGCCCACCAGGATCGGCGGGTAGGGCTTCTGTGCCGGCTTGGGCCACGACCAGACCGGGTCGAAGGATACGAAGTCGCCGTGGAACTCGGCCTCGTCACGGGTCCAGATCTCCTGCATCGCCCGCACCCGTTCCCGCATGACGGCGAAGCGGCGGGCCGGGTCGACGCCGTGGTGGCGCAGCTCCTCGCGGTTCCATCCGGCGCCGACGCCGAACTCGAACCGCCCGCCGGTCAGGTTGTCCACGCTCGCCACCGTCTTCGCCAGGCCGAGGGGCTCATGCTCCGGTACGAGGCAGATGCCGGTGCCCACGCGCAGCCGGGTCGTCGCCGCGCCCGCCGCCATCGAGGCGACGAACGGGTCGTAGGTGTGCCAGTAGCGCCGGGGCAGTGCGCCGCCCCATTCGTCCTTCGGCGTCTGACCGCCGGGCGGCACCGGGATGTGCGTGTGCTCGGTGAACAGCAGCGCCGCATGGCCGCGCTGCTCGACGAGCCGGGCCAAGGCATCAGGACGAACCGCATCATCCGTTGCGAAGTAGCCGAAACCTGAGTCCATGCCGTCAACGTAACCCGCGTCCACCGCCCTCCGGGGAAAGCGCCCAGCGACCCCCGGTAAAGCGCTGATCAGGGGTTTTCCATCCACCAGGACGCCCGCGAGAGGTATGCCGTACCGTTATGAAGCGCGGGGGCGGTTCGCGCATTCGGCCCCCGCAGGCCTGACGGTCAGGTACGGTAAGCCACCGACGAGGCCGCCCAACCCGGGCGTTTCCATCCGCTATGTCCGGGTAGGCGCGTTGCCCAACTACAGCGTCGGTCCCCCCGCCGGCCCGTTGGAGTCACCATGAACCACACGTCCTTCGCATTGCCACGGCTCACCGCGCTGATCAAGCAGGCGGTGCCCCGGCTCCTCGAAGGCGTGGTGGCTCCCCTCGTGGTCTTCTACACGGCCCTCGCGGTGCTCGGCCTGCGCGGCGCGCTGATGGCCGCGGTGTCCTGGGTCTACCTGGGCGTCCTGTGGCGGATCATCCGGCGTCAGCCCGTGCCGGGGACGATGATCATGGCGACGATCGCGATCACCTTCCGCACCGTGATCGGCCTGTGGACCGGCAGCCCCGTCCTCTACTTCATCCAGCCGGAGCTCGGCACGATCTGCATCAGCATGGTGCTCCTGGCGTCGGTGCGGATGCGCCGCCCGCTGGTCCAGCGGCTCACACTCGACTACATCCACCTGCCGTCGTTCGTGCTGCGGCACGAGCGCGTCCGCACCTTCTTCGCCCGGATCACCCTGCTGTGGGCGTTCGTGCTCCTGGTCAACTCGGCCATGAGCATCTGGCTGCTGCTGCACGAGTCGATCGGCGACTACCTGATCATCCGCACCGCCGCCGTCGCCGCCGTCACCGGCCTGGCCTTCGTGGCGTCCATCTGGGCGTTCCGCCGGGTCCTGCGGCGGCTGCACACCGAGGCCCCGGCGATCACCCGTTAGCCCTCCAGCCTGTGCGTGCGCACCGCCTCGTCGCCGCGGCTGTGCCAGGCGTGGAACGCCAGCGCCGTGACCTTCCATCCCTCGGCCTGCCGTACGAGCCCGAGCCGGTAGACGCCCCACACCTCGAACATGCCGCCGCCCAGCGCGGCGTCGAGCAGGTTGTAGGAGTACCCCTTGGTGGTCACGTGCGCCTCGGCGCCGTCCACCGTCACGGCGAAGTTGCTCACGCTGTGGAAGCTCTGCTTGCGGGCGTGCAGGCCGGTGCGCCACCCGTCCACGAGGGCCTCGGCGCTCACCCGGGCGGGCTCCCCGCCGTTGAGACTCGTGAAGTCGGCGTCCACCTCGTCGTCGAACAGCTCCAGGCACACCGGCCAGTTCTTGGCGTCCACGGTGTCGAAGACGGCCGTGACGACGTCCACGATCTCGGCCCGGTCCACCAGTGCGGCGATCTCATCCATGGGCACCATCCTGCCCTACGTGATCTGTGATAGGGACGGTTCCCATGGGTACCGCACTGGTCACGGGCGCCTCACGAGGTCTGGGCGCCGTCATCGCCGAACGGCTCGCCGCGGATGGCTGGCACGTCGCCGTCAACTACGCCAACGACACGGCCGGGGCCTCCGCCGTCGCCGGCCGCATCACCGCCGCCGGCGGCTCGGCCCGCCTGGCCCGGTTCGACGTCACCGACGAGGAGTCCGTACGGGAGGGCGTGGCCGCGATCGGGCAGGTCGACGTGGTCGTCAACAACGCCACCGGCCCCCAGCCGCTGATGCCGGTGGAGAAGCAGACCTGGGAGGACCATCTCGGCCAGCTCCGCTTCTTCGTCAAGGCCCCGCTGCTGATCCTTCAGGCCGTGCTGCCCGGCATGCGCGAGGCCGGTTCCGGCCGGATCGTCAACGTGGGCAGTGAGGTCGCCGACCTCGGCAACCCGGAGTTCGGGCACTACGTCGCCGCCAAGGCCGCGATGCACGGGCTCACCCGGTCGTGGGCCCGGGAGCTGGGACCGTACGGGATCACGGTGAACACCGTCGAGCCGGGCTGGATCCCGGTGGAACGGCACGCGGACGTCCCCCCGGAGGACTACACCGGCTACCTGCGCGACGTCCCGCTGGGGCACATGGGCGTGCCGGCGGACGTGGCCGAGACGGTGGCGTTCCTCGCCTCCCCCGGTGCCCGGTTCGTCACCGGCCAGCGGCTCGCCGTCAACGGCGGCAAGACGATGAGCTGACCCCGCCTACGCCGCTTAACGTAAAGAATCATGTGATTCACGAGCGGTTTCGGCAAAAAATCGGTTAATGTCCGTTCATGTCCGGCGCGTATTTTCCCCGAATCCAGACCGTCACGGGCGCCGTCCCCGTCTCCGAGATCGACGGGCCGGTGCTGCCGTACGAGCACCTGCGCACCGACACCCGCTGGGGGATCGGCGTGGACTCCGATCCCCATCGGTGGCTGGACGAGGAGCGATACGTGCTGGCCGAGGTCAAGCACCTCGGCAGGGAACAGGCGCTGGGCCTCGTCGTGGAGCACAGCTGCATCGGGATGGCGCGCGACCCCGCGGCGCTCGCCCGGATCTCGATGGCCGCGCGGGTCCCGATCGTGGCCGCCACCGGGTTCGCCGCGCAGCCGTTCACGGGTGAGACCATCACCCGGTTCAGCGTGGAGGACCTGACCGCCGACCTGCTGCACGAGATCGGCGCCGGACTCGACGGGACGGGCGCGCGGCCGGGCGTCATCGTCGCCGCCTCGTGGGACGAGACGCCCACTCCCGCCGAGGAACGGGCCGTCACCGCCGCCGCCCGCGCCTCGCTGCGCACCGACCTCCCGGTGGCGACGGGCGGCCTGGAGCTGCTGGAACTCCTGCTCTCGCAGAACGTCCCCGCCCGGCGTCTCAGCGCCCGCGCCGGCGACCCGCTGGTCCAGCGCAAGATCGCCGAGACCGGAGCGTACGTGAGCGTGGACGACGCCGAGGACGTCCTCACCCTGCTCGACTCCGGGCACGCCGAGCGCGTCCTGCTCAGCAGCGGCGTACGGCTGCGGGAGCACCTGTCCGGCTACGGCGGGCAGGGCTACGGCCGGCTGTTCTCCGCCGTCCTCCCGGCCCTGCGGGAGGCCGGCGTGGACGGCGACACCCTGCGTCTCATCACCCACGAGAACCCGCTCCGCTGGCTCACCGCCTGACGCGTCCGCGGGGATGGCACGATGTACGGCTGTGGTGACGATCGCCGACTGCCGACGCGTCCAGACCGGCTGGTTCCTGCTCCAGGCCCGGGCCCTGGGCGGCGAGGTGTGGACGGACGGCCCGCTGACCTGGATCGACGGGCCGGACGGCCAGAACCTCATGTTCCCGGGGGAGATGACGACCGCGGCCGTCGTCCGCGGCGTCGAGCGGGCCCGTGACCGGGGACGGCCCATCGTGGGCGCCTGGCTCGATCCGGCCGTCGACCCGGCGCCACTAGCGGAGGCGGGCTTCGAGCGCGGGTGGGCGCCCTGGTGGATGACGGCCGACTTGTCCCGGCCGATCGGCCGCCCTGATCCCGGGATCGAGCTGCAGGAGGACACCGCCGACTACCAGGAGACGGATCCCGCCTACCGCGAGCTGCTGGCGCTGACCCGGCTGCGGCCGGCCCGCGCCTGGTACGCCGCCGCCTACACCCGCTCCCGCCGGTTCGCGGGCCGGGCCTGGTCGTTCCTCGACGGCGACCTGGCCGGGATCTTCGACATGGAGGTCTGGCAGCCCTTCCGGCGGCGCGGGTTCGGCACCGGCCTGCTGCACGCGGTGTGCGAGGCCGCCCGCGCGGCCGGGGCGCGGCACGCCGTGCTGAACGCGACCCCCGAGGGCGAGCGGCTCTACAGCGCGTGTGGCTTCACCCGCGTCGGCGACGACATCACCTGGTGGCTCCACCTGAGCGACTAGATCGGACGTCGCATCTCGGGAGCCCGGCCGGCTACAGCTAGGAGTCGAAGCCGACGCCGAAGGCGTCGAGGGTGCGCAGCCAGGCGTTGCGGCGGCCCTCGTGCTCGTCGGCCCGGGCGATGGCCCAGCGGGTGAGCTGGATGACGCCCGACCGCACCGGCTCCGGTGGGAAGGGCATGGGCTTCTGCCGCACCATGCGCAGGTCCGTACGCTCGGTCACCCGGCCCTGCAGCAGGTCGAGCATCACGTTGGCCCCGAACCGGGTGGCGCCCACGCCGAGGCCGGTGTATCCGGCGGCGTAGGCGAGGCGTGAGCCGTACGCGGTGCCGAAGAAGGCGCTGAACCGGCTGCAGGTGTCGATGACCCCGCCCCATTTGTGTGTGAAGCGCAGGCCGTGGAGCTGAGGGAACGTCTCGAAGAAGTGCGTGGCGAGCTTCTCGAAGGTGGCGTCGCGCTGGTCGTACTCCGGCTTGACCAGGCCGCCGTTGTGATAGACGGCGTCGTAGCCGCCCCACAGGATCCGGTTGTCGTCGGTCAGCCGGTAGTAGTGGAACTGGTTGGCCGAGTCGCCGATGCCCTGGCGGCTCAGCCAGCCGACCTCCGCCAGCAGGTGGTCCGGCACCGGCTCGGTCATCAGCACGTAGTCGTACACCGGCACGAGGAAGTGCCTGAGCCTGCGCAGCAGCGGAGGGAAGGCGCCGGTGCCGAGCGCCACCCGCCCGGCCCTGACCCGCCCCTTCGGCGCCTCCAGTTCGAGCGCGACGCCGTCGTCGTGCAGGGAGCGCACCGGCGTGTGCTCGAAGACGCGCACGCCGAGCCGCACGCAGACGTCGCGCAGCCCCCACGCCAGCCGCGCCGGGTCGACCATCGCGACGCCCTGCCGGTCCCACACGCCGCCGAGGTAGGTCGGGGAGTCCACCTCGGCCCGCACCTGCTCGCGGTCGAGCCGCTCCAGCCGCAGGCCGAGCGAGGCCGCCCCGCTCACCTCCTCGTCGAGCCCGGCGAGCTGCCACTCCTCGGTGGCCACCCGCAGCTCGCCGGTCCGCTCGAAGGAGCAGTCGACGCCATACCGGGCGAGGGTCGCCTCAATCTCGTCGAGGTTCTCCCGGCCGAGCCGTTCCAGCGTCGCGATCTCCGCGGGCCAGCGGTCCTGCCCGTTGCCGAGCCCGTGGGTCAGGCTCGCGGCACAGAACCCGCCGTTGCGGCCGGAGGCGGCCCACCCGATCGCGCGGCCCTCCAGGAGGACCACGTCGAGCGAGGGGTCGCGCTCCTTGGCCATCAGTGCGGTCCACAGGCCGGTGAAGCCGCCGCCGACCACCGCCAGATCCGCCGTGACGTCACCCGTCAGCGGGGGCAGCGGCTCGGGCGCGATCGGCCGGTCCAGCCAGTACGGCTTGCGCTCCGCGTCGGCGAGCGCCTTCGACGGAACCACGGATTCCACTTCCCTTACGCGTTGGCGCGGCGGCGGGCCACCAGGGCGTTGGCCACGGCGATCAGCACCCCGGCCGCGAAGATCAGCGTGCCCATGACGTTCACCTGCGGCGGGACGCCCACGCGGGTGGCGCCCCAGATCCACAGCGGGAACGTCACCGTGCCGCCGGAGTTGAAGTTGGTGATGACGAAGTCGTCGATCGACAGCGCGAAGGCCAGCATCGAGCCCGCCAGCACGCCAGGAAAGATCATCGGCAGCGTGACCAGGCGGAACGTCGACCACGGGCTCGCGCCGAGGTCGCGGGCGGCCTCCTCGAGCGAGGAGTCGAGCGTCATCACCCGGGCCCGCACGGTCACGGCCACGAACGAGATCGAGAACATGACGTGCGAGATCACGATCGTCCAGAACCCGAGCGGCACGGCGAGCGTGACGAACAGCGACAGCAGCGACGCGCCCATCACGATCTCGGCGCAGGAGATCGCCGCGAACATCACCAGGTTCATCGCCCCGGCCCCGCGGAAGCGGTAGCGGCCGAGCGCCAGCCCGATCAGCGACCCGAGCACCCCGGCGACCAGCATCGTCAGCACGGCGATGACCAGCGAGTTCACCAGCGCCCTGGTGAGGTCGTCGATCTCGAACAGCTTGCCGTACCACTTGAGCGTGAAGCCCTGCCAGGTCGTGTTGAACCGGCCGTGGGTGTCGTTGAAGCCGAACAGGATCATGACGGCGATCGGCAGCACGAGCCACGCGATCACGAGCCAGGTGTAGATCTGCAGGCCGCGGCCCCGCAGCAGGCCACCCTTCATCGGGCCGCCACCTCCAGCACGTCCTCGGTGCCGAGCGCCTTGGCGTACGCGAAGATGCCCACCAGCAGCAGGGCCATCAGCGTGAACGACAGCGCCGAGGCGGTCGGGTAGTCCTGGTTGATCAGGAACTGGTTCTGGATGACGTTGCCGATCATCGTGTTGCTGGTGCCGCCGAGCACGGACGCGTTGACGTAGTCGGACGTGGCCGGGACGAACGTCATCAGCACGCCGGCGAACACCCCCGGCAGCGACAGCGGCAGCACGACGCGCAGGAAGGTCTGCAGCTTGCTCGCGTACAGGTCCTGCGCGGCCTCCAGGACGCGCGGGTCGATCCGCTCCAGCGCCACGTACATCGGCAGGATCATGAACGGCAGGAAGTTGTACGCCAGGCCGCCGATCACCGCCGCGCTCGTGGCCAGGATGTGGAAGTCCTGCGGCACCAGGCCGATCGACTTGAGCGGTCCGAGCAGCATGCCGTTGTCGGACAGGAAGAACTGCCAGGAGATGGTGCGCAGCACGAACGACACCAGGAAGGGCAGCAGCAGCAGGAACAGGTAGACCGACTTGCGGGTGCCGCCCTTGAAGGCGATCCAGTACGCCACGGGGAACCCGATGACGATCTGGATCAGCGTCGAGAACAGGCCGTACACCAGGGACCGGACGATCTGGTCGTGGTAGGTGCTGATCCCGTCGACGTAGCTGTGCCAGTTGAACGTGAACGCGTAGCCGTTGACCACGTCGCCCGACTGCAGCGACAGCGACAGCATGACGACCGTCGGGATGACGAAGAAGATCGCCAGCCAGAGCGTGCCGGGGAAGAGCAGCAGGTACGGCGTCAGCGAAGCCCTGAGCCTGCTCATGCCGTCGTGATCGCCTGGAAGATGGACTCGAACTTCTTCTGCTCCTGCGGCGTCTTGAAGTTCTTGTAGCTCCGGAGCTTGGCGTAGTCCTCGGCACTGGGGAACACCAGCGGGCTGGTCGACACCTGCTCCAGGAGCTTCTTGTCGGCACCCGTGGCCTTGGTGGCGTCGGCGGCGATGACGTCCTTGGCAGCCGGGACCGGGGTGACGTAGTTGATGTACTCCGCGAGGTGCCCCGCCACGTTCACGTCGTAGAAGAAGTCCATCAGCATGATCGCGTCGACCGGGTTCGTCGCGGTCTTCGGGATCATCATGTTGTCCGTCCAGATGGTCGCGCCCTCCTGCGGGATCACGAACTTGAGGTCCGTGCCGTCGGAGACGTTCTTCTGGAAGACGTCGCCCGACCACGCCATCGTGAGCCAGATGTCGCCCTTGGCCAGCGGGTCGATGTACGCCTGGTCGTAGTACTTGCGCACGATGCCGGCGTCGCGCTGCTCCTGGAGCTTGGCCGCGGCCTTCTGCCAGTCCGCCTCGGTCGAGGTGTCCGGGTCGATGCCGAGCGCGAACAGGCCGAAGTTGGCGATCTCCTGGGAGTCGGACATCATGCCGACCTTGCCCTTGTACTTGGGGTTCCAGAGGTCGGCCATGCTGGTCGGCGGGGTGTCGACGTACTTGGGGTTGTAGGCGATGCCGGTCATGCCGGAGGCCCACGGGATGCTGTAGACGTTGCCGGGGTCGAACGACTCGTTCTTGTACCGCTCCCCCGCGTTGGCCGTGAAGTTCGGCAGCTTGGCGTGGTCGAGCGGAACGAGGTAGCCGAGCTGGACGAGCTGGGTGAAGTGCAGGCCGTTGGTGACGACCATCAGGTCGTAGTCGATCGACTGCCCGGCCGCGAGCTGCGGCTGGATCTTGGCGAACCAACTCGGGTTGTCCTGGATGACCTCCTTGTAGGTCACCGTGATCCCGGTCTGCTGGGTGAACTGCTTGAGCTCGGGCTGCTTGGGATCCATGTAGAGCGGCCAGTTGGCGAAGTCCACGTGGCCGTTCTTGGTCTTGCCCGACCAGTACTTCTCCACCTCGGACTGGGCCTGGGCGGAGGAGGACGGCCTGGCCGCGCCCTTGCCCTGCACGCCGCAGGCCGCGAGGGCGAGCCCGGCGGCCGACAGGCCCGCGAGCCGGAAGGCGTCGCGCCTGCCGAGCCGGCGCTGGGTCATGCCGCGGAGGAGGGCGGGGTCCTGCCTGTATGGGTCGTTCATGGGGTTCGTGCTCCGGGTTCGCTGTACCGGGTTCGCTGTACCGGGATTCGGGGATTCGTCGCGGGGTTCGACGGGGGAAGGAAGTCGACGCGGGGTTTACCGCAGCGCGTAGGAGTGCCAGGGCTGCCAGGAGAGCCAGACCGTGTCGCCTCGCTCGGCCGTGATCGTGCTGTCGTGTGCGTTCTGCTCGAAGACCGTGATCTCGGCGCCGTCGCCGAGCACCACGACGTAGCTGTTGTAAGTGCCGAGGTAGACGACCTCGGCGACCGTCCCCCGCACCACGCTGAGGTCGCCTTCCGGCTGATCCTTCGCGATCTTGATCTTCTCGGGCCGGACCGTGAGGTCGACCGTGGCGCCGGCCGCGAGCGCGCCGTCGGCGGGGACGAGGATCCGGTCGCTCGCGCCGAGCGCGAGCACGGCAGTGTCGCCGGTGACCTGCTGGACGGTCCCGCTCAGCAGGTTGGAGGTGCCGATGAAACCGGCCACGAACTTGCTGGCGGGCCGCTCGTAGATCTCGCGGGGGTCCGCGAGCTGCTCCACGAGGCCGTCGTTCATGACCGCGATGCGGTCGCTCATCGTCAGCGCCTCGCTCTGGTCGTGCGTCACGTAGACGAACGTGAGGCCGACCTCGCGCTGGATGCGCTTGAGCTCGATCTGCATGGCCTGGCGGAGCTTGAGGTCGAGCGCGCCGAGCGGCTCGTCGAGCAGGAGCGCGCGGGGCCGGTTGACCAGGGCGCGGGCGAGCGCGACGCGCTGCTGCTGGCCTCCCGACATCTCCTTCGGCCGGCGCTTCTCGCGGCCGACCAGGTCCACGACCTCCAGGATCTCGCCGACGCGGCGCTTGATCTCCGCGTCGGGGACCTTCTTGCGCTTGAGCCCGAACGCGACGTTGTCCCAGACGTTCATGTGCGGGAACAGCGCGTAGGACTGGAACACCATGTTGATGTCACGCTTGTTCGGCGGGACGTTCGTGACGTCCTCCCCGTGGAGCCTGACGACCCCCTGTGTGGGGTCCTCGAACCCGGCGATCATTCGCATGCTGGTGGTCTTGCCGCAGCCTGAGGGGCCGAGGAGGGAGAAGAACTCTCCCTCCGCGATAGCCAGGCTCACGCCCTTGACCGCCTGTACGACCTCGCCGTGCGAGACGTACTCCTTGACCACATTGTCGAGTTCGATGGCGGGCACGTCTCCTGATACGGGGGCAGCCGCGACGGCTGCCCCCGGGCCCGCCTGGATCTCTGTCATTCCAGGCTTATCCCTCTTTTTCGATAGGTGTCCGGCCGCAGTCGGACGTACCTATTCGCCGATGTAGTGCATGACGTGCTTGACGCGGGTGTAGTCGTGCAGGCCGAAGACGGACAGGTCCTTGCCGTAGCCCGAGTGCTTGAAGCCGCCGTGCGGCATCTCGGACACGAACGGGATGTGGGTGTTGACCCAGACGATGCCGAAGTCGAGCCGCTTGGACATCCGCATCGCGCGGCCGTGGTCGGAGGTCCACACCGAGCCGGACAGGCCGTAGCGGACGCCGTTGGCCTTGGCCAGCGCGTCGGCCTCGTCGGTGAACGTCTGGACGGTCATGACGGGCCCGAAGATCTCGTCCTGGACCATCTCGTCGTCCTGCTTCAGCCCGTCCACGACGGTCGGGGCGAAGAAGAAGCCCTTGTCGCCGACGCGGGCGCCGCCGGTGAGGACCTTCGCGTGCTCGGGGACCCGCTCGAAGAAGCCCTCGACCCGGGCGAGCTGGTTGGCGTTGTTCAGCGGCCCGAAGTAGGCGTCCTCCTCGTCGTGGCCGCCCAGCTTGGTGGCGGCGGCGGCCTCGGCCAGCGCCGCGGCGAACTCGTCGTGGATGCTCTCCTGCACGAGCACGCGGCAGGCGGCGGTGCAGTCCTGGCCGGCGTTGTAGAGGCCCGCCCCGGCGATCGCCTCGGCGACGGCCTTGATGTCCTTGACGTCCTCGAAGATCACGACCGGGGCCTTGCCGCCCAGCTCCAGGTGGACGCGCTTGAGGTCGTCGGCGGCGGTCCTGGCGACCGACATGCCCGCGCCGACCGAGCCGGTGATCGCGACCATGCTCGCGGCCGGGTGGCCGACGACCAGTGAGCCGGTCTCCCGGTCGCCGGTCACGACGTTGAAGACGCCGGCCGGCAGGACGTCACCGAGGATCTCGGCCAGCTTCAGCGTGGAGACCGGGGTGGTGTCGGACGGCTTGAGCACGATCGTGTTGCCGGCCGCGAGAGCGGGGGCGATCTTCCACACCGCCATCATCATCGGGTAGTTCCACGGCGTGACCTGGCCGATGACGCCGATCGGCTCGTGCCGGATCATCGAGGTGTGGTCGGCGAGGAACTCGCCTGCGGTGGGGCCCTCCAGGGTGCGGGCCGCACCGGCGAAGAACCGGAAGTGGTCGGCGGCGACCGGGGTCTCGTCCTCGGCCATGCGGGCGCGGGGCTTGCCGGTGTTACGGCACTCGGCCTCGTTGATCTCGTCAGCGCGGGCCTCGATCGCGTCGGCGACCTTCAGCAGCAGCGTCGCGCGCTCGCCCGGCGTCGTCTGGCCCCACGTCTCGAAGGCGGCCGTCGCGGCGGCGTACGCGGCGTCGACGTCCTCCTGACCCGACACCGGTGCCTGGGCGTAGACCTCCCCCGTCGTAGGGTCTACGACGTCGGAGAAACGGCCGCTCGCGGCGTCGACGAACTTCCCGTTCACGAAGTTCTGAAGACGGGTGGTCACCGTTGACCTCCTGGTGGTGGCTGAGTTGTCGCGACTCTGGCAGAGGAAAGAGCCTACGACAAGGGATTTCGTCGCTAAGATACCAAATTGCTACGGAATCGCTTGACGAGAGCGATGGAGCTGACAACATGTCAGACCACAAGCGCAACATGTCAAACACGATGCTGTAACACCAGGTCGCTACGGCGATCGAAGCCCGCCAAGAGAGGACACCCCCCGAGGATGACGACTCCGCCTAAGGCTCGCGCGGCTGCCGCGAAGGGTGGGCCGGTGGTGCTCGACGAGATCTCCAAGCAGATCATCGAGCAGCTTCAGATGGACGGGCGAAAGCCGTACGCCGCCATCGGTAAGGCGGTGGGGCTGTCGGAGGCCGCGGTGCGTCAGCGCGTGCAGCGCCTTCTCGACCTCGGCGTCATGCAGATCGTCGCCGTCACCGACCCGCTCACCCTGGGCTTCCCCCGCCAGGCCATGATCGGCATCAAGTGCGAGGGCGACCTGGAGCGGGTCGCCGACGAACTGTCGCAGATCCCCGAGATCGACTACGTGGTGCTCACGGCCGGCTCGGTCGACATCATGGTCGAGGTGGTCTGCGAGGGCGACACCCATCTGCTCGAGATCCTGGGGAAGATCCGGGCGATCTCCAGCGTGCGCGCGACCGAGACGTTCGTCTACCTCAAGCTGCACAAGCAGACCTACTCCTGGGGCACCCACTGACCTCCTGAGGCACCCTCTGACGGAGGCTCCGGCGCCGGCCTTTCCGCGGCCGGAGCGTGTGCCGCCTGAGGAAGCCGGATGCGGCGGCGGCCGGGGGCGGCGGTGAGGGTGACGCCGTCGAGCACCCGCCGACCGCCCGGCGTGCGAACGAGGTCGCGGGCGAGCAGCGCGTCACTCACCGGCGGGTCCCCCGGTCTCCAGCAGACGGCCCCCGGACAACTCCAGCCACCGGTCCACCCCGACCTCCGAGAGGAACCGCTCGTCGTGGCTGACCACCACGAACGCCCCCTCGTACGCGCCGAGCGCGCTCTCCAACTGCCCCACGCTGACCAGGTCGAGGTTGTTGGTGGGCTCGTCGAGCAGCAGGAGCTGGGGCGCCGGTTCGGCGCACAAGACGCAGGCCAGCGTGGCGCGCAGCCGTTCGCCGCCCGACAGCACGCCCACCGGCAGGTGCGCACGCGCGCCCCGGAACAGGAAGCGGGCGAGCAGGTTCATCCGCTCCGCCTCCGGCATGCCGGGGGCGAACGCGGCCAGGTTCTCCGCCACGGTGCGATCCACATCGAGCAGGTCGAGCCGCTGCGACAGGTAGGCGACCCGGCCGTCGGCCCGCCTGGTCGTGCCGGCGTCCGGCTCCAGTTCGCCGCCGATCAGGCGCAGCAGGGTGGACTTTCCCGCGCCGTTGGGGCCGGTCAGCGCGATGCGCTCGGGGCCGCGGATCGCCAGGTCGACGCCCGGCTCGGCGAACAGGCCACGGGCCTGCAGGCCCTCGCCGAGGAAGACCGTTCGCCCGGCGGGCACGTTGGTCCCCGGCAGCTCCAGCGCGATCTTCTGGTCGTCGCGCAGCGCCCGGCCGGCCTCGTCGAGCCTGGCCTTGGCGTCGCTGACGCGGGCGGCGTGCATCTGGCCCGCCCGCCCCGCCGACTCCTGGGCGCCCCGCTTCATGTTCCCGGCGAAGATCCGCGCCAGCCCGGCGTTCTTGAGATTGCGGGCGGCGTTGCCCGCGCGGCGCTCGGCCCGCTCGCGAGCCTGCTGCATCTCCCGCTTCTCGCGCTTGAGCTCCTGCTCGGCGCTGCGCACGGTCCGCTCGGCGGCCTCCTGCTCACCGCGTACGGCCGCCTCGTACGCGGTGAAACCGCCGCCGTAGAAGCGGACCTCCCCCCGATCGAGTTCGGCGATGCGGTCCATGCGGTCGAGCAGGGCCCGATCGTGGCTGACCACCAGCAGGCAGCCGTTCCAGTCGCCGAGCACGTCGTAGAGCCTGCGGCGCGCGCCGAGGTCGAGGTTGTTCGTCGGCTCGTCCAGCAGCAGGACGTCGGGCCGCTTGAGGAGCTGGGCGGCCAGGCCGAGCGAGACGACCTGGCCGCCGCTCAGCGTACGCAGGGTGCGGCCGAACGCGAGGTCGCCGAGCCCGAGCCGGTCGAGCTGGGCACGGGTGCGTTCCTCGATGTCCCAGTCGTTGCCGATCGTGGCGAAGTGCTCCTCGGCGGCGTCGCCCGCCTCGATGGCGTCGAGCGCGGCGATCACCGGGGCGATCCCGAGGACCTCGGCCACGGTCAGGTCGCCGGTGAGAGGCAGGCTCTGCGGCAGGTAGCCGAGCACGCCGCTGACGGACACGCTCCCGCCGCGGGGCCGGTACTCGCCGGCGATCAGCTTGAGCAGCGTGCTCTTGCCCGCACCGTTCGGAGCGACAAGGCCCGTGCGGCCACCGCCCACGGTGAAGGACAGGTCACTGAAGACGGGCGTGTCGTCAGGCCAGGAGAAGGACAGGCTGGAACAGATGATGAGCGCATCGGACATGCGAGAGACCTCGTACGTGATCCGGGCGTGCCGGAGCCGCCCGGGCAAGGGGACAGGGATGGGGGAACGACGACGAGGGCCACATCGGCGGCGGTCATACGCGCCTGCCGGGGCCGGTCAACCTCCGGTATCACCCGGAGATGTCGTCCTCACCTACCACGGTCTGGTCTCCTAGCCTGGGATCACGAGCGCCCGACACCATAGCAGCTCGACGCCGCCGTCCGTCAACTCAAGGCGTTCGCCGAAGGTCGGCCGATCCGGGCGACGGCGCGTACGGGAGACCCGTCGGCGGCGTGGAGGCGCAGCGGCAGCAGGGAGACCTCGATCGGACGGCCGGCGGCCTGGGCCTCCAGGAGCGGGCCGAGATTGCGCAGGTTCTCCGCGATGACGGCGTGCGCCCCGCACAACACGCGATGCGCCGGCAGATCGGCGGGAGCCGGGGTGGGGTCGACGCTGAGCGCGTCGACGCCCACGGTCCGCACGCCCGAGGCGACGATCCGGCGGGCGGTCTCCGCCTCCAAGTAGGGATGGGACAGGTAGCCGGGCGTGTCCCAGTGCTCGTCCCAGCCCGTCGCGACCAGCAGGACGGTCCCCGGGCCCAGCCGCGCGGCCACCGTGCCGAGCATCGCGGGGGTGATCGGCGCGCGCGGGGGCAGGCCCCGGACATCGAGGACCGCCGCCGGGCCGAGGAACCGCTCCAGCGGCAGGGCGTCGAGCGTGGGCAGCGCGTCGTCGATGTGATACGGCGCGTCCACGTGCGTGCCGGACTGCGACCCGAGGTGCAGGCCAAGGACGTTCACGCCCTCGGCCGCCACCGTGAGGGCGGGAGCGATCTCCACCTCCGGGTCCCCGGGGTAGACGGGCATGCCGTTCACGACGGGCACCGACAGGTCGACGATCATGTGCTTCTCCCGGCCTTTCCGAGCGCGAGCAGGCCGATCAGATCGTAGGCCACACGGGGGACACGGGTCGGCGTCAGCGCGTCCGCGAGATCCCGTACAGATCCGTCCGCCGGTCGCGGTGGACGTCGTTGCGCGGGCCGGTGGCCTTGTCCCTGGCCGCGGCCAGGTCGCAGTCGGCCACCAGCACGGCGGGCCCGTCCCTGAGCACGGGCCCCGCCAGCGGGTAACCGTCCGGCCCGATGACCGAGGTGCCGCACACCCAGCCCACTCCGCGCTCGGCGGCGCAGCGGTCGGCCACCGCGACGAACATGCGGTTGGCGGCGGCGGCCACCTGGGCGTGGGCGACCAGCACCGAGCGCTCCCCGGCCGGGACGGGCGAGACCGGCCAGTTGGTGGAGACGGCGAGCAGGTCGGCCCCGGCCAGGCCCACCGCCCGCACCCACTCGGGGAACTCCAGGTCGTAGCAGACCATCATGGCGATCCGGCCGAGCGCGGTGTCCACCACGGGAGCGGCGGCGTCGCCGGGCGCGAACACGTCCTGCTCGTCGTGCCACAGGTGGGCCTTGCGGTAGACGGCCCTGGTCCCGGTGGGGTCGACCATGACCTGGCTGTTGCGCACGACGCCCTCCGCCAGCTCGCAGAACCCGCCCACGATGACCAGGTCGTGGTCCTCGGCCAGCCGGCCCCATGCCGTGACGGTCGGGCCGTCGGCGGGCTCGGCCAGGTCCCTGGCCTCCTCGGCGCCGGTGAAGACGTATCCGCTGTTGACCAGCTCGGGCAGCACGACCAGGCGGGCCCCGGCCGCGGCGGCCTCGGCGACGGCCTCCGCGGCGGCGGCGCGGTTCGCCTCCGGCTCGCCGACGCGCAGCGGAAGCTGCGCCACGGCGACCCGGGTCAGGGCCCCACCATCGTGGGGCCGGGCGCTCGGACCCATACGTTCCTCCAGGTGAGGGGGAGATCGCTCGAGTGTGCCCGACTCCCCTGCATCAGGACAATCAGTGCCATCTCGGGAAATAGGCTGGCCGTCGTGGACGCGCACAACACCGTGGAGGACCTGCTGCGCTCCCCCGCGCTGCAGCTGAGGGTGCTGGCGGGCGAGCGCGGCCTCGGCAGATCGGTCTCCTGGGCCCACGTCAGCGAGCTGGAGGACCCCACGCCCTGGCTTCTCGGGGCCGAGGTCATCATGACGACCGGCATCGGCGTGCCGAAGAGCGCGGGCGCCCAGCGCGCGTACCTGGAGCGGCTCGACGACGCGGGGGTGGCCGCGCTCGCGCTCAGCGCGGGGCTGCACGTCCCCCCGTTGCGCCGTGCCTTCCTCGACGCGGCCGAGGAGCGGGGGTTCCCCGTGCTGGAGGTGCCGCTGGCCGTGCCGTTCATCGCGATCGCGCAGGAGGTCGCGGCGGCCGTGCAGGAGGACGCCAGGCAGCGGCTGGGAGCGCAGCTCCAGGTGTTCGGCGCGCTGCGCTGGCTCGCGTCCGAGAGCCTGGACACGGCCGGGCTGTTCCGGCGGCTCGAACGCCTGTCGGGCTACGAGATCTACCTGAGCACGCCGCAGGGCCGCCCACTGCTGCCCGGCGTGCCGGCGCCCCCGCCGTCCGTGCGGCTGCCCGCCTCGGCGGACGCCCCGCCGACGATCCCCGGCGGGTTCGCGCTCCCGGTGCCCGCGCCCGGCGGACCGGCCGGGTTCCTGGTCGCCTTCGAACGGGAGGGGGCCCGCCCGGCGGGGCTCGCCGTGGTCCAGCACATCGCGACCGTCGCCGCCCTGCGGGTGGCCATGGTGCGCAGCGAACGCGAGACGCTGCGCCGCCAGGGCGCGGAGACGCTGGCCGAGCTGCTGCAGGACGTGCTCGACCCGGAGACCGCCCGGCGCAGGCTCGCCCTGATGGGCCTGCCGCCCGACCGCGACATCGCGCTGCTCGTGGTGCGCGACGTCCCCGACGACGCCGTCCTGCAGGCCCTCGGCGAGCACCCGCACCTCATGCTCCGCCGCCACCGGGACCTCTACGTGCTGACGGCGGCGGCCGTCGCCACCGCGGAGCTGGAGGCGGTGCCCGGCATCGCGGCCGGCGTCAGCCGCCCCCTGCCGCCCGGGTCGTCGCTGCGCGTCGCCCAGCGCGAGGCGCTGTGGGCGGCCTCCCGCGCCGCCGAGGCGGGCAGGCCGCTGGTCGCCTACGGCGAGGACACCACGGGCCGGTGGCTGCCCGACGACGTGGGCGTGCTGGCCGCCCTGGTCGAGCACGTGCTCGGCGACGTCCTGCGGTACGACGCCGAGCACGGATCGGACCTGATCGCGTCGGTGCGGACGTGGATGGAGCGCGACCGCCGCGTCGACGACGCCGCGCGGGCCCTGCACGTGCACCCCAACACGCTGTCGTACCGGCTGCGCCGCTTCGGCGCGCTGACCGGGCGCGACCTGTCGGCGACCGGCGACTTCGCCGAGGTGTGGCTCGCCATCCGCGCCGCCGGACAGCTCGGCCGGGTCTGAACGCCCGGCGGGGTCAGCGGATGCCGACGTAGAAGCGCGTCTGGTCGCTGCGGTGGAGGGCGTAGTACGCCTCGAACCTGGTGTTGTCCTCCAGCCACGCGACCGACTCGATGCCGAGCAGCGGCGTCGAGGTGGACACCTCAAGCAGGGCCGCGTCCTCCCGGTTGGGGAAGACCGCCTCGATCCAGCGGTCGGCCGCGGCGGGCTCGATGCCGTATCGGCGGCGCAGCACGTCGTACAGCGACTGGTTCTCCAGGATGGCGCGTTCTAGACCGGGGACGAGCCGGGCGGGCAGGGCGGTGTCGACGAGCAGCCACGGCTGGCCGTCGACCCGGCGGAGCCTGCGCAGCCGGACGACCTGCTCCCCCAGCGGTATGCGCAGGAGCGCGGCCTCCCGCTCGTCGGCCTCGCCGAGCGCCTGGCGGACGGTCTGCGTGGTCACCCGGCGCCCCGACTCCCGCAGGTCGTCGGCGGACCCGGACATCGACCCGACGAACCTCAGCTCGGTCTTGCGGGGCGCGACGAAGGCTCCCTTGCCCTTTACCTTGTAGATCAGCCGTTGCTGGACCAGCTCGCGCAGCGCCTCCCTGACGACCGTGCGGGAGACCGCGAACAGGTCGCTCAGCTCGGCCTCGGACGGCAGCGGCTGGTCGGGCCCGCGCACGCCGCTCTCGATCTCCGCGCGCAACGCCCGCATGAGCTGCATCCACAGCGGTTCCGCCCCGTCGCGGTCAAGGGGGGGATAGGTCATCGTCACGGGAACCTCCTCGGCGGCACCGCAGCAGAATGCCCCACTCGGACCTGTAACTACAAGTGGGCCCGGCTGTTACCAAGATTATCCGGCACCGGCGGTTCGAGGTGACCCAAAACAGACTCTTGACAGGCCCGTAACGCCCACTTAGTTTGCTTGTCACTACAGACCTGTAATGACAGGTCGATCGGGCGAAGCCTTCACGCCGACTCTCCCCCCTCGCGAACCCGCTCTGTCTGGAGACACCATGCACATGCGTCCCACACGCCGGCCCTGGCGCGCCGCCTCCGCCGCGGCGGCGATCTCCGCTCTCGCCGTACTGGCCGCGGGCTGCGGCTCCGGCGGCTCCGGTGGCGCCACCGCGGACGCCGCCGGCGGGACCGCGGGCGGCGGCGGTGACAAGCCCTTCATCGCGCTGAGCAACGGCTTCATCGGCAACGGCTGGCGGCAGACGATGATCGCCAAGTTCGAGGCCGCCGCCGAGCAGGCCAAGACCGACGGGCTGATCGGCAAGTACAAGGTCGTGAACGCGCCGGGCGAGAACTCGGCGACCGAGCAGGTCGCCCAGATCAAGAGCCTGCTGCTGCAGAAGCCCGACGCGCTGCTCATCGACCCCGCCTCGCCCACCGCGCTGCAGCCGGTGATCCAGCAGGCCTGTACGGCCGGCGTGAAGGTCGTGGTTTTCGACTCCGCCATCGACGCGCCCTGCGCGCACGTGCTGCAGAACAGCTTCGTCGACTGGGCGACGTACGCCGCCAAGCCGCTGCTGGAGGGCATCGGCGGCAAGGGCTCGGTCATCGTGAGCCGCGGCGTGGTCGGCTCCCAGCCCGAGGCCGAGATGCTCGACACCACCAAGAAGATCCTCGCGGACTACCCCGGGGTGAAGACCGTGGCGACCGTCACCGGCATGTGCGACGGCGCCACCGCGCAGAAGGCCGTGCTCGGCGTGCTGTCCAGCGTGCCGAAGGTGGACGGCGTCATCGGCTGCGGCGACGGCTACGGCGTGGCCCAGGCGTTCGCCACGGCGGGCAAGCCCGTGCCCGCGGTCGACTTCGAGACCAACGGCCGCGCGCTGGGCTACTGGCGGGACAACAAGATCGACAACGGCTCGGTCGCCGTCATGTCCGACCCCGGCCAGTCGGTCGCCGCGCTCTGGGAGGCCCTGGACCTGCTCGGCGGCAAGGACGTGCCCAAGCAGATGACCTTCCCGATCGTCCTGATCGAGCAGAAGGACCGCGACGCCTGGGCCTCGGTGCTCAAGCCCGACGAGTACGCCGCCTGGCCGTGGACCCAGGAGCTCTTCCGCCAGCAGGTGGAGGCCGTGAAGACCGGCGGCAAGCCGGTCCAGCCGCCGATCCCGTCGGCCGCGAGCTGATCCGGCTTCACATCGACCACGGCACGGAGGAGACGGAGGAGACCGGGCATGCACGTCGACAATCTCCCGGCCGGCGGCACGGCGCCGCCGGAGACGGACACCGGACCGGCCGCCCGGCCGCCCGTCGTCACCGCCAGGGGCGTGACCAAGGTGTACGGGCGCACCCGGGCCCTGACAGGCGTGGACCTGGAGGTCCGCGCGGGCGAGGTGCTCGGGCTGGTCGGTCACAACGGCGCGGGCAAGAGCACGCTCATGCGCGTGCTCGCCGGGCTGGAGGCCTGCGACACGGGCACGGTCCTCGTGCACGGGAGGAAGGCGTCCGCCGAGGACTTCCGGTCGGTGCGGATGGCCTACCAGGAGACGTCGCTGTGCCCCGACCTCACCGTGGCGGAGAACATGTGGGTGTCCTCGCGGCACTGCCTGCCCCGCCTGCGGTGGCGGCGGGCGGCGAGCGACGCGGTGCGCCGCCGCCTCGACGAGATGTTCCCCGGCCACGGCGTCTCCCCGCGTGACCGGGTGGAGGACCTGTCGCTGGCCCGGCGCCAGATGGTGGAGATCGCCCGGGCCTGCCTGGTGGACCGGCTCGACCTGCTGATCCTCGACGAGCCCACCGAGTCGCTCGGTCCGGACGCCGCCCGGTCGCTGTACGCCTACGTGCGCAGGCTGACCGAGACCGGCACCGCCGTGCTGCTCATCTCGCACCGCATCCGCGAGGTCCTCTCGGTGGCCGACCGGGTGGCCGTGCTGCGCGACGGCGCGGTCACCGCGGAACAGCCTGCCGCCGGGCTCGGCGAGCCGGACGTCCTCGAGCTGATGGGAGCCCACGTCGCCGTTCCTGCCGGGACCGGCACGCGGACGGCCGCCGGCGGGGCCGCCGCGCGGGAGACGGTGGCCGAGCTGCGCGGCGCCACCGCGCCCGGCCTGCGCGAGGTCACCCTGCGGGTCGGCAAGGGCGAGGTCGTGGGCCTCGCCGGGCTGGCCGGCCAGGGCCAGCAGGAGGTGCTCGAACGCCTGTGGCGGCCGGTCCGGCGCGACACCACGGTGAACGTGACGCGGGCGTACGTGCCGGGCGACCGGCAGCGGTCGGGCGTCCTGCCCCTGTGGAGCGTGGGCGACAACCTGATCGTGACCGCGCTGCGCGGCATCGCCCGCAAGGGGCTGCGCCGTCCGGCCGAGGAGCGCGCGGTGGTCGGCGACTGGGTGAAGCGCCTTGCCATCAGGGGCGGCGCGGAGGCCGGGATCACCGAGCTGAGCGGCGGAAACCAGCAGAAGGTCATCGTCGCCCGCGCGTTCGCCTCCCCCGCCGGGCTCGTGCTGCTCGACGACCCGTTCCGCGGCGTGGACGTGCACACCAAGACCGATCTGTACCGCCTCATCAGGGAGGAGGCGGCGAAGGGCCGGAGCATCGTCTGGTACTCCAGCGAGAACGCCGAGATGGCCCACTGCGACCGGGTCTACGTCTTCCGGGCCGGCCGGATCGTGGCCGAACTGACCGGCGAGGAGATCTCCGAGGAACGCATCATCGCCGTCTCCTTCAACGAGGACGGAGGGAACGACTGATGGCCCAGCTTCTCGCCCCGGCGCTGCCCGACCGCGCGCGGATGCGCCGCTCGGCCCCGGCCGCGGTCAGCGCCGTCGCCCTGATCGCGATGCTCTGCGTCTGTTCGTCGCTCCAGCCGGGCGTGCTGACCGTGGAGGGCCTCACGCTGGTCCTGTCCGCGACCGTGCCGCTGGTGATCGCCGCGCAGGCGCAGATGACGCTCATGGCCGTCGGCGACATCGACCTCGGGATCGGCAACTTCGTCGGCCTGGTCACGGTGGTCTCCGCCACCCTGCTGGTGTCGTCCCCCCTCGTCGGCGCGCTCGTCCTGATCGGGCTGGTCGCGGCGTACGCCGTGCTCGGCCTGCTCATCCACCTGCGCGAGGTGCCGGCGCTGATCGCGACCCTCGGCGCCTCGTTCGTCTGGCTCGGGCTCGGCCTGTTCCTGCTGCCGACGCCGGGCGGCACGACCCCCGGGTGGCTGGCGTCGTTCGGCGCGTGGCAGCCCGCGGGCTTCCCGGCGCCGCTGCTGCCGATCCTGGTCGTCGCGCTGGCGGTCTACCTGCTCAGCGCGCGCAGCGCCGCAGGCGTGCGGATGCGCGGTCTGGGCAGCAACCCGGTCGCACTGCGGCGGGCCGGCCTGCGGCCGCTCACCTCACGCGTCATCGCCTACGCGACGGCGGGCGCGCTCGGCGTGCTGTCCGGCCTCGTCCTGGCCTCCCAGACCGGCGGCGGAGACGTGTCGTCGGCCTCCAGCTACACGCTCATGACCGTGGCCGCGGTGATCCTCGGCGGCGGCTCCTTCTCCGGCGGCAACGCCGTGCCGTGGGGCGCCGCGATCGGCGGGGTGACGCTGGGGCTGGTCAGCGTGGTTCTCAGCCTGCTCGATGTGCGGTCCGACATGCAGTCGGCCGTGCAAGGCGTGATCGTCCTGGCCGTGCTCGCCGGCCGCGTCGTCGTGGGGAAGGTGCTGCGATGAACATCCGCGTGACTCGCCAATGGAACGGCCCCTGGATTTGGGGCTTCGCCGCCGCCGCGCTCGTGTGGCTGGTGATCCTGGTCATCTCGGGCCAGGGTGGCGGGCAGACCGTCTCCCTCGCCCTGTCGCTCGCGCCGTACCTCGTCATCGTCGGGCTCGGGCAGATGCTGGTCATCAGCGCGGGCCCCGGCAACATCGACGTGTCGGTGGGGTCGGTCATCTCTCTCGCCGGGTTCGTCTCGGTGGCGGCGGCCTCCGCGACCGGCTCCGCGGCCGTGGGGATCCTCGCGGGGATCGGCGTCGGCGTTCTGGTCGCGGCGGTCAGCGCCGTGGCCATCCTCGGCCTGTCCGTCCCCCCGATCATCGCCACGCTGGCCGCGGGGCTCGTCGCATCGTCGATCACGCTGTCGATGGCCAACGGCTTCACCGCGGTGCCCGACCCCGGCCTGCGCTCGGCGCTCAACCTGCGCCCGGCCGGCGTCCCGCTCCTCGCGCTGGCGATCGCGGTGCTGACCGTGCTCGTCGTCGCGCTGCTGCGCCGTACGGTCTACGGCCGGTCGCTGATCGCGGTGGGCCAGAGCCGCCGGGCCGCCGAGCGGGCCGGCATCCCGATCGCCCGGATCATCGGGTCGACCTACCTGCTGAGCGGGGCGCTGGCCGGGCTGACCGGCGCGCTGCTCGCCGCCTACATCGCGCCCTCGGCCGATCTCGGCACCCGCTACCTGCTCGACTCCGTGGCCGTCGTGGTCATCGGCGGCACCCTCATCTCCGGCGGCCGGGCCGTCCCGGTGGGCGTGTGGGGCGCGGCTCTCTTCTTCATCCTGCTCGACGGACTGGTCAACCTCGTCGGCTGGAGCACCGCGGCGCAGAACCTGCTCAAGGGCGGCCTGGTGCTCTTCGTCCTCTTCCTCGCCGGCGGGGGCGACCGTACGGCATCTCTGTTCAGACGGCGATCGCGCACCGCGACCGCCACCACCACTAGCACAGGAGACGACACTGATGGCTGACACCGACGGCCTGCTCGACGCCCGCGACTTCGGGACGTCCGCCGGGCCCGCGGCGAGCGGCTTCCACGTCAAGGGCGCGCACGGGCAGGACTGGGGCCTGCGCAACCGTCTGTCGCGCATCTTCCGGCCGGACACCGGGCGCACGGTCATGCTGGCGTTCGACCACGGCTACTTCGTCGGCCCGATGGCCGGCCTCGAGCGCCTCGACACCCGGATCGCCCCGCTCGTCCCGGACGCTGACGCGATCATGATGACCCGCGGTGCGCTGCGCACCAGCATCCCCGCGACCACCGACGCCGGCATCGTGCTGCGCGCCAGCGGCGGCCCGAGCATCCTGCGAGAGCTGTCCGACGAGCACATCGCGCTCGACATGGAGGACGCGCTGCGCCTCAACGCCGCGGCCGTGGCCATCCAGGTGTTCGTCGGCGGCGAGCACGAGTCGCGGTCGGTGGCCAACCTGGCCGCCCTCGTGGACGCCGGTCAGCGGCACGGCGTCGCCGTGCTCGGCGTCACCGCCGTCGGCAAGGACATGGTCCGCGACGCCCGCTACTTCCGCCTCGCCACCCGGATCAGCGCCGAGATGGGCGCCCACATCGTCAAGACGTACTACGTCGATGAGGGCTTCGAGACCGTCACCGCGAGCTGCCCGGTGCCGATCATCGTCGCGGGCGGCAAGAAGCTGCCCGAGATCGACGCCCTGACGATGGCCTACCGGTCGATCCAGGAGGGCGCAGCCGGCGTCGACATGGGCCGCAACATCTTCCAGAGCGACAGCCCCGCCGGCATGCTCGCCGCGGTCCGCGCGGTCGTGCACGACGGGCTCAAGCCCGAGGAGGCGTACGAGATCTACAAGGAGAAGGCGGGCGGCTCCGCAGCCTAGTCCGATCCTTCTCCGGCGCGGGTCCGCCCGCGGACCCGCGCCCGTCACCCTCCGGGAGCCACCCATGTCGCAACACGTCCCCTCCGGTGAGAACGACATCGTCGATCTCGCCGTCATCGGAGCCGGTGTCAACGGGCTCGCCGTCGCCCGGGACGCCGCCGCCCGCGGCCTGCGCGTCGTCGTCGTCGACCGCGCCGATGTGGGCTCGGGCACGTCGAGCACCTCCAGCCGGCTGATCCACGGCGGCCTCAAGTATCTCGAGCGCTACGACTTCACGCTCGTGCACGAATCCATCCGGGAGCGGCACCTGCTGTTCCGCACCGCTCCCCACCTCATCCGCGACTACCCGATGCTGATCCCCTTCTACAAGGGGAACACCCGGCCGGGAGCGCTGATCCGGCTCGGCCTGCTGGCGTTCGACACGATGGCTCTGGGCCGGGGACGCGGGCTCAGCCGGGGCGTGCCGGTCCGCTCGGTGGCCCGCCGGTGGCCCACGCTGTCGCGCGAGGGCCTGCGCGGGGCGGCGCTGTTCCACGACGCGCAGGTGCCGTGGGCGGAGCGGCTCTGCGTCGAACTGCTCCTCGACGCCCGTCACCTGGGCGCGCGGGTCCTCACCTACACCTCCGTCACCGGCCTGATCGTCGAAGGCGACCGGGTGGCCGGCCTGCGCACCGAGGACGTGCGGACCGGGGCACGTGGCGAGATCCGGGCGGCCGTCACCGTCAACGCCGCGGGGCCGTGGATCGACCGGATCCTCGACGGCCAGGTCGAGAGCCGGCGGCTCAACGGCGGCACCAAGGGCAGCCACATCGTCCTCGACCCGTTCCCCGGAGCCCCCGACACCTGCATCTTCTTCGAGGCGGCGGCCGACGGCCGGCCCATCTTCGTCTTCCCCTGGCAGGGCCGCTACGTGCTCGGCAGCACCGACCTCACCTACGACGGCGACCTGGACGAGGTCGTCGCCAGTGACGCCGAGATCGACTACCTGCTCGCCGAGACCAACCGGATCTTCCCCCAGGCGAACCTCACGCCCGCCGACGTGCTGTGGAGCGTCGCCGGGATCCGGCCCCTGCCGTACACGGCCGGGGTGTCGGACAACGCCAAGATCAGCCGTGGGCACACCGTGCTCAACCACGCGCCCGCCTACCGGGGTCTGCTGACGGTCATCGGCGGCAAGCTCACGACCCACCGGGCGCTCGCGGAGGACGTGACCGACGAGGCGCTGCGCGTGCTCGGCAAGCGGCCCCGCCCGTGCGTCACCCGGACCCGGCCGTTCCCCGGCGCGGACACCTCGGACTGGCCGGAGTTCGTGCGCGACTTCCTGCGTGAGTCGCCGCTGGACGGCGCGTCCTCCCGCCGGCTGCTGCAGCTGTACGGCGTGCGCGCCCGCCGGGTGCTCGACCTCGCCGCGGAGGACCCCTCGCTCGCCGAGGTCATCGACAAGGAGACCGGCGCCCTGGCCGCCGAGGTCGTCATGGCCGTACGCGAGGAGGGCGCGGTCACGCTGGCCGACGTCATGCTGCGGCGTATCCTTGTCGGGCTCAACGGCGACATGGGCCTTTCCAGCGCCGCGACCTGCGCGGACGTCGCCGTACGACACCTGGGCTGGGACGAGGGGCGGGCCCGCGCCGAGGTCGCCGCCTACGAGAGCGAACTGCGGCGCCACCGTCCCCGGGCACTGAACGTGGCGGCGGGCGGGGGCGCGGGCGGAGGCAGGGGCAGCGACGGGAGGACAGCATGACGAACCTGGCCACGTGTTACATCGGGGTCGACGTCGGCCTGACCGCGTCGAAGGCCGCGGCGTTCGACGCCGAGGGGCGCGAGGTGGGGGTGGTGCACGCCCGCACCCCGCGGACCAGCGTGACCGCCCACCGGCACGACGTGGACATGACCGGGCTGGCCGACACCGTCGTGTCGCTGCTCGGCGACCTCGCGGGCAAGCTCGCCGCCGACGGGTACGCGCCGGCCGGCATCGGCGTGGCCGCCCACGGCAACGGGCTCTACCCGGTCGACGCGTCGCTGCGGCCCGTCGGGCCCGCCATCGCGTCGTCGGACAGCCGGGCCCAGCACATCGTGGACGCGATCGAGCCGGAGGCCGCCCGCCGCCTGGCCGCCGAGACCGGCTCCATCCCCTGGGCGGCCCAGCCGTCCGTGCTCCTGCGCTGGATGCACGACGCCGAGCCCGAGGCGTACGCCGCGACCCGGTGGGCGCTGTCGTGCAAGGACTGGGTGACCTCGCAGCTCACCGGTGTGCCCAGCGCCGACTACAGCGACGCGAGCGCGTTCGGCATGGTGGCGCTGGACACCCGCGAGTACACCCCCACGGCGCTCGAACTGGTGGGGCTTCCGGCCGGCGACCTCGACCGCTTCCCGCCGCTGCGGGAGTCCGGGCAGGTCGTGGCCGGGCTCAGCGCCCGAGTCGCGGAGCTGACCGGGCTGCCGGAGGGGCTGCCCGTGATCGCGGGCTGCATGGACTGCGTGGCCGCCACCCTGGGCGCGGGCGGCCGGGCGCCGGGCGACGTGACGATCATCGTGGGCACCTGGGCCATCAATGGGGTCGTCGTCCCCGCCGCCACCCCCGCCCCCGAGGTCACGCTCAGCGCGCTGATGCCCGACGCGGGGACGATGCTCGCCATGGAGGTCGCCCCCACGTCGGCCGCCAACCTCGACTGGCTGAGCAGCGCGTCGGTGCCGCACCGGGCGAGCACCGGCGTCCCTGCCGCGGACCTGCTGGCCGAGGCCGCGACGGTGACGCCGGGCGCGGACGGGCTGCTGTTCCTGCCGTTCGTCAACGGCGCCCCCGAGCATCCGGCGGCCTCGGGGACCTTCCTCGGCATCTCCGCCGTACACCGTCGCGGGCATCTCACCCGTGCGGTCATCGAGGGGGTCGCCCAGTATCACCGGGTGCAGCTCGATCGGGTCCTGGCCAGCGGGGCCGACGTGGGCGACCGTCCCTGGCGGCTTGCCGGTGGCGGCGCTCGATCGGAGGTCTGGGCGCAGATCTTCGCCGACGTGCTCGGCCGTCCCGTCCGCCGGCAGCTCACCAGCGAACTCGGCGCACGCGGGGTCGCCTCGCTGCTGCCCGCCGCGCTCGGGCACAGCGACGTGCCGTGGTCGGTCAGCGACACCGACGACCTGTGCGTCCGCCCCGGCCCCGCCCGCGAGGCGTACGTCCGGCAGGCGGAGGTGTTCGACCGGTGCCTGGCCGGGATGTCCGCCGCGTGGTCGGAGGTCGAGCGGTATCGGACGGCGGGGTTCGAACCGGCTGCCACGTCGGACGGCCGCTGACAGGCCACGGCGGCACAGCGCTGTCCCGGCGCCGTCCCGAGGAGCGGGCGGCCGTGTCATCGGCCGCCCGCGACCCGCGCCGGTCAAAGCTTCGGCTTGGCCGCCTTGTACAGCCACGCGTCGAACAGGTCGTCCAGGTTCTGGCCGGACAGCCGTTCCGCCAGGGCGATGAGGTCCCCGGTGGTGACGGTGGAGTGCCGGTTCTCCTTCGTCCACGTGCGCAGCAGCGTGAAGAACGTCTCGTCGCCGATCTTCCTGCGCAGCGCGTGCACGGTCATGGCGCCGCGGACGTAGATCGCGTTCCAGTCGAACATGCCGCTGCGGCCCGGGTCACCGGTCTTGAGCTTCCAGAAGGCGCTGCCGGCCTTGTGCTTGTAGTGCTCGGCGAAGGTCTTCTCTGCGGAGGGACCGCCGTGCTGCTCCTGATACAGCCACTCGGCGTACGACGCAAAGCCCTCGTTCAGCCAGATGTCCTTCCAGCTGCGCAGGCCGACGCTGTCGCCGAACCACTGGTGGGCCAGCTCGTGCACGATCGTCGGCTCGTCCGCCATGCCCGCGTCGTACACCGGTCGGCCCTGCGTCTCCAGCGCGTAGTAGACGCCGAGCCGGTCGGCGATGCCGCCGGTCGAGGAGAACGGGTAGTCGCCGAAGATCTTCGACTCCCATGTGATCGCCTTGGCGGTGGTGCCGTGCAGGTGCTTGAACTCCTTGGCCAGGGAGGGGTCGTACGCCGTGATGTTGGGCATGCCGTCGACGACGCCCTGGGTGACCTTGAACTTCCCGATCGCGACCATGGCGAGGTAGGGCGCCATGGGCCGGCGCATCTCCCACGTGGAGGTCCTGTAGCCGCCCCGCGGGCCGGCGACGCCGGAGTTCTTCGGCTCGCCGTTGGCCAGGACCGTCAGCCCCTCGGGCGCGGTGATCTCGAAGGTGTAGGTGGCCTTGTCCCGCGGGTTGTCGTTGACCGGGAACCAGCTACGGGCGCCGTCCGGCTCGGCCAGCACGACGGCGCCGTCCTTGGTGTCGATCCAGCCGGTGACGCCGAGCGCCCTGTCCTTGATCGCCTTTGGCCGCCCGGCGTAGGACACCTCGACGGTGAACGTCTTCCCGGACGGCAGCCCGTGCCGGGGCGTGACGACGAGCTCCTGGCCCTTCCGGGCGTACGAGGCCCGCTCGCCGTTCACCTCCACCTTGCCGATCTTCGGCCCGGAGAAGTCGAGGTCGAACCGGGACAGGTTCTCGGTCGCCGTCGCCGTGATCGTCGTCGTGGCGCCGAGGTGACGGGTCTTCGGCGTGAACCGCAGCCGGATCGTGTAGTGGCCGACGTCGTATCCGCCGTTGCCCGCCTGGGGGAAGTACGGGTCGCCGAGACCGGCCGAGCCGGGGACGTAGGCGCCGGAGCCGGTGCTCGCGTGGGCCGGCACGGCCGGCAGGGGGACGATCAAGGTGAGACCGGTGGCGACGAACGCCGCCAGGGGGGATGATCTGCGCAGCATGATCCCTATCGTGGTGCATTGCTCCACAAAAATTGCGATTTACGAGCTTTGCGGATCGCGTCAGGGGCAGCGCTCCAGCACGCTCGCCATCTCGGCCAGGAATCCGTCCACCTCGTGGACCGCATAGCCGGGCCGGAACACGACGGTGGCGAACGTGGCCTTCCTGACCTGCTCGGCCGTCAACGGCTCGGCCGCCGTCCCGCGCAGCGTCGCCACCACCCGGTCGAGGAACGCGTCGACCTCCTCCTCGCGGTAGCCCATTCCGAGCCGCCCCGGGCGGAAGGCCACGCGCTCCACCCGGGCCGCCTGCGTCTCCAGCCAGGACTCCCCGGGGGCGGCGGCCTTCGCGGGGGCCGTGTCCGATCGCGCCCGCTCCTCGGTACGCGTACGGGGGGCCGAAGCCGCCACGGCCCGGGCGGCGGGCTCGGGCTCTTCGACGACGGGCGTCCTGACGGCGGGCCCTTCGACGGCGGCGTTCTTGGCTGCGTGCCTTTCGGCGACGGCGTTCTCGGCTGCGGGCCTTTCGGCGGCGGACGGCGGCGACACGGCCGGTGCGCGCGGGGCGGCCGGGGCGGTCGCGGTGTCCTGGCCCGCCCTCGCCTCGACCGCCACGATGAACGCGTCGAGCGCGAAGTCCACCGCCGTCTCGTTGTAACCCCCGAGCTTGACGGCGAACTTCGCGTTCCTGATCTCGTCGGCGGTCACCGGCGGCCCGTCGAGCGGGCCGAGCCCGAGCGTCCGCTCGATCCTGCGCACGAAGTCGTCGACCTGGTCGGGGTCATAGCCCACGCGCACGGCCATGACGCGGGGAAAGCGGTTCACACCACACCTCCCTGCCCGTTGCTGACGCCCGTCCATTTTGACGGGAGTCCCAACAGAAAGGCGAGACCCAAAGATCGACCGATGTTCGTACGCCGGGAGGAACATCCCGATAAGCTCAAAAAACTATGCGGATCGCCAGCCTCTCCTTCCGGTATGGACGGCGCGACCCCTGGATCCTGTCCGACGCCGGCCTGGTCCTCGACGCGGGGGACGTGGTCGAGGTCACCGGGCCCAACGGCACCGGCAAGTCGACCCTCCTGCGACTGGTCGCCGGACTGCTCAGGCCCGTACGCGGTAGCGTCGAGGACCGCCCCAGGGTCGTCGGGTACGCCCCCGAGCGGTTCCCCGCGGACCAGCCGTTCACCGTGGCGTCCTACCTGCGGCACATGGCGGCGGTCCGGAGGGTGAGCACGGACGCGATCGGCAGGTGGAGCGAGCGGCTCGGCATGGACCACCTGCTCGGGCAGCGCCTGCCCGATCTGTCCAAGGGCAGCGCCCATAAGGTGGGGCTCGCACAGGCGCTGCTCGCCGAGCCGGGGCTGCTCGTGCTCGACGAGCCCTTCGCCGGTCTCGACGCCGCCACCCGCGCCGAACTCCCCCGGATCATCGGGGACGTCAGCGCGCGTGGAGGGATCGTGGTGGTGAGCGACCACCAGGGTGATCTGCGCGCCTTTCCCGGTCTGCGCCGCTGCGAGGTCCGCGACCGGGTCGTACGGGAACTCGAACCGGTCGAGGAGGCCGGCGAGACGGCCCTGACCGTGCTGGAGGTGGCGGTGGACGCGTCGAGGGCCTCGGACCTGGCCGACCGCCTGCGCGCCGAGGGCTGCACGGTGCATATCACGGGGCGCATCACGGCCCGCGTCGCCCGGGAGACCGCCGGATGACACCCGTCATGGCGCTGGCGAGGTTCCGCCTGGCCGGTTACGTCGCCTCGCACCGGGCTCTCCAACCGCTGCTCGCGCTGCTGGCGCTGCTCGCGGTCCTCTACGCCGGCGCCATCCCCGCCGGTCAGGAGATCGGCGCCACCGCGGACTCGGCGGCCATGCTCGTTCCGGTGCTCGCCTGGGCCGCGCGTGGCCTGCTCGACACGGAACCCGACGAGCAGCGCAGCGTCGCCCTGTCCGCACTGGGGCCGAGGGAGCTGATGAGCGGCCTCCTGGCGGCGTTCGCGTCGCTGCTCGTCCTGGCCTCGCTCGCCGAGGCCGTGCTGCTCTTCCGCCTCGCCGGCTCCCCCACCCTCACCGTGCTCCTGGTCGGGGTGTGGCTGCACCTGCTGTCCGCGACGGCGGGACTCGTGCTCGGGGCGCTGACGAGCCGCCCGATCCTGCCCTCTCCTGCGGTCTCCACGATCGCCCTGATCCTCGGCTACCTGTCCATGCTGGTGCTCAGCATGGCCGGGGCCCGCTGGCTCACCGTGCCGGTCATGGCCTGGATGCGGGACGCCCACCACGGTGTGCTGCTGTCCGGGCTGCCCCTGATCACGGTGCAGTCGCTGCTGTGGCCCGCGATCGGCCTGGCGGCCTACACGTGGCTGCGCCGCACGCGGCCCTAGGTCACTACCGGTTCTTGGGGCGCCGCGGCGAGCTGCCCGCACGCCCCGTCGATCTCCCGCCCCCGGGTGTCCCGTACGGTGACGGCGACGCCGTGGAACTCCAGGCGGCGAACGAACGCCCGCTCGTCCTCGGGACGTGAAGCGGTCCACTTCGAGCCGGGCGTGGGGTTGAGCGGGATCAGGTTGACGTGCACGAGCTTGCCCTTGAGCAGGCGGCCGAGCAGGTCGGCCCGCCACTCCTGGTCGTTGATGTCCTTGATCAGGGCGTACTCGATGGACACGCGCCGCTTGGTCTTGGCCGCGTAGCTCCAGGCCGCGTCGAGCACCTCGGCGACCTTCCACCGGGTGTTGATCGGCACGAGCGTGTCCCTGAGCTCGTCGTCCGGCGCGTGCAGGGAGACGGCGAGCGTCACCGGCAGGCCCTCGTCGGCGAGCTTGCCGATCGCCGGCACCAGGCCGACCGTCGACACCGTGACGCCGCGCGCCGAGATGCCCAGGCCCTCCGGCGCGGGGTCGACCAGGCGGCGGACGGCGCCGATGACGGCCTTATAGTTGGCCATCGGCTCGCCCATGCCCATGAAGACCACGTTGGTCACCCGCCCGGGACCGCCCGGGACCTCGCCGCCGGCCAGCGCCCGCGCGCCCGCGACGACCTGCTCGACGATCTCGGCGGTGGACATGTTGCGGGTGAGCCCGGCCTGGCCCGTGGCGCAGAACGGGCAGTTCATGCCGCACCCGGCCTGGGAGGAGACGCACATCGTGACGCGGTCGGGGTAACGCATCAGGACCGACTCGACCAGCGAGCCGTCGAACAGCTTCCACAGCGTCTTACGCGTCATGCCGCCGTCACAGGTGATCTCACGTACGGAGGTCAGCAGCGGGGGCATGAGCTGCTCGACCAGCCGCTCGCGCAGCGCGCCCGGCAGATCGGTCATCTGCTCGGGAGAGCCGGTCAGCCGGGTGAAGTAGTGGCGGGAGAGCTGGTCGGCGCGGAACGGCTTCTCCCCCAGCTCCGCCACCGCCGCCCTGCGTTCGGCCATGGTCAGGTCGGCGAGGTGGCGCTGCGGCTTGGCCCTGCGGGGCGCCACGAAGGTCAGCTGCCCGGTCTTCGGCTGCTCGCTCACGCAAAACCCTTTCCATCATCCGCGGCCGTGGTCTTAACGACTGGCGCAACCGGCTTTACATTCTGTCTGGCGGTCGAATCCCGGAGGCGTACGAGAGGTGAGGTGTGGACACCACTGTCGTGCTCACCAGCACCAACCCCTACGGGAGCCGCACACTGACGATCGAAGCCGACCGGACCTCCTCCGTAGCTTACCTTCGTGGCGCGAAGGGGATCGTCCACGGAGCGGTCTGGGTGGCCAACCACGTCCCCGCGCCCGCCGAGGCCGATGCCGGCCGGGCCGACGCCGGGCTGCCGCCGGTGATGCCCGAGGCGCACACCGCGCATCCCTCCGGCCGGCCGCCCCTGGACGCGGAGTCGCTGTCGGTGCTGTGGTTCGAGGAGGGCGACGGCGTCGCCCTGTACGAGAACGACACGCTCCTGGCGGTCATTCCGGCGTGGGCCGACATGGAGCGCGGCATGCCCGGGTACGCGCGGGACGCCGTCGGGGAGTCGCCTTTCGCCTGGCCGCTCGGCGAGGCGCTGGAGGGCCTGTCCCCCCGGGTGGCGAAGGCCCGCGCGTACTGGCAGTGGCGGCAGGCGGAGGGCAGCTGGGCCACCTACCAGCAGTTCGTGCTCGGCCACCTGGACAGCAGGCTGGGGACGCCCGGCCGTTACTGGGACGTCGGCGGCGACCGGTTCCCCCTGGTGGGCGTCAGCGAGCGCCCGCCCACGTTCACGCGGGACTACACGGTGCTGTCCACGGTCGGCATGAGCTGCCAGCGGATGCCCGCCGCGGAGATGTACGACACGGCGTGCCGGGTGGAACTGGCGCTGGCGACCAGGCAGGATCCGAGGGGCGCCGCACGGCTGTTCGCCTGGCTCGGGCAGTATCCGTGGCGCTCGGTGACATGGCTGGGGCACGGGCACACGGCCCGCTGGTTCCAGAACCCGGTCACGTTCCCGTTGGACGGCGGGCACCAGGGGGTGCTCATGCTGATGGACCCGCCCGGGCTACCGGACATGTCGGGATTCATGTTTGGCGGTGACGCCGTACGGTGGCTGTGGCTGCTTCCGCTCACCGAGTCCGAACTCCGCCTCGTGGCCGATCACGGCCATCGCGCGATCAGCGAACGGCTGGCGATGACCAGCCGGATCTGACGCTCGCGAGTGCCGGGCGTCAGGCGACCGGGACCAGGAGCGTGAGCAGCAGCCACACGGGGACGAGCGTGAACAGCAGCGAGTCGAGGCGGTCCATCGCCCCGCCGTGCCCCGGCAGCAACGTGCCCATGTCCTTGATGCCGATGTCACGCTTGATCACCGACTCGACGAGGTCGCCGAGCGTCGCGCACACGACTCCCGCCAGGCCGACGACGGCGCCTTCCCAGTACTCGCCCTGGAGCAGGAAGTGGACCAGTAACGCGCCGCCCACGACGCAGGCGAGGGTGGAGCCGGCGAAGCCCTCCCAGGTCTTCTTCGGGCTGATGTGCGGCGACATCCGGTGCTTGCCGAAGAAGATCCCGGCGAAATATCCCCCGATGTCGCTGCACACGGTGACCACGACGAAGACGATCACGCGGTCCGGCCCGTCCTCGGGAGCCAGCAGCAACGGCACGAACCCCGCGAGCAGCGCCGGGTAGACGGAGACGAACACCGCGGCGGTCGCGTCCCTGACGAAGCCTTCGGCGCCCTGGAACATGCGCCAGGCCAGCAGCACCATCACGGTCACGGCGAACGCGCCGACCAGGAACGACGTGCCGCCCCAGAAGGGCCCGAGCACCATGGCCGCCATGCCGGCCAGCAGGGGCGGCAGCGGCACCCGGATGCCGAATCCGCAGAACGCCTTGACGATCTCGTGTATGCCGACGCCGATGGCCACGAGGACCACGACGAGGAAGGCGACCTTGACAAAGTAGAGCGAGCCGATGACCACCGCGCCGAGCGCGACGCCGACCCCCACCGCTGCCGGGAGGTTGCGGCCCGTGCGGCCCGAGGGCTTCTCGGCGGCATCGCCGGACGTGCCGCCCGGGGCGCCGGTGCCCGCCGGGTCCGCGAGACCGTTCGGCGCGGCAGCCCGGCCGGCATCGGGAGCGGAATCGGCGGCGGAATCGGTGCCGGGGCCGGTGACGCCGCTCTGTCCGGCGTCACGGCCCGTGCCGGCGCCGCCGAGGCCGTTCGGCGCGGACGCCTGACCGGCGCCGGTGCGACTCCCCGTCTCGGGGCCGTGTCCGGCGCCGGAGGGGCCCGCCGGGCCCCCCGCCGGGTTCCGGTCGCCGGCGGCAGCAGTTCCGTCCACAGCGTCCCAACTCTCTATATGCGCGTGATCCTTGCGCCGCTCCGCTCGCGCGGTGCGGCACAAGGATCACGGTCGTGCCGTACGGCCCGCTTTCCGGGCCGCGACGTCAGACCTCGAGCAGCTCGGCTTCCTTGTGCTTCAGCAGCTCGTCGATCTTCGCGACGTGCTTCTGGGTGAGGTCGTCGAGCTCCTTGACCGCACGATGGACCTCGTCCTCGCCGGCCTCGCCGTCCTTGACGAGCTTGTCGAGGGTCTCCTTGGCATGCCGGCGGATGTTCCGTACGGACACCCGGCCGTGCTCCGCCTTGTTGCGGGCGACCTTGATGTACTCCTTGCGGCGCTCCTCCGACAGCTCGGGGAACACCACGCGGATCACGGTGCCGTCGTTGCTCGGGTTGACGCCGAGGTCGCTGTCGCGGATGGCCCTCTCGACCGCGGTCAGCGAGCCCTTGTCGTAGGGCTGCACGAGCACCATGCGCGCCTCGGGGACGTGGAACGACGCGAGCTGCTGGATCGGCGTCGGCGACCCGTAGTAGTCAACCGTGATTTTGTTGAACATCGAGGGCGTCACACGGCCGGTGCGGATGCTCGCGAAGTCGTCCTTGGCGACCGTCACCGCCTTGTCCATCTTCTCCTCGGCCTCGAGGAGGGTTTCGTCGATCACTGCGGCTCCCTACTTCCCTGCCGGACTCACCAGCGTGCCGATCTTCTCACCACGGACCGCCCGGAGGATGTTGCCCTCGCCCATGAGATCGAAGACCACGATGGGCAGGCCGTTGTCCATGCACAGGCTGATCGCGGTGGCGTCCATGACCCCGAGGCCCCGCGTCAGCACCTCACCGTAATCAAGCTGGTCGAATCGGACCGCGTCGGGGTTCTTGCGCGGGTCCGAGTCGTACACGCCGTCGACCTGGGTGCCCTTGAGCAACGCCTCGGCGCCGATCTCCAGCGCGCGCTGTGCGGCGCAGGTGTCGGTCGAGAAGAACGGCGAGCCGAGCCCCGCGCCGAAGATGACCACGCGGCCCTTCTCCAGGTGGCGGATCGCGCGGCGCGGCAGGAAGGGCTCGGCCACCTGCTGCATCGTGATCGCGGTCTGCACACGGGTGTCGATGCCGCGCTTCTCCAGGAAGTCCTGCAGGGCGAGACAGTTGATGACGGTCCCGAGCATGCCCATGTAGTCGGCTCGGGCGCGGTCCATGCCGCCCTGCGACAGGGCGGCGCCGCGGAACATGTTGCCGCCGCCGACGACGACCGCCACCTGCACGCCCTCACGGACCGCTTCGGCGACCGAGTCCGCCAGCTGGGCGACGACGCGCGGGTCGATCCCGAGGGACTCCCCGCCCGCGAACGCCTCACCCGACAGCTTCAGCATCACCCGCTTCCAGCGCAGCGGCCCGTCGTACGACGAAGCCGCCGGCGTGGCGGGTCTGGTGTTCTCCTGCACGGCGGCGGCCTCCTCGGATGTAGCGCGGGTCGAAAAGCTCCTGGCAGTAAGCCTAAGCCTGGCCGACCTTGTAGCGGGTGAAGGCCAGGACCTTGACGCCGGCCTCGTCCGCGAACTTCGCGATCGTCTTCTTGTTGTCCTTCACGAACGCCTGCTCCAGCAGGGTGAAGTCCTTGTACCAGCCGTTGACCCGGCCATCGACGATCTTCGGGATGGCGGCCTCGGGCTTGCCCTCCTCGCGGGTCATCTGCTCGAACAGCGACCGCTCCTTCTCGATGACCTCGGCGGGCACCTCGGCAGGGCTGAGGTACTTCGGCGCCATCGCGGCGGTGTGCTGGGCGATGTCCTTGGCGACCTCGGCGTTCGGCGTGTCGAGCTGCACGAGCACGCCCACGGCCGGCGGGAGCTGCGGGTCGGTCTTGTGCATGTAGGAGGTGATGAAGCCACCCTCCAGCACCGCGAACCGGCGGATCTCGATCTTCTCGCCGAGCGCCGCGTTGGCCTCGTCGAGCAGCTCCTTGACGGTCTTGCCGTTCAGCTCGGACTCGAGCAGGGTCGGCACGTCGGCGGGCTTGGTCGCGACGATGTGCGCGACGATGTCGGCGGCGAGCTCCTGGAAACGCTCGTTCTTGGCGACGAAGTCGGTCTCGCAGTTGATCTCAAGCAGCGCCGCGAGGGAGTCGCCCTCGTGCTTGACGGCGACCAGGCCGTTCGACGCGGTGCGGGCCTCGCGCTTGCCGACGTCCTTGGCGCCCTTCAGACGCAGGATGTCGACGGCCTTGTCGAAGTCGCCCTCGGACTCCTCGAGCGCCTTCTTGCAGTCCATCATGCCGGCGGCGGTCAGCTCGCGAAGCCGCTTGACGTCGGCCATGTTTACGGAAGCCATTGTCCAATTTCCTCTTCGGGACCCGGATGCGAATCGTCTGGGGGGTGGGCACCCGTGCCGAGCGCCCACCCGGTGAAGCCCTCAGCGCGGCGGGCGTCGCCCTACCGCACCGGAACCAGGTCGTTCCCTGGGAGATCCCCGCCGTCGCGGCCGGCCGGAGGCGCCGCGTCCGGCGGGGATCCGTGGTCGTTCGTCAGGCCTGCTCGCCCTGCGCGGGCTCCTCGGAGGCCGGAGCCTCAGCGGCCGGAGCCTCAGCAACCGGAGCCTCAGCGGCCGGAGCCTCGACAGCCGGGGCCTCGGCGGTCTCGGCGGCCGGGGCGGCCGGGGCGGCCTCGCCGCCCTCGAGGAGCTCGCGCTCCCACTCGGCCAGCGGCTCGGCGGCGGCGACGCCCGCGGGCTTCTCGTCACCGCGGCCGGCGCCCGCACGGGTCATGAGGCCGTCGGCGACGGCGTCGGCGATCACGCGAGTGAGGAGGCTGACGGCGCGGATGGCGTCGTCGTTGCCCGGGATCGGGTAGTCGACCTCGTCCGGGTCACAGTTCGTGTCCAGGATCGCGACGACCGGGATGCCGAGCTTCTTGGCCTCGTTGATCGCGATGTGCTCCTTCTTGGTGTCCACGACCCAGACCGCGCTCGGGACGCGGGCCATGTCACGGATACCGCCGAGGGTGCGCTCCAGCTTCTCCTTCTCGCGGCGGCGCATCAGGAGCTCCTTCTTGGTGAGCCCGGAGCCGGCCACGTTGTCGAAGTCGAGCTCCTCGAGCTCCTTCAGCCGCTGGAGCCTCTTGTGCACGGTGGAGAAGTTGGTGAGCATGCCGCCCAGCCAGCGCTGGTTCACGTACGGCATGCCGACGCGCGACGCCTGCTCGACGATCGACTCCTGTGCCTGCTTCTTCGTGCCGATGAACATGATGGTGCCGCCGTGCGCGACGGTCTCCTTCACGAAGTCGTAGGCACGGTCGATGAACGACAGCGACTTCTGCAGGTCGATGATGTAGATGCCGTTGCGCTCGGTGAAGATGAAGCGCTTCATCTTCGGGTTCCACCGACGGGTCTGGTGGCCGAAGTGGACGCCGCTCTCCAGCAGCTGCCGCATAGTGACGACAGGGGCCATGGTGATGGTCCTCCATGGTCGTGTGCCCTCGGGCACGGTCTCGGTTGGTCACGCGGGCGTCTTGCCCGCGCCCTGACGCCCCGGGCCGCTTTCACCGGACGCGGTCCGGACCGAGAAGGCGGCTCGTGAGTGGGCGTGCGAATTCGGCCCGCCTAGCAGGCCGTCGAACAGTCTACCCGGATCCGCCCCTTCAGTTGACCCTTGCCGGATCAGCACGCCGTCACACCACCACCGGCCCCGCCGGTCCCCCTCGGCCTGCCGGAACCAGCCGGCACAGGGCCTTCGCCGAGCATTGCCCTGCCGGCCTTCCTCCTTCAGACGCACATGCCCCGCCGACTGTCGCCCCGCCGACCATCGCCCCGCCGCCTCCCCGCGCTCTCCCGCGCACGCCTCACAGACATCGCAACGGCCGGGGCCGGCAGGCGTCCGTTGTCGCCAGGAGGACTGTTGTCGTCAGGAGGACGGAGCCCATGCCGCGGGGTGCTCCCCCTGGCGGGGCGGCGGGCTCGTCCAGTGCGGCCGCGTCCCGTCGACGGCGCCGGGCGGGGTCACATAGGTGAGCGTGCCGAAGGAGCTGTCCATCGTCGCCAGCAGATCATCCACCCGGGGCTGCCGCACCCCCGCCCCGTCGATCCTGCCGAGATCGTCGAGCCACGCCGCGGTCCTCGCCAACGACACCTCGACATGCCACGAGCCACCCTCGGCCGCCCGCCGGAGCAGCGCGGCGACCGCGCCGAACGCGGCCAGGTAGCCGGTGCCGTGATCGAGAGCCTGCGCGGGCAGCGGGCTCGGCCGCAGGCCGTCGCCGTTCTCGTAGGCGATCCCGCATGCCATCTGGACGAGGCTGTCGAATCCCCTCCTTGAGGCCCATGGCCCGCAGGTGCCGTACGCGGAGATGTCGACGCAGACGATGCCGGGCCGCAGAGCGGCGAGGTCGTCCGGCCCGAAGCCCCTGGCGCGCAGGGCCCCGGGCCGGTACGCCTGGATGACCACGTCGGCCTGACGGACCAGCTCCCGCAGCTTGTCCGCCTCGGAACGCAGGTCGATGTGGCACGACCGCTTGCCGAACGCCGTCTCCACCACGAGCCCCGGCACCTCGGGCAGGTGTACGGCGCCCACACGCAGCACGTCCGCGCCGTAGGCCGCGAGCGCCCGCGCGGCCACCGGCCCGGCGATCACGCGAGTAAGGTCGAGCACTCGCACGCCGCCGAGCGGCCGCTCCGTCCCGGCCGGGAGGCCGTTGCCGGGGCCGCCGTGCGTATGGCCGGCCCGCGCGCGGCCGGCCCCGCCGCCGGTCCCACCGCTGTCGGTCCCGCTGCGCCCGGTCTCGCCACTGTCGGCCCCGCTGCGGCTGGTCCCCCTGCGACCGGTCTCGCTCGTCTGGCCGTCCCCACCTGACAGCCGGGAGACGCCGACGAGAGGAAGGCCGGCCAGCGCCCGCGCCTGGGGGTGCGCGAGCCACTCGGCCCTGCTCCGCATCGCCGCCGCACAGCCGCCCTCGCGAGTCACCGCCTCCTCGATCTCCACCGCCGTGCGACCGGCGCACGCCCTGCCGACGTCCTCCTTGCCCGAGCCGGGCGACAGCCCGAGCGCGCGCACGGCGGCATCACGGTGATGATCGAAGTTGCAATGGAGCCGGATCCAGCCGTCCGAGGTGCGGTAGTCCCCCGACAGCGCGGCCCAGACGTCCATGGCTTTCCCATCGGCGCGGAAATGCCTCTCGCTCTGGAAGGCCACGGCGGCGTGCCGGACATCGATCGTCACATCCGGATCGCCGAGCTCGCCGCGAGTGGGCTGCCGGCCGCCGGCCCCTTCCTCGCCGCTCTCCCCAGCGCGGGCGGCGTACGCCGCGACGGCGGCGGTCAGGGCGCCGGCCGAGGCCGCGGCCATCGTGCCGAGGGGGAAGACGGACGGCAGGACGGGGTCCTCGCCGATGACCCGGACCTCGGGCAGGGTGACCCCCGCGCCCGCGCCCAATTCCCTGATCAGCTTCGCGGTCACTGCCGGCTCCTCACTGCCGATGCCCTGCGGCGCCCGATGCCCGGCGGCGTGCTCCATGACGGCAGAGCCGCCTCACGGGAACCGGGGCAAGTATCCATGCCGGTCGCAGTCTGCCCACGGCCACCCTCCCGCTTCCGCTCCCGGCCTCGGCTGTGGACGACGAGAGCCTCCTCACGAGGCCCACCTGCGATTTCCCCCGCCCGTCCACAGCCGTCGAATCGCGCGGCGGGCTTTTCCACAGAAAGAGGTTCGGTGGCACGGGCCCGGGGCCGCTTCGGCGAGTGTCTGCGGCGGAGGTGGTCCCATGGCGGCGAAGGATCGGCTGGGCAGGCAGGGTGAACAACTCGCCGTGACCTTTCTCACGGCGAAGGGCATGCGCATACTCGACCGCAACTGGCGCTGCGCGGAGGGCGAGGTCGACATCGTCGCCCGTGACGGCAACGCGCTGGTGATCGTGGAGGTGAAGACCCGCTCCGGGCGGAGCCACGGAACCGCGTTCGAGGCGGTGACCGGTGAGAAACTGCTGCGCCTGCGGACGCTGGCCGTCAGATGGCTGGCCATGCACGCGGAGCGTTTCGACACCATACGGGTCGACGTGATCGCGATCGAGCGGTTCGCCGGCGACTTCTCACTCAGGCACGAACGCGGGGTGGTCTGAGATGCCCGTCGCCCGGACCCATTGCGTCGGCCTCGTGGGCGTCACCGGACGCCTCGTGGAGGTCGAGGCCGATGTGGGCCCCGGCATCGCCGGGACACACTTCATCGGGCTTCTCGACACCGCGATCAGCGAAGCCCGGGGCCGCGTGAGGTCCGCGCTGATCAACAGCAGGTTCGCCTGGCCCGATGCACGGGTCACCGTGAGCCTGTTCCCGGCCACCTTGCCCAAGCGAGGATCGATCTTCGATCTGGCCATCGCGATCGCGGTGCTCGGCGCGGCCGGCGCCGTGCCCGCGCAGCGGATCGCGGCGCCGATGTTCCTCGGCGAGCTCGGTCTCGACGGGCGGGTCCGGCCGATCAGAGGCGTGCTGCCGGCCGCGCTCGCCGCCGCCGAGGCGGGGGTGCGCACGGTCGTGGTGCCCGCGCTCAACGCCGCCGAGGCCGCTCTCGTGCCCGATCTCACCGTGGTTCCCGTCGCCACTCTCGCCGAACTGGTGGGGTGGCTGCGCTCGGGCGACCTGCATCGGCTTCCGGTGGTGGCGGACGCCGCCTCGCTGTCGCAGGACGCCGAGCAAGCCGAGCATGCTGAACACGCCGAGCATGGCGGGTACGCCGGGCATGGCGGGTATGCCGGGCGCATCGAGGACGCGTCGCGTGCGGCAGGACCGTACGGCGGCGACCGGGGCGCACCGGGGCTGGACCTGTGCGACGTGGCCGGGCAGCCGATGGGCCGCAAAGCGCTGGAGGTGTGCGCCGCCGGAGGGCACAACCTCTGGATGCTGGGCCCGCCGGGGAGCGGCAAAACCATGCTCGCCGAGCGCCTGCCGACACTCCTGCCGCCGCTCGACCAGGAGACGGCCCTGGAGGTGTCGGCCATCCACTCGGTGGCGGGAACGCTGCCGCCGGGGCGTCCGCTGCTCACCCGGCCCCCTTTCATGGCGCCGCATCACAGCGCCACGATGGCGGCCGTCGTGGGTGGTGGGAGCGGAGGCGTCGTGCGGCCCGGAGCGGTGTCGCTCGCACACCGAGGCGTGCTCTTCCTCGACGAGGCGCCGGAGTTCGCGACGACCGTGCTCGACTCCCTGCGGCAACCCCTCGAGTCGGGCACGGTGACCATCGCGCGAGCTGTCGGCGCGGTCACGTTTCCCGCCCGGTTCATGCTGGTCCTGGCGGCCAATCCGTGTCCGTGCGGCCTGCAGGGAACGGTTGGACACCCCTGCAAGTGCACCCCGGCGGGCCGTCGCCGCTATCTCGATCGGCTCTCTGGGCCGCTGCTGGACCGCGTCGACGTGAAGGTGAAGATCGGCCGGGCCACCCGCGCCGAGTTGCTCGCGGACCGGCACTTCGTGGAGACCAGCGCGACCGTGGCCGAGCGGGTGAGGCTGGCGCGCGAGCGGGCCGCCAGACGGTTGGCCGGCAGTCCCTGGCGTACCAACGCGGAGGTGTCGTCATCCGCGTTGCACCGTGATTTCCGCCTGCCCGACGCCGCGATGGCTCCGCTCCATCGAGGTCTGGACGTGGGCACGCTCAGCGCACGCGGCCTGGATCGCGTGCTCCGCATCTCTTGGACGATCGCGGATCTCACCTGCAAGGACCGTCCGGGCCAGGCCGAGACGTCGGCGGCCCTCGCACTGTGGCTCGGAGTGGATTGATGGAAATGACCGAGTTCTCCACCGCCGGCGACGCGCCGGCCGGCAAGTCCGTCTCACAGACAGCAGACGCCTCCGGCCCGGCTGGGGACGCCGGTGGCGCGACCGGTACCGGAAGGGCGGAACGGCTGGCCCGCGTGGCGATCATGCGGATGGCCGAGGCAGGCGACGCGGTGATGGGCCGGTTGATCGCCCGCTATGGTCCGGTGGGCGCGATGGAGCAGGCGAGACGCGGCGTGCTCGACCCTGGCTTCGCGCGTGATGAGAAGGACCGCGCCGAGGCTTCCAGGCGCCACCTGGATCTCGGCCGGCATGTGGCCGCCTGGGCGGCCCGCTACACGGACCCGTCAGACGACCTGGCGCAGGGCATGCGGCGAGGAGCGCGGCTCGTTGTCCCGGGTGACGTCGAATGGCCCACCCAGCTCGACGACCTCGGCGAGGCAAGGCCCTTCGGACTGTGGGTGGACGGACGGGCGAACCTGCGCTTCTCCTGCCTGCGCTCGGTCTCCGTGGTCGGAGCCAGGGCCGCGACCGCGTACGGCACGACCGTGGCGGCCGAGTTCGCCATGAGTCTCGGCGGGCGCGGATGGACGGTGATCAGCGGTGGCGCCTACGGGATCGACGGCGCCGCCCACCGGGGCGCGCTGGCGTCCGGAACGCCGACGGTCGTCGTGCTCGCCTGCGGGACGGACGTGTGTTATCCCAGCGCGCACGAGGACCTGTTCCGTGCCGTGCGCCGGCAGGGCGTGGTGATCAGTGAGTGGCCGCCGGGCGCACACCCCACCAGGCTGCGGTTCCTCATCCGCAATCGGGTGATCGCCGCCCTGTCCCGGGGGACCGTCGTCGTGCAGGCCGCCGCGCGCAGCGGTGCGCTCAACACGGCCACTCATGCCTGGGGCCTGAACCGGCAGCTGATGGCCGTGCCCGGTCCCATCACCACGGAGGTCTCCACGGGCTGCCACGTCCTGATCCGTCAGGGCAAGGCCGTCTGCGTCACCTCGGCCGAGGAGATCATCGAGTTGGTCGGCTCCATCGGTGACGACCTCGCACCGGAGCAACGCGGGCCCGTGCGGCCTCGGGACGGGCTGAACGACGAGACCAGGCGTGTGCTCGAAGCGATCCCCGCACGCGGCGCCACAGGTCCCGCCGCGATCGCCGTCGCCGCCGGTGTGGACATCGGGACGGCACTCGCCTGCCTCGGCGCTCTGGCCGCCGCGGGGTTCATTGAGAACGTGGACCGAGGGTGGCGGCTGCGGCCTGCCGCGCGCCAATAGACGGGCGGCGCGTCATCATGGCGTGCTCGGCGGGGCTCTGGTCGGCGCCTCGTCGGCCCGCCCGCACGATTGCGACGTGCTGACCGCGCCGGTGCAGGCGGCCGCCACCCCGTCCTCCTGCCAAGACCATCCGCCTGGACACTCCGCCTGATAACCGGGCGGGGCGGCGCGCGCCAGTGTGCGGACGGAGCGTGCGGGCGGCAGTGTGTGGGCGGCAGTGCGCCGGTGCGGCCGGCGCCCAGGGATGAGGCCGATGGTTAGCATGCGGATCGTGGCCGTGTCTCCTTCCCCACCCGCCTCACGGGACGCAATCCCGCGCATCGGATGCCGCCCGCCGGGAAATGGGACAGGGCGCGATAGGACAGGACGCGATGGACAGCGCCCAATAGGACAGGGCGCAACGGGACACGGCGGGTCCGCGTCGTCGCGTGACCGCGACTACGACAGTCGCCGGGGTGCGGCTCGCCCGCAGGGCGGCGCCAGCGCACCCGCATCAGGCCGGAAGCGAGAGGGAAGGACGACGTCGTGGCAGCGGGCGAAGGGCAGGGACTCGGGGAGTTCGACGCCGTCCTTGAACAGTTCGAGCGGCATCTGCGTCTCGAACGGGACCTGTCGCCGCACACGCTGAGGGCGTATCTCGGGGACATCTCCTCGCTGTTCGCGCATATGAGGGCCGCCGGGCACGATGACGTGTCCGCTCTTGACGTCACCGTCCTGCGTGACTGGCTGGGGGACCAGCACCAGGCCGGACGATCGAGGGGGACGCTGGCCCGCCGTTCCGCCTGCGCCCGGGTCTTCACCGCCTTCTGCCATCGACGGGAATGGCTGGGGAGTGACCCCGGGCTGCTCCTCGGCACGGCGAAGGCCGAACGGCGGCTGCCGAAGGTGCTGGACCAGACCGAGGCCGAGGCCGTCCTGTCCACGCAGAGGCCGGGCGACGCCAGGGACCTGCGCGATCAGGCGATGCTGGAGCTGCTGTACGCGACCGGCATGCGGGTGAGCGAGTTGTGCGGCCTCGACGTGGACGACGTGGACCGGGACCGCCGGACGGTCCGCGTGCTGGGCAAGGGACGCAAGGAGCGGACGGTTCCCTTCGGGCTGCCCGCCCTGCAGGCCCTGGACGCCTGGTGCGTGCGGGGCAGGCCCCTGTGGATTCGCGAGGGAAGCGGCCCCGCCCTCTTCCTCGGCGTCCGAGGAGGCCGGATCGACCAGGGCACCGTCCGGCGTGTCGTGCACGCCCGCCTGGCCCAGGTCGAGGGAACCCCCGACATGGGGCCGCACGGGCTGCGCCATACCGCCGCCACCCATCTACTCGAAGGCGGGGCCGACCTGCGATCCGTGCAGGAGATGCTCGGGCACGCATCCCTGGCCACCACACAGATCTACACGCACGTGTCCATCGAGCGGCTGCGGGCCGCCTACCGCCAGGCTCATCCCCGCGCCTGACGCCCAAGCAGCCGAGCACCGCCCCTGAGCACCGCGCCCAAGCAGCTGAGCACCGCCTCTGAGCAGCGTTCCTGGGCGCTGCAGACGCGTTCCATTCTTCAGCCTCGCCCGGACCAGCGGGCCCGGCTGTCACGCCTCTCGGTCGTCATGACGGCCGGCGGGCCTCGCGGACGGGCCAGCGGGGCAGGAGGCGGACCTGCCCTCGGCCGAACAGGAGGAGCGGGTCCAGGTAGAGACGTCCGCGCAAGAGTCCCCAGTGCAGGCAGGGGGCGGTGCAATGAGCGACGGCGTCCTCCTCGACGACGCCGATGAGCTGACCGGCCGCGACGACGTCTCCAGGCCGGACCAGGGCCCGGACCGGCAGGTAGGTGGTGCGCAGGCCGTCGGGATGTGAGATGGTCACGACCCCCCGGCCTGCGACCCGCTCCGCCAGGCCGACGACTCCCGGTCCTGCGGCCATGACCTTCTCTCCGGGCTGAGCAGCCAGGTCCACACCCCGGTGACCGGCCAGCCACCGCTGTGGGGGCGGATCGAAGCGCCTTATCGGATGCGCGGGCCCGGCAAGCGGCCATCGCCAGCCGGACGCGTCTCCACGCGGCCCCATCGGGCCCGGCGCGACCGGCCCCACCCTGTGCGCGTTCCCACGAGAGCGGGCGGTCCCCACCGGCACGGCGTCCTCAGCCCGGTCCGGCCCGGCCGGCGATCCGCCTACCGGCCCGATGGACCGAGCCGGTCCGAGCGTCCTGGCGCCCGCGGACCGGTGGGTCAGGACCCTCGCAGCCCCCGGCGCCCTCGCGGTCGTGGCCGCGTACGGCGTCATAGGGCCTCCGGCGGCCACGGGCCGGACGGCGCCCGATGGCCGGGTGGGAGCCGCGGTCAGCAGGACCAGTACGAGCACGTACGCGACAAGACGCATGCCACGACGATGCGCCCCGAAGGCTCGCGCCGAGCGGCCGAACGCCGTTCTGGGGACAGGCCGCGCACGATCAGCTGGAGAAGCCCTCCTTGGGCATCTCGAGGTCGGGCTTGGCCAGTTCCTCGACGTTGACGTCCTTGAAGGTCACCACCCGCACGTTCTTCACAAAGCGGGCCGGGCGATACATGTCCCAGACCCAGGCGTCCTGCATCTTGACGTCGAAGAAGACATCGCCGTTCTCGGCGGTGCGGACGTCGAGATCGACGGAGTTGGTGAGATAGAAGCGCCGCTCGGTCTCGACCACGTAGGTGAACAGGCCCACCACGTCGCGGTACTCCCGGTAGAGCTGCAGCTCCATCTCGGTCTCATACTTTTCGAGATCTTCCGCGCTCATCCCGGTCCTCCTCTGCCACTCCCCGTCGGGAACCCACTGTCGAGGCCGACCCGTTCAGACGACACCGGTCCCAACCTCATTCTCGCGCATGTCCTCATCCTGCCCCGTCCATAGGCCCCCGGCCGGGATCCTTGTCCCACGAGTCACCCTGGCCACCGTCACGAACGAGAACCGATGGTGGGGGCTCGGCCCATGCCGCGCCAGGGCCCGCCGATGGCCGGGGGTCACGTAGCCCTTGTGCAGGGCGAAGCCGTACTGCGGGTAGACCTCGTCGAGCCCGTGCATCAACCGGTCCCTCGTCACCTTCGCCACGATCGAGGCCGCCGCCACGCACGCGGCGACCTGGTCGCCCTTCCACACGGCCAGCGACGGCGCGGGCAGCCCGGCCACCGGGAAGCCGTCCACGAGGACGTAGCCGGGGACGAGCCCCAGGCCGGCGACGGCCCGCCGCATCCCCGCGACGTTGCACTTGTGCAGGCCGCGCGAGTCGATCTCCTCGGGAGGGATCACCACCACGCTCACGGCCCGGGCCGTCGCCGTGATCCGCTCGTAGAGGCGCTCGCGCACGGCCTCGGTCAGGAGCTTGGAGTCGCTCAGCCCGTCGATCTCCCGCCCCAGCACGACCGCGGCGACGACCAGCGGCCCGGCGCAGGCGCCGCGACCGGCCTCGTCCACCCCGGCGACCGGCGTGAACCCCCGCCGGGCCAGGGCCCGCTCGTAGCCGTAGAGTCCGGAGTCCCGTCGTACGACACTCGGGCGCGGGCGATAGGCAGCTGTCATGACGACAAGCAGATTACGCCCCATTCGGGACCGGCGATACGGCCGGAACCACCGCCGACGGCAAAGCCGCAGGTGAGATCAGCGTACGGCGGAGAAAGTGTCGGGCCGGGAGAGGAACGAGATCCGGTTGAGCGGCCAGTAGCGCAGGAACGCCCGCCCGGTGACGTCGTCCTCGGAGATCGTGCCCTGGTGCCCGTCGTCCGGGTAGAAGCGCGAGTCCGCCGAGTTGTTCCGGTGGTCGCCCATCAGCCACAACCGCCCCTTGGGGACCTTCACGTCGAACTCACGGCCGGAGGGCTCGGCCCCCGGGTAGAGGTACTTGCCCTTCTCGTCCAGCGGCGTCCCGTTCACGGTGATGCGATGCTTGGCGTCGCAGCACTTCACGTGGTCGCCGCCCACCCCGATCACCCGCTTGATCGTGTCCTCGCCGTTCCAGCCCTTGAAGACCACGATGTCGCCGCGCTCCACCGGCCCGAGCTTGTACGCGAGCTTGTTGACCACCACGTAGTCGTCGACCAGGAGCGTGTTCTGCATCGACTCCGACGGGATGTAGAACGACTGCAGCAGGAAGGTGTGGACCAGCAGGGCGACGACGACCCCGCCGAGCACGTACATGAGGGTCTCCAGAAAGCCGGAGCCCTTCTTCTTCGCGGGCCGGCCCTTCTTCCCGCCGACGGCCCGCTCGTTCGCGCCCGCCTCGTCCTCGCCCGCCTCGCCCGCGGCCGCCGGCTCCGCCGGTGCCTCCGAGACGTCGGCGGATCCGGCCGGCCCGGCGGTGCCTAAGCGACTCTCGTCGGACTCTCCCACGGCTGCCTCCTCCGGCTCTGTCACGTCCTTCGTCGCCTCACCAGTCGCCGGCGCAGGGCCACCAGCGGCACGGCCCCCGCGAAGCCCGCGACGAACGGCGCGGCCCCGAGGGCCGCATGGAGCGCCGGCTGCGCGAACGTCTCCGGAATCGGCAGGATCTTGGCCCGGTTGAACGGCCAGACGATGACGAACGCGCGGCCGATCACCTTGTCGGCGGGGATGGTGCCGCCGCCCGGGTCGCCCATGTGCAGGCGGGAGTCCCAGGACACCGAGCGGTGGTCGCCCATCACCCACAGGCGGTCCGGCGGGACGGTGACCTCGAACTCGCGCCCGGACGGCTCGTCGCCGGGATACAGGTACGACTTCTCGTTCAGCGGCACGCCGTTCACCGTGACCCGGCCCTGCTTGTCACAGCATTTGACCTTGTCGCCCGGCACGCCGATGACCCGCTTGATGTAGTCCTTCTCCCCCGGCACGACCCCGAACGCGGTGCCGAGCCAGCGCAGCCCGGCCGCGACGGGGTTGGACGGTTCCTCGAGCTTCACCTCGGGGTCCCAGGAGTCCACACCGGAGAACACGACGATGTCGCCGCGCTCGATGTCGCGTACGTGGTAGACCAGCTTGTTCACCAGCACCCGGTCGTTGATGAGAAGCGTGTCCTCCATCGACTCGGATGGGATATAGAACGCCTGGACCACGAAAGACTTGATCAGCAGGGCCAGAGCGAGGGCGACCACGATCAGGACGGGCAATTCCCGCCAGAACGAGCCTTTCTTCTTCCCGTCCTCGGCGTTCTGCTTGACGTCTTCGGCGACCACGTCCACCCCGTCCTCGGCAGGGCGACGCGTGCCCGGCCCCTGTCCCTCGCTAGCCATCGCTGCTGAGCCTAGATGATGTCCGCGACGGCGAGCGTCGGGGACACCGCATCACCGGCAAAAAGAAAGTGGCCCGCGCCTGAGGCACGGACCACGATCTCCAAAGCCTTACTTGCCGGCCGGCTGCGCCTCGCGCTTCTCGCGGATGCGCGCGGCCTTTCCGCGCAGGTCACGCATGTAGTACAGCTTGGCCCGGCGCACGTCGCCGCGGGTAACCACGTTGATCTTCTCGATCACGGGGCTGTGAACCGGGAAGGTGCGCTCGACGCCGACGCCGTAGCTGACCTTGCGGACCGTGAACGTCTCACGGATGCCACCGCCCTGGCGGCGCAGGACGAAGCCCTTGAACACCTGGATACGGGACCGGTTGCCCTCGACGACGCGGACGTGGACCTCCAGCGTGTCACCCGGGCGGAAAGCCGGTACGTCGCTGCGAAGGGCAGCCTTCTCGATCTCCTGGATCTGCGTGTGCATGGCGGCGGTTCCTCATTGACATGGGCACACGGAGGTCCACCCGGCCGGCCCGAGGGCTCGGCGACGAGGGGGACACGCGTGCTTGGCTAGATACGTCTTGTCTGCCACGTCCAGACCGGGCGCACCCGGTCATGCCGAAGTAGGCAGCAGCGATTCAGTCTGCCATATCTTCCGGCGCTGCGCGAAACCCGGGGCCAGACCCGGGGCCAGACGCGGGGCCAGACGCGGTGCGAGACGCGGCGGCGGAACGGCGCTCCTCGAGCCGTTCCTCGAACTCCTCGATGACGCGCCGGTCGTGCTTGTCGAGGCCGTCCCGGTCGAGCCTGGCGACCAGTTCCGGCCTCCGGTCCAGCGTACGGCGCAGGGCCTCGTCACGCCGCCACCGGGCGATCCTGCCGTGGTGGCCCGACAGCAGGACCTCGGGCACCTCGTGCCCCCGCCACACGGGCGGCTTCGTGTAGACAGGGCCTTCCAGCAGGTTGGCCATGTCCCCCGGCGCGAAGGAGTCGTCGGCGACGGAGCGCGCGTTGCCGAGGACCCCCGGCAACAGCCTCCCCACGGCCTCGACCATGACCAGGACGGCCGCCTCTCCCCCGGCTAAGACGTAGTCGCCGATGCTGACCTCGTCGGTGCGCAGACGCTCGCCGTACTCGGCGACGACGCGGGAGTCGATGCCCTCGTACCGCGCCGGGGCGAACAGCAGCCACGGCTCCTCGGCGTACTCCAGCGCCACTTCCTGGGTGAACGGCCGGCCGCTCGGCGTGGGGACGATCAGCCGGGGCAGCGCGTCCTCCCCGGAGGCGGCGCGTCCGTCCTCGATCACCGCGTCGACGGCCTCGCCCCAGACCTCCGGCTTCATCACCATGCCGGGGCCGCCGCCGTACGGCGTGTCGTCCACGGTCTTGTGGACGTCGTGCGTCCAGTCGCGGAGCTGGTGGAGGTGGATGTCGAGGATGCCGCGCTCGCGGGCCTTGCCCATGAGAGAGACGTCGAGCGGGGCGAAATACTCCGGGAAGATCGAGATTATGTCGACGCGCATCTGCGGCCCCTACTCCGCCTCTGCGGCGTCGAGCAGGCCGGGCGGGGCGTCGACGACGAGGATTCCCTTGCCGAGGTCGATCTCGGGCACGAGCGCCTTGACGAACGGGACGTACGCCTCGTCGCGGGAGGGACGGGCCACCACGAGCAGGTCCTGTCCGTGGTGGAGGACGTCGCTGACCTCGCCGACCCGCTCCCCCTCGGTGGTGACCACCGTCAGGCCGATCAGTTCGTGGTCGTGGAACTCGTCGGGGTCCTCGATCGGCGGCAGGTCCGCGGAGTCCACGACGAGCAGCGTGCCGCGCAGCGCCTCCGCCGCGTCCCTGCCCTCCACGCCGGCCAGGGTCAGCAGCAGGATCCCCTTGTGCCACCGGGCCCGCTCCACCGTCAGCGGACCGGCCGACGCCGGGTCGGTGGCCAGCGCCACCCCCGGAGCGAAGCGCAGATCGGGCTCGTCGGTGCGCACCTCGACCGTGACCTCGCCCCGCACACCGTGCGGGCGGCCGATCCTGCCCACGACTAGCTGCACTTGTCGCCTACCTCCGCTACCGCTTCAACGCGGCTTCTACGCGACGGTCCGAACGCCGCCGCCCGAACCGGTCTGTCCATGGCGAATCCCCCGGAAGAGACCGGTTCGAAGCCGGAAAACACGCCGGGGGACCCCGGTGCGGGGTCCCCCGGACGCGTCGTTCGGCTCAGCGCGCCTCTTCCAGGTCAACCAGGTCGATCCGCACGTACTTGCCGTTCGACAACGCGTTGACGACTGTGCGCAACGCCTTCGCCGTACGGCCGCCACGGCCGATGACCTTGCCGAGGTCGTCGGGATGAACCCGGACCTCGAGAACGCGCCCGGTGCGGATGCGCCGGGCGCGGACCCGGACGTCGTCCGGATGCTCGACGATGCCCTTGACCAGGTGCTCGAGGGCCTCCTCGAGCACCTCAGGCCTCGCCTTCCGGCTTCTCCTCCGCGGCCGGGGCCTCGGCGGTCTCTTCGGCCTTCACGGTCTTCTTGGCCTTCTTCGGCGTGGTGGCGGCGGCGCCGGTGTCACCCGAGAGCGACTCCTTGGCGGCGGCCTCGTACGCCGCGTGCCGGTCCGGCTTGGGCTCGGCGACCAGGAGCGGAGTGGTGGGGGCGGGCTCGCCCTTGAACTGCTGCCAGTCGCCGGTCAGCTTGAAGATCTTCAGGACCGGGTCGGTCGGCTGCGCGCCGACGCCCAGCCAGTACTGCACCCGCTCGGAGTTCACCTCGATGCGCGAGGGGTTCTCCTTCGGGTGGTACAGGCCGATCTCCTCGATGGCGCGGCCGTCCCGCTTGCTCCGGGCGTCGGCGACGACGATGCGGTACTGCGGGTTGCGGATCATACCGAGCCGCTTGAGCTTGATCTTGACTGCCACGGGTGTGGTCTCTCCTGCATTAGAGCGTGGGTGAGCGGTGTCTCATCGAGTGGGGCACGATGGGAGCCCGCCCGAGGGACAGGCGCGACCGGCGGGGGTGAGAGGGCACCCACCTGGCCACGATGTTCCAGCCTGACATTCTGCCAGATGATTCCCCATGCTCCGCAAAGGACGGTCCCGCCGCCGCCCTGATTTCGGCACGGATGCGCCCATGGTTCCGGAACGAGCATGCGAACTGATCGCGCCGGCAGGCCGTCCAACTGTCATGCGAGTTGCGAACAGGACCCTCACGGCCGGAGTGGCGGCCCTCGCCCTGCTGGCCGCCGGCTGCGGCACGGGCACCACGCCCTCCGCGGCCGCCGCTCCCCCGGCCAGGACGACGACCCGGCACACGACGCCCCCGCCCGCCGCGGACACGGGACGGGCCACCGCCGCCGGCGCGGCGTCCGTCCGGTACGGCGCCGCGGCGCGAAGCACGGGCACACGAAGCACGGGCACACGAAGCACGGGCGCAGCCCCCGAGCGGTGCCGTACGACCGGCCTGCGGGCCCGGGTGGGACGGCAGGACCCGGCGGCGGGCAACCGCTACGCGCCGCTCGTGCTGACCAACACGTCGGGCAAGACCTGCTGGGTTTACGGCTTCGTCGGGCTCGTCCTCATCGACGGCCGGGGCGACGTGCTCCGCACGCGCACCCGCCGCGAGAGCGTCACCCCGCATCGGGTGACGCTGCGCCCCGGGGCGAGCGCCCATGCCCGGCTCCACTGGACCGTGGTGCCGAGCGGGCACGAGACCCGGTGCCCCTCCTCGGCCCGACTGATGATCATTCCGCCGGACGAGGTGGCGCACCTGGAGGTCCCGTTCACCGCGACGGTCTGCGACGACGGCAGGATCGACGCCAGGCCGATGGCCCCAGGCGCGAGCCTCTGAGGACACCGCGCGAGCCTCTGAGGAGGACACCGCGCGAGCCTCTGCGGACACCGCGCGAGCCGCTGAGGACACCGGCGAGCCTCGGAGAACACGGGACACGACGAGACAGCCGCCGCCCGCCGAGAACCGGCGGGCGGGCGGTCCGGTCGTCAGTTCTGGCCGGGCAGCTTCAGCTTCGACGGGTCGAAGCCGGGCGGCAGCTCCAAGCCGGGGGGCAGCTGGCCGCCGCCGAGGTTGCCGAGCAGGCCCTTGGGCAGCTGGGGAGCGTCCGAGGACGACGCGTTCGCGCCGGCCTTGCCGAGCGCGGCCTTGCGCGGGTCGCCGCTGACGCGGCGGCCCTTCTTGGGCTTCTGCGCCTTCTGCTTGCGCCCGCCGGGCATGCCCGGGATGCCCATGCCCTGGGTCACCCGCTTCATCATCTTCTGCGCCTCGAAGAAGCGGACCACCAGGTTGTTCACCTCGGTGACCGTCACGCCCGAGCCCTTGGCGATGCGGGCCCGGCGCGAGCCGTTGATCATCTTCGGGTCCTGGCGCTCGCCGGGCGTCATGGAACGGATGATCGCCGCGATGCGGTCGAGGTCGCGGTCGTCGACCTGGTTGAGCTGCTCGCGCATCTGCCCCATGCCCGGCATCATGCCGAGCAGGTTCTTGATGGGCCCCATACGGCGGACCATCATCATCTGCTCGAGGAAGTCCTCCAGCGTGAAGCCGTCCCCGGAGACGAGCTTGCCCGCCATCTTGGCGGCCTCCTGCTCGTCGAACGTCTTCTGCGCCTGCTCGATCAGGGTGAGGATGTCACCCATGTCGAGGATCCGGCCCGCCATGCGGTCGGGGTGGAAGGCGTCGAAGTCCTCGAGCTTCTCACCGGTGCTGGCGAACATGATCGGCCGGCCGGTGACGTGCCGCACCGACAGGGCGGCGCCGCCTCGGGCGTCGCCGTCGAGCTTGGTCAGCACCACGCCGTCGAAGCCGACGCCGTCCATGAACGCGCGAGCCGTGCTCACCGCGTCCTGGCCGATCATGGCGTCGAGCACGAACAGGACCTCGTCGGGCGTGACCGCGTCGCGGATGTCGGCGGCCTGCTTCATCAGCTCCTGGTCGATACCGAGGCGGCCGGCGGTGTCGACGATGACCACGTCGTGCTGCTGGCGGCGCGCGTGGTCCACCGACTGCCGGGCCACCGCGACCGGGTCGCCCACGCCGTTGCCCGGCTCTGGGGCGTACACCGCCACCCCGGCCCGCTCGGCCATGACGGCGAGCTGCTGCACCGCGTTGGGACGCTGCAGGTCACAGGCGACGAGCAGCGGGGCGTGCCCCTGGTCGCTCAGCCACTTGGCGAGCTTGCCGGCCAGGGTCGTCTTACCGGAGCCCTGGAGGCCGGCCAGCATGATCACGGTAGGCGGGTTCTTGGCGTAGCGCAGCCGCCGCGTCTCGCCGCCCAGCACCTCGATGAGCTCGTCGTTGACGATCTTCACGACCTGCTGCGCGGGGTTGAGCGCCTGGGAGACCTCGGCGCCGCGGGCCCGCTCCTTCACCCGGGCCACGAAGTCCTTCACGACCGGCAGCGCGACGTCCGCCTCGAGCAGCGCGATGCGGATCTCGCGGCAGGTCGCGTCGATGTCGGCGTCGGAAAGCCTGCCTTTGGACCGAAGGGAGGAGAAGACCGAAGTCAGCCGGTCGGAAAGCGTCTCGAACACGTGTTTGGCCAGCCTCGAAGCGAGTGGACGGGTCGGTGAACCATCAGTCTCCCCAGACTATCCGCCCGTACGCCCTTCACGCCCGTGCCGGCGGGGCGAGATCGCCGGTCCGGCCCGTTCCCGGTCCTCACCGGACCGCGCTCACGTGGGATGTCAGCGCGTGTTCGACCAGCGTGATCAGGGTGCTCTTGACCGATTCGCGGTCACGGGCGTCGGTGCGGACGATCGGGACCTGGGGCGACAACGTCAGGGCCTCGCGCAGTTCGTCCTCCCCGTGGGTGTACTGCCCGTCGAAGCCGTTGACGCCGACGACGAAGGGCAGACGCGCCTCCTCGAAATAGTCCACCGCCGGGAAACTGTCGGCCAACCGCCGCGTGTCGACCAGCACCACCGCACCGATCGCCCCCCGCACCAGGTCATCCCACATGAACCAGAACCGATGCTGACCCGGCGTACCGAACAAATACAAAATCAGATCCCGGTCCAGCGACACCCGCCCGAAATCCATCGCCACCGTCGTGGTCGTCTTGTGCGGCACCAACCCCACATCGTCCACCCCCGCCGAGGCATCGGTCATCACCGCCTCGGTCGTCAACGGCACGATCTCCGACACCGCCCCCACGAAGGTCGTCTTCCCCACACCGAAGCCCCCCGCAACGACGATCTTCGTCGAGGTCAACCCCCGGCTAGAGCCTGCGAAGTCCACTGAGCACCCTTTCCAGCAAGTTCAGATCCGGCTTACCGGCCTCCAACTGCGGCTGATGCACATGCACCAGCCCCTCCGCCGCCATGTCCGCGATCACCACGCGAACCACACCCAGCGGAATCCGCAGCAACGCCGACACCTCGGCCACCGACCGCACCTGACGGCACAGGGAGGCGATGGCCCGAAATTCCGGGGGCCTCGTGGACAGGTCGTAGTGAGTGGTCGTGGCGGAGGAGACCAGCGCCTCCAGCGCGAGTTGCATGCGGGGCGTCGTACGGCCGCCGGTGACGGTGAACGGGCGGACCGGAGACGCGGGCTCCTCGGGGATCCGGGCGCCCGGCTGCCGCCCCCACGGGTCCGCGCCGGGTTCCTGATCCCACGGTTCCGCGCCCGGCGGCTGTCCCCACGGATCCATCCGGTCACCTCCGGGGATACGACACGGCTTGGAGTTCGGCGCGGACCGCGGGGGTCAGCACCTGGCCCGCCCGCTCCACCAGCAACGTCATCTGATAGGCCACCAGACCCAGATCGGAATCCGCCGCCGCCAGCACCGCCAGACAGGAACCGTCACTGATCGACATGATCAGCAACAACCCCCGCTGCATCTCCACCACCGTCTGCGTCACCGGGCCACCCTCGAACACCCGCGAGGCGCCCTGCGTCAGACTGATCAACCCGGCCGCCACCGCCGCCAGCTGATCCGCCCGATCCTTGGGAAACCCGTGCGAGAACGCCAGGGGCAACCCGTCCGCGGAGACGACGACGGCGTGCGCCACACCCGGCACCGAACTCACGAAATCATCGATCAGCCAGTTCAGGCCGCGTGCGCCCTGGCTCAACTCACTCATGCGCCGTCCCCTTTCGCGGTCGGGTAGCCCTCGTCTGCACTCAGTTCGCCCCTGGCCACCGCCCGGCCCTGCCGTACGCCCTGTTGCAGGCTCGCGAGCCGGCTGCGGGCCCGGTCGGGCGACAGGATCGGCTGCGACGGGGCGGGCGCCGCCGGCGCCGCGGCCGGATCGGCCGAGCCGGGCACCAGGTTGGCCTTCGGCACCCGCTTGGGCAGACCCGAGGCGGTCGTGCCGTCCGAGGCGGGCTTCTCGGTGGCCGCCGCCGCGGCCTGCCACCCGGCGTCCAGTGACGGGGTGTCCTGCCAGCCGGATTCGGTGTCGGCGGCGGGAGTGCGCCGGAACCAGGCGGACTCCACGGAGGCGAAGATCGGCAGGTACTCCTCGGCCGGCGGCCCGGCCTGCGCCGCACTCGGACGCACGCCGCCCAACTGGACGGGAGCGCCGTGCACCGGCCCGGAGATCGAGACCGGGCCGGTCGTCGCCGGCATCGCGCCGAACCCCATCGGGACGGGCCCGGTCACCGCCGGCAGAGGCCCGGTCGCCGCTTCGTCCATGCCGGACGACCGGCCGCGTATCCGGGTGAGCGGATCATGGACAGGCGGCGCGGCGACCCCGGAGGGCGGCAGCTGCTGACGGCCCCAGCCCCCGATGCCTTGCTGTGCCGTCCCCTGCTCGGCCTGCCGCGGGCTCCAGGCAGGGGCGAACGCGCCCGAATAGGACTCCGGCTGATGCGCCGGATGGCCCACGATGGACTCCGGCAGCAGCACCATGGCCGTCAGTCCGCCTCCGTCGTGCGGCCTGAGCTGGACCCTGATGCCGTTGCGGGCGGCGAGACGGCCGACCACGAACAGGCCCATCCGCCGCGACACCGACACGTCCACCACCGGCGGGTTCGCCAGCCTCCAGTTCGCCTGGGAGATCTCCTCCGACGTCATGCCGATGCCGGAGTCGGTGACGGAGATCATCACGCCCCCGCCGTCGATCCGGTTGCCCGAGACCACCACGCGGGTGTCGCGGGCGGAGAACGACAGCGCGTTCTCCACCAGCTCGGCGAGCAGGTGGATGACGTCGTTGACGGCCTGGCCGGCGATCGAGACGTCCGAGGGGAAGTTCAGCGCCACCCGCTCGTAGCCCTCGACCTCCGACAGCGAGGCGCGGATGACGTCGGTGATCTCGACGGGCCGGCTCCAGCGGCGTGCGGGCTCCTGCCCGGCGAGAACCAGGAGGTTCTCACTGTTGCGGCGCATGCGGGTCGCCAGGTGGTCGAGCTTGAACAGGTCGCCGAGCCGCTGCTCGTCCTGCTCGCCCTGCTCCAGGCCGTCGATCAGGGCGATCTGGCGCTCCACGAGGGTCTGGGTGCGCCGAGAAAGGTTCACGAACATCGCGTTGACGTTGCTGCGCAGCCGGGCCTCGTCACCCGCCAGCCGGATGGCCTCGCGGTGGACCTCGTCGAAGGCCCGCGCGACCTCGCCGATCTCGTCGGCGGACGCCACGCCGATCGGCTGCACCCCGGCCTGCCCCGCCGAGCCGTCCTCGGACTCGCGCAGCCGCTGCACCAGGGTGGGCAGGCGGTGCCCGGCGACCTCCAGCGCCTCGCTGCGCAGCCGCCGCAGCGGCCGTACGAGAGAGCGCGCCATGACGGCGGTGATGAGCAGGACCAGCAGCAGGACAACGACGACCATCGTGATGTTGACAACGGCCACGTTCCGGTCGGAACTCTGCAGAGCGTCGCTCCGGGCGACGATCGACTTGCTCAGGGCGGCGGTCACGTCGCGCATGAGGTCGGCCTGCTCGCTGATCGCGTCGAACCAGCGGTCGGCGTCGGCCCCCCTGCCGCTGAGGTTGCGGATGGGCTGCCCGGTGCCGACGAGGTACAGCGCCCGGTCGATGAAGAACCGCGCCCGGTCCACCTTCTGGTCGGTGACCGTGTCGTTGTAGAGCTGCCGCTCGTCGGTGGTGGCCACGGCGGTGAACGCCGCCAGCTCGCTCTGCTCCCTGGCCGTCGCGCCGGTGAAGGCGTCGAGCTCGGCCTGGTCGAGCCGCTGCTGGGCCAGTCCCATGGCGAGCAGCGCGCGCTGCTCCGACACCGCCTCCTTGGCCCGTGCGAGCGCCCCGAGCGCCTTGATGCTCGCGTACAGCCCTTCGTCCGGGACTCCCTGACCCGCCGCGTCGTACAGCTTCAGCAGGTCGTCGGTGACGAGCCGGTAATTCTCGATGCCGCGCAGCGGCGGGAGCTGCGACTCGAGGACGATCTTCCGGAACGCGGTCAGGTCCGTCAGCCGGGCCAGGGCCCGCGACAGGTCCTCCCGGCCGAGCCCGCCCAGCGCGTCCCCGCTCGTCCCGGCCCGGGCGCGCACCTGCTGCGCGGCGGCGTCCACGGCGTCGTGCTGGTTGTTCACGGTGGTGAGCAGGTCTCTGTCGCGACGGCCGCCCGCGACGTACTTGATCGACAGGTCGCGCTCCAGCTGGAGCTCGTGGAGGAGCACGCCGACGTTGCCGACGAGCTCGACGGCCTCGCGCACCCGCTGATACTCGGCGGCGCTGGATATCGAACTCGCCACTCGCAGGCCGCCGAGCAGGACCGCGACGACGGTGGGCAGCACGATCAGCGCGACGAGCCTGGTTCGCACCCGCCAGTTCTTCAGCTGAATCGAGTTGCCGGTCGCGGGCCCGTTGGGCGGCCCGCCGTCCGCGGAGGACGCGCCGCCGGCGGACTCGGCGACCGGTTCGGGCTCGGCGCGGCGACCACTCTCGATCGTTGCTGTCCTCACTGGCGCAACCTCTCGCGCTGAATCTCAGGGGATAAGGCTCCGGGGTCGCTCTAATGCGAGAGCCCGCACATCACCGGGCAATTTGAGCATAAGGCGTCGAGATAGACAAAGAGCTTGGGATTTTGGAGCGGTCCAGAGTTTCGCCCCGCCCCAAACGCATATGTGCAGGGCGGCGACGAGCAGGGGGAAGGCAATATCGGACGGAAGATGCACGACGACCTTCATCGTGGAACCGGTCCAAGCCCTTGGCCGTAATTACAAATGATGACAGAGGTGATTTAGTCCTCAATTTGACTACAATCGTGACTCAAACACATCGAATCCGTACGGCTCCTGTACGCTTCTCGCCCGTCGCCGTCTATGCGGGACAGACCCGTCGCGGGCGGCCACCTCAACACTCCAGACAAGGAGACTTCATGAGGCTTATAAGGCGTACTCTCGCCGTCGGCGTCGCGGCCGTCCTGACGCTCACCGCTTGCGGCACCCCCGACACGACGTCCTCCTCTTCCTCGGGCAACGGACTGGAGAAGACGACGCTGAAGGTCGGCACGATTCCGGTGCCGGACAGCGCGCCGTTGCAGGTGGCGATCGATCGGGGGTTCTTCAAGGCCGAGGGCCTGGAGGTCCAGCCCGAGGTGGTCGCCGGCGGCGCGGTCGCCACCCAGAAGCTGCTGGGCGGAAGCCTCGACCTGTCGCTCGGCGCGTACGTCGGCACTTTCCTCGCCCAGGACAAGGGCGCGGGGAAGTTCAAGTACGTCGCGGACAGTTACGGCGCCGCCCCCGGCGCTTTCGTCATCATGGTCAAAAAGGACTCCCCGATCAAAACTGTTGCAGACCTCAAGGGGAAGACCATAGCGGTCAATGTTCTCAACAGCGTCAGCCAACTGACCGCCGAAGTGCAGATGAAGGTGGCCGGGGTGACCGCGACCCCGAACCAGTTCGTGGAGAAGAAGTTCCCCGACATGCCCGCCGCGCTGGAAAACGGCCAGGTCGACGCGGCGGCGATGACCGAGCCGGTCATCACGGTGGAATCGAAAGCGGGTGGCCGAATCATCGTCGATGAGATGACCGGTCCGACCGAAAGTCTTCCCATCGCGGGCTGGTTCACCACCGACGCCATCGCGAGCAAATACCCGAAGGCGATAGCCGCGTTCCAGCGGGCGCTCGGCAAGGCGCAGGCGCTCGTCGCGAAGGACCGCAAGATCGTCGAGGAGACGCTGCCCAAGTACACCAAGATCGACGCCGCCACCGCGGCCGTCATCTCCCTGGGCTCCTACCCGACCTCCCTCAGCGAGACCCGCCTGCAGCGTGTGGCCGACCTGATGAAGGAGTACGGCTACCTCAAGAACGATCTCGACGTGAAGTCGATGATCCTGTCGCCCCCGGCGAGCTGACGGAGATCCCGCACCTGCCATGGAACACGCACGAGTCCTCCGCGGCGTCGCCGGCGTCGCGGGGTTCCTCGCCGCGGCCGAGATCGTCGGCGCGACCGGCCTGATCGACGACCGCTTCCTGCCACGCATGTCCACGATCCTCCGCGGCGCGGCGGAACTGCTCGTCGATCAGGAGTTCCTCGCCGACGCGCGTGCCTCGCTCGCCGCCTGGGGGCTCGGGCTGCTGCTGACCGTGGCGGTGGCGGTCCCGGCCGGACTCGCGCTCGGGGCCCTGCCGCCCGTGGAGCGGGCCGTACGGCCGCTGATCGAGTTCCTCCGGCCCATCCCGTCGGTCGCCATCATCCCGCTCGCGATCCTGCTCTTCAGCGACAACCTGCACCTGAGGGTGGCCGTCGTCGTCTACGCGGCGTCCTGGCCGATCGTCATCAACACGATCTACGCGCTGCGGGACGTCGACCCGCTCGCCAAGGAGACCCTGCGCAGCTTCGGGTTCGGCCCGGTGTCCGTGCTGCTCCGGGTGGCGCTGCCCAGCGCGGCGCCCTTCATCGCGACCGGGATCCGCGTCGCCGCCGGCACCGCCGTCATCCTCGTGATCAGCGCGGAACTGCTCGCAGGAGGGGCGGAGGGCGTCGGGATCTACATCACGGAGGCCGCGAGCGGCAACCGGATGGACCTGATGCTCGGCGCGGCCCTGTGGGCCGGCCTGTTCGGCGTCCTGTCCAACACCGCCCTGGTCGCGGTGGAACGCAGGCTGTTCCGCTGGCACGACGTACGCACCGGAGCCGCCCGATGAACGTGATCAGAGCCGTCGGCCGTCTCTGGCTGGTGCCGGTGACGCTCGTGGCCTGGGAGATCGTCACCCGTGCCGCCGAGCAGCCGTTCTTCCCTCCTCCGTCGGCGACGCTGGCCCGGATGGGCGAGATGTGGCTGTCCGGCCCGCCCGCCCATCTCCTGCTGACGGAGCAGGCGATGGACGATTTCGGCCCCAGCCTCGCCCGCCTGTTCGCCGGGTGGACGCTGGCCGCGGTCCTCGGGGTGGCCGCGGGAGTCGCCATCGGCTGTTCCCCCCGCCTGTCCGGCTACCTCGACCCGCTGATCCACCTCGGCCGGGCCGTGCCGCCTCCGCTGCTGGTGCCCTTCTTCCTCGCCCTGCTGAAGCTGAGCACGCCGGCGCAGCTCACGACGATCGTGTTCGGGATCATCTGGCCGATCCTCCTCAACACCATCGACGGCACCCGGACGGTGGACCGGCAGCACCTGGAAACCGCGCGCATCTTCGGGTTCTCGACGGTCCAGCGGCTCATCAGAGTGATCGTTCCCGCCGCGATGCCCAAGATCTTCGCCGGCCTGCGGCTGGCCCTCTCACTGGCCCTGATCCTGCTGGTCATCGCCGAGATCCTCGCCGGTTCCGGCGGCCTCGGCTACCGGCTCCTGTCGGCGCAGCGCAGCTACCTCTACACCGAAATGTGGGGCTGCCTGGTGGTGCTCGGCCTCCTCGGCTATCTGCTCAACTCCGCGTTCCTGCTGTTGGAACGGCGCGTTCTCGCCTGGCACAGGAACGCCAGGCAGACCACCTAGGAAGGCATCGTGCTCGAGATCACCGATCTGGTCCACTCGTACGGCTCGCATCGCGTTCTCGACGGGGTGAGCATCCGCGCCGCCGAAGGCGAACTCGTCTGCGTCGTGGGCCCCTCCGGCTGCGGCAAGTCCACTCTGCTGCGGTCCGTCGCCGGTCTCATCCGTCCCACCGGGGGCCGGGTGATGATCGGCGGACAGCCCGTCGATCGCATCCCCGACAACCTGGCCGTCGTCTTCCAGGACTACAGCCGTTCGCTCTACCCCTGGATGACCGCCGCGAACAACGTGGCGCTGCCGCTGCGACGCCGCGGGCTGGACCGGCGGCGCCGCAGGGAGGCGGCGATGGCCGCGCTGGACCAGGTCGGCCTGGCCGACGCCGCGGCGAAGTACCCCTGGGAGATGTCCGGCGGAATGCAGCAACGGGTGTCCATCGCCCGCGCCCTCGCCTACCGCCCGTCCCTGCTGCTGATGGACGAGCCCTTCGGCTCGGTGGACGCGCAGACCCGCGAGGACCTGGAAGACCTGGTGCTGCGGGTCTGCGCGCATCACGGCATGACGACCCTGCTGATCACGCACGACATCGACGAAAGCGTCTACGTCGGCGACCGGGTGATCGTCCTCACCCGGTCGCCGGCTCGGGTCGCCGCCGACCTGCCGGTAGACCTGGGCGAATCACGCGACCAGATCGCGACGCGGCAACTCGACGCGTTCGTCCGGCTGCGTGCCGAAGTGGGCCGCCTGGTCCGAGGCGGCTCCCCCACCTCAACTGTTCAGGAGAAGCAGTGATCGACTCCACCGGCCCCGTCTGGGACGCCATCCGCGGGCTCTCCCGGTTCGCCGCGCTCGCCGCGATGGCCGAGCTGAACTGCGCCGAACACCTGGCCCCCGGCCCGATGGACGTGCCGGAGCTCGCCAAGGCGTGTGACGCGCACGAGCCCTCTTTGGCGCGCGTGCTGCGGGAACTCGAGACGGTCGGCGTGGTCCGCGCCGTCGCTCCGGGGACGTACGAGCTGACCGAGGAGGGTCAGACGCTGCGCGACGGCGTTCCGGGCAGCATGCGCTCCGCCCTGCGTACCGCGGCCGAGAACGGTTACTGGTACGCCATGGGCAACCTGGCGCAGACCGTGAAGGACGGGCGGTCCGCCTTCATCGCGCGATTCGGCCCCTTGTACGGCTATTTCCAGGAGCATCCCGAGGCCGCCCGCCTGTTCAACGAGTACATGGCCATCCGCGCGGCGCCGCTGGAGGCCGCTCTGGCCACCACCTACGACTTCACCGGCGTGAAGACGTTCGTCGACGTCGCCGGGGGAACCGGGCACCTGCTGGCGGCGGTGCTCGACCGGCACCCCGCCATGCGCGGCGTGCTCTTCGACATCGCGCACGTGGTGGAGAACGCCCGGGAGTCCCTGAGCGCGCGGGGCCTCGGCGACCGGTGCGAGTTCGAGAGCGGCGACTTCTTCGAGAGCGTGCCCGCGGGCGGGGACCTCTATCTGCTGGCCAGCGTCATCCACAACTGGAGTGACGAGGCGAGCCTGCGCATCCTCGCCAACGTGCGGAAGGCGGCTCCCCGCCACGCCCGGGTGCTGCTGCTGGAAATGGTGCTGCCGGACGACGCCACGCCGCACATCGGCAAGGACCTCGACATGCGCATGCTCGCGGTGACCGACGGCGGGATGGAGCGCACGTTGAGCGAACACACGCGGCTGCTCGGCGAGGCCGGTTTCACACTCTCCCGCGTCCTGCCGCTGCCCGCCGGAGCGAGCCTGATCGAGGCCCTGCCCCGCTGAGCCGGGAGTGCCTCACGAAGGCCGCCCTCGTGGCTGATCTTCCCTTGCCCCATGGAAAGTCCGAGCCTGCGAGGAGTTTCCATGGGGTGGAGCAGGCGCCGCCGGGCCACGCCCAGCAGAGCGTGCTCTGTCAGACACGACCTTGGTGGAAATTGGGGCCGGGCACGGCGACCCGCATGGTCAGCGCGTGTTCGACCAGGGTGATCAGGGTGCTCTTGACCGATTCGCGGTCACGGGCGTCGGTGCGGACGATCGGGATGTGCGGCGACAACGTCATCGCCTCCCGCACCTCCTCCTCGGCGTGCGGGTACTGCCCGTCGAAGCCGTTGACGCCGACGACGAAGGGCAGACGCGCCTCCTCGAAATAGTCCACCGCCGGGAAACTGTCGGCCAACCGCCGCGTGTCGACCAGCACCACCGCACCGATCGCCCCCCGCACCAGGTCATCCCACATGAACCAGAACCGATGCTGACCCGGCGTACCGAACAAATACAAAATCAGATCCCGGTCCAGCGACACCCGCCCGAAATCCATCGCCACCGTCGTGGTCGTCTTGTGCGGCACCAACCCCACATCGTCCACACCCGCCGAGGCATCGGTCATCACCGCCTCGGTCGTCAACGGCACGATCTCCGACACCGCCCCCACGAAGGTCGTCTTCCCCACACCGAAGCCCCCCGCAACGACGATCTTCGTCGAGGTCAACCCCCGGCTAGAGCCTGCGAAGTCCACTGAGCACCCTTTCCAGCAAGTTCAGATCCGGCTTACCGGCCTCCAACTGCGGCTGATGCACATGCACCAGCCCCTCCGCCGCCATGTCCGCGATCACCACGCGAACCACACCCAGCGGAATCCGCAGCAACGCCGACACCTCGGCCACCGACCGCACCTGACGGCACAGCGTGCTGATCGCCTGGCGTTCCGGGGTGAGCATGGAAAGGTCCTGGTGCATCACCGTGGCGGAGGACACGAGTGCCTCCATGGCGAGCTGGAGCCGCGGCGCCGTACGCCCGCCGGTGACGGCGTACGGCCGCACCAGTGAGCTCTGCTCCGTCGGCGCCGGCGTCGGCGTCGGGACCGGGTTCGTGCCGCCGTACTGCCGGTGGGCGTCGTCCACCGGCGGATAGGCCTCGTTATTCCAGCCGCCGCCTGCCACAGCGTCCTCCTGACCTTTTCGCTCTCGCTCCGGAACCCGGCGGCCGTCCCGGCCGCCCCGCTCAGGGCGTCTTCCCCGATCTGTCCTCCACCGCGTGCCCTACTTCGCGGGGTCTTCCGTCACCGCGGGTGAGACGCCTGGAGCTCGGCGCGAACCGCGGGGGTCAGCACCTGGCCCGCCCGCTCCACCAGCAACGTCATCTGATAGGCCACCAGACCCAGATCGGAATCCGCCGCCGCCAGCACCGCCAGACAGGAACCGTCACTGATCGACATGATCAGCAACAACCCCCGCTGCATCTCCACCACCGTCTGCGTCACCGGGCCACCCTCGAACACCCGCGAGGCGCCCTGCGTCAGACTGATCAACCCGGCCGCCACCGCCGCCAGCTGATCCGCCCGATCCTTGGGAAACCCGTCCGAGAACGCCAGAGGCAACCCGTCCGCCGACACCACCACGGTGTGCGCCACACCCGGCACGTTGTTCACGAAGTCCGTGATCAACCAGTTGATGCCGCGCGCGGCCTGGCTCATTTCCCTCATCAGTCCTCCTTCTCACTGTCCTGGGCATCGGGCATGCCCAGGGCCGCCGCCCCGGGATATCCCTGGTCCTCCCCGGCCTCCCCGCGAGCGACCGCCCGGCCCTGCCGGACGCCCTGCTGGAAGCTGGAGAGCCTGCTGCGTACCCGCTCGGGCGAGAGCACGGGCGGGGGCGGCGGCGGGGCGGCCGCCGCTGCCGCGGCGGGCTCCGCGGAAGGGGTGGAACCCGTGGCCGAGCCGGGCACCAGGTTGGCCTTGGGCACCCGCTTGGGCAGGCCGGACGAGGTGACCCCGCCCAGGGCCGGCTCGCTGGCCGCCTTGGCCGCCTGCCAGCCGACGTCCGCCGGGGACGACCAGGTCCTGGTGTCCGCAGCGGTCTCGTCGTCCGAGTCGCTCTTTTCCGCCGGGATGTCGACCTTCTTGAACCAGTCCGACTCGACCGCGGCGAAGATCGGGAGGAACTCCTCCTCCGACTCCAGCGGCGAGGTCCGCACCACCGGCAGCGGGCCGGTGTTGTCGTCGCCTTCGAAGCCGCCGCGGCCGGTCCGTCCGGGCCAGCCGGCGCCGCCGTCCTGCGGGGTGCCGGGCCAGGAGGCGCCTCCCGGAGGGGGCAGATGGCCGGGCCAGGGCGTGTCCACGGGGGCCTCGCCGACGTGACCCCGGCTGAAGGGGTTGGTGTCGAAGGGGCTGGAGTCGAACGGTCCCGAGTCGAAGTTCGTGGTCTCGAACGGGTCTCGCCCGGACGACGTCTGCTCGGACGGCGCCTGGTCGAACGGCGTCTTGTCGAAGGCCGCCCGGTCGAACGGTCCGGACTCGAACGGGCTGCGGGCGAACGGGTCGGGCTGCCCGCCCTGGCCGAAGCCGCCGGTGTCGAAGGGATTGCGGGCGAAAGGATCGGACTCGCCCGGCCGCCCCGCACCGCCCGTCTCGAACGGATTGCGCGCGAACGGGTCGCCTTCGGCGCCACGGCCCGGCGGCGGCTCGAAGGGGTTGCGGGCGAACGGGTCGGGGTCGAAGCCGACGGTCTCCCGCGGGAAGGATTCGAAGGGCCCCCGCTCGAAGGGGTCAGCGCCGGGGGTGCCGACGCCGGGCGCGTCCGCGCCGAACACCGGAGTGCGCGGCGGGTTCTCGAACGGCGTCGGGCTGGCGAGGGCCGGCGCGTTGCCGAACATGGCGGCGCCGAACTGCGGCCCGGTTCCGACCGCCGGCATCGGGCTGGTCAGCTCGGGCTGCGGCATGCCCGGCACGCCGGGGAACGCCGGGCCGGCGTGGGCCAGCAGCGCCTCGGGCAGCAGCACCATGGCCGTCAGGCCACCGGTGTCCTGCTGGCGCAGCTGCACGCGGATGCCGTGACGCAGCGCCAGGCGGCCGACCACGAACAGGCCCATGCGGCGGGACACCGACACGTCCACGACCGGAGGATTGGCGAGCCGGTAGTTGGTCTGGGCCAGCTCCTCGGGCGTCATGCCGATGCCCTGGTCGCTGACGGAGATGATCAGGCCGCCGCCGTCGATGCGGTTGCTCGACACCGTGACCTTGGTGTCGCGGGGCGAGAAGGAGATGGCGTTCTCCACCAGCTCGGCCACGAGGTGGACGACGTCGTTGACCGACTGGCCGACGACCGACGCTCCACCCTGCACCTGGATGTCGACGCGCTCGTAGTTCTCGACCTCAGACAGCGAGGCGCGCACGACGTCGACGATGGGCACCGGCTGGCCCCAGCGGCGCGCGGGCTCCTGCCCGGCGAGGACCAGGAGGTTCTCACTGTTGCGGCGCATGCGGGTCGCCAGGTGGTCGAGCTTGAACAGGTTCCCGAGCCGCTGCTCGTCCTGCTCGCCCTGCTCCAGCCCGTCGATCAGGGACAGCTGGCGTTCCACCAGCGTCTGCGTGCGCCGCGACAGGTTCACGAACATCGCGTTGACGTTGCTGCGCAGCCGGGCCTCGTCACCCGCCAGCCGGATGGCCTCGCGGTGGACCTCGTCGAAGGCCCGCGCGACTTCGCCGATCTCGTCGCGGCCGACCACCTGCATCGGGGCGATGGGCGGGACCTCGGCGGCGTCGCCGGCCTCCCGCAGCTTCTGGACCGTGTCGGGGAGGCGGCTGCCGGCGATCTCCAGCGCCTCGCTGCGCAACCGCCGCAGCGGACGTACGAGCGAGCGGGCGACGCCGGTGGTGACGAGCAGAACCGCGATCAGCAGGAGAGCGACGGCGACGGCCACGATGATGGCCCGCTGTTGCTCGTCGTCCTTGAGCGACTGGCTCCGCGCCACGATGGAGGAGGTCAGCTTGGCCTCGACGGTGCGCATCCGGTTGATGGGCTGCGACATCGCGTCGTACCAGAGACGGGTGTCGTCGCGTACCGACTGGTCGAAGCCCTTGAGCGGGAAGCCCGCGTTGGCGCGGTCGAGCACCAGCGTGCGGATGAACTCCGCCTGGTCGACCTTGCCGCCGGTCACCGTGTTGTCGTAGTCGGCGCGCTCCTCGGCGGTGGCGCTCTTGCGGAAGGCGCGCAGATCGCTCTCCTCGGCGGACACGGCGCCGAGGAAGTTCTGCAGCTGGACCTGCTCGAAGCGGGTGTTGGGCAGCACCGTGGTCAGCAGGCCGCGCTGCAGGGAGGCGTTCTCCTTGGCGCGGGCGAGCGCGGCCAGCGTGACGGACGAGGCGGCGAGCCGGTCGTCCTGGGTGCTCTTGGCCAGCTCGTCCTGCAGGGCCATCAGAGTCTCGATGACGAGGGTGTACTGGTCGAGCACGGCGCTCGGCTGCAGGTTCCCCTGCATGGCCTGGCTCCGCAGCACCTCCACGCCGTCGAGCTTGCCGAGGACGTGGTCGATCTCGTCGGAGGCGCGGCTGCTCACCTTCGTCCTGACCTCGTTCGCCAGGTCCCGGACGGCGGTGGCCGCCTTGTTGGTGAAAAGGGTCTGCGCCTTGACCGCGGCAGTCGCCTTCGCCGGGTGGCCGAGCGTCGCGTTCCAGGCGGCGCGGTCGCGTTCCGACTGCAACTCGTGGGTGAGGCCCGCGACCTTGTCCACTAGCCGCGCCAGGTCGCTGATCTGCTGGTACTCGGACGCCGTGGTGACCGAGGTGACGACCCGCAGGCCGCCCAGCAGCAGCGCCGCCAGGGTCGGGATGAGGATCAGCGCCACAAGCCTGGAGCGCACGCGCCAGTTGCGCAGGAGAAAACGACTTCCCTCGTCGGGCTCCTGCTCAGCCGGAACCCCGGTCCCGGGGCTCTCGTCGGTCCGGGGGTCTTGTGTCCTCACAGGCTTTGCAACCTCTCGCCGTATGTGCGCACAGGGGGAAGTGTCTCAGCACGGATGTGGCTGGCGTGACGTGCGAGACGTCCTGCAGGCGAGGGTAATTGCAGCACACCGACACCAGGGAGGCCAACCGAACACCCGTGCACAAATAGCCTAGACAGGCATGTAGATGATGTTATTTGGTTAAATATCGGGTCAGCATCAATACCGAATTCTGCCCTGCCGGGTAGCCGCGAGTCCCGGGGATCGAACCCCCGAGGGCAAAGAATGCCACTCCGGCGGCGTGCTCGGGCCGGACGCCGCGAGGGCGGCACCCTCCGGGGTACCGCCCTCGCCGCCCCGTCCGCGGGGCGCGGCCTGTCGGGAACACAGCTTTTTCCAGGTTCAGTATTGTCTGCCGTACGCGGCCCGCACGGTCAGCACGTACTCGACCAGGCTGATGAGCGTGGACTTGACGGCATCCCGCGAGCGCGCGTCCGTACGGACGATCGGGACGTGGGGAGCCAGCGACAGCGCCTCACGGACCTCCTCCTCCGAGTGGAGGAACTGCCCCTCCCAGCCGTTCATCGCGACCAGGAAGGGAAGCTGGGCCTCCTCGAAGTAGTCGATGGCCGGGAAGCAGTCGGCGAGCCTGCGGCTGTCGACGAGCACGACCGCGCCGATGGCGCCGCGGACGAGGTCGTCCCACATGAACCAGAAGCGGTGCTGACCCGGCGTGCCGAACAGGTAGAGGATGAGGTCCTGGTCGAGCGAGAGCCGGCCGAAGTCCATGGCGACCGTCGTGGTCGTCTTGTTCGGCGTGAGCCCCAGGTCGTCGATGCCCGCGCTGGCGTCGGTCATCACGGCCTCGGTCGTCAGCGGCAGGATCTCGGAGACGGCACCGACGAAGGTCGTCTTCCCGACGCCGAACCCACCCGCCACGACGATCTTCGTCGAGGTAAGACCACGGCTAGAGCCTGCGTAGTCCACTGAGCACCCTTTCGAGCAGGTTGAGGTCTGGCTGTCCCTGGTTCAGCTGCGGCATGTGCAGGCGGACCAGACCCTCGTCGGCCATGTCGGCGATGAGCACACGGGCCACGCCTAGCGGGACCCGAAGCAGTGCCGAGATCTCCGCGACCGATCGTACGGAACGACATAGCATCATGATCGATTCCTGCTCTGGACTGAGCAGGGAATAGTCATTGCTCTTCAAGGTCACCGATGATACGAGGGTTTCCATCGCCATGTGGTAACGCGGCTCGGATCGGCCACCGGTGACGGCGTACGGACGGAAGAGAGGCTCGTCCTCTGTCCCGTCACGATCACGCACGGCCCTCTCCTCCGGTCATCGCCGCGACGTCTGCAGCTCGGCGCGCAGCGCTGGAGTGAGCACCTGGCCTGCCCGCTCGACGAGCAGGGTCATCTGGTAGGCCACCAGGCCCATGTCGCAGTCCGGTGCGGCGAGTACGGCCAGGCAGGAGCCGTCGCTGATCGCCATCACGAGCAGCAGTCCGCGCTGCATCTCGACGACGGTCTGCGACACCGCGCCCCCCTCGAACACCCGTGCGGCGCCGAGGGTGAGGCTGAGCAGGCCGGCGGCGACCGCCGCGAGCTGGTCGGCGCGGTCAGGCGGAAACCCGTCCGATTGGGCCAGCCGCAGGCCGTCCGACGACACCACCACCGCGTGCGCCACGCCAGGCGTGCTGCCGACGAACTCGGTGATCAGCCAGTCGAACCTGCGTGCTTCCACGCTCAGCTCAGTCACGAGCCCTCCTCCTCTTTACCCGACCCTTCGGCGAGACCTCCGGCCGTCTGGGCCCGGCCTCGCCTTACACCCTGCTGGAAGCTGGACAGGCGGTTGCGCACCGCCTCGGCCGAGACCGGGGGGCGCGGGGCGGCGGCTGGGGGGCCGTCCGCGCCCACCGAGCCGGGCACCAGGTTGGCCTTCGGCGTGCGCTTCGGCAAGCCCGCCGCGGTCACGCCGCCCAGCAGGGGATCCCGGGCGCTCGCCGCGGCCTGGAAGCCGCTGTCGGCCCGAGACCGCCATCCGCCGGGGTCTCCGCCCTGCGCCTGCGGGGCGGGGACGGGCCCGGAGGCGATGGCGGAGCGGGGCACCCTCGCGATCTCGCCGGTGCTCTCTCCGGGCTCCTCTCCGGCCTTTCCCCCGTCCGCCTTTCCTCCGTCCGCCTCCACGCCGGTCCGCGCCGCCGGCGCGGCCTGCGGGCCGGTGTCCGAGGGACGCCGGAACCACGCCGACTCGACCGAGGCGAAGATCGGGAGAAACTCCTCGCCCTGCTCCAGCGGCGACTCCTCCACCGACGGCAGCGGCCCGGTCGACGACCCCGGCTCCCCGGCCGTTCCCGCGGGCGGCGCGGCGCCGGGGAAGGCGGTCGGCCCCGTGCTGGACGGAGACGGCGAGAACGCCGTCGGTCCAGTGGCGGACGGGGAGAACGCGGTCGGTCCGGTGTCCGACGGCGAGAAGGCCGTCGGCCCGGTGCCGGACGGAGACGGCGAGAACGCCGTCGGTCCAGTGGCGGACGGGGAGAACGCGGTCGGTCCGGTGCTCGACGGCGAGAAGGCCGTGGGTCCGGTGGACCCGCCCCGCTGCGGGAGTCCCGTCGGCCCGGTGGGCAGCGACGGCCACGAGTGCTCCGAGCGGTCCTCGCCGCTCCCGCTCGCGGCTCCGCTCTGTGCTCCCTGTGATCCCCTCTGCGGCAACGCCGAGGGCCCGGCGGGCGCCGGTGGCCACGACGACTCGGACTGCTCGCCGAACGCCGGGCGGCGGGGGTCGCCGCCCGGCGCCCTCCCGGGCAGGCCCGGCACCGGATTGGGCCCCGAGTGCTCGGTGAACGCGCTGTCCCCGTACGGGTTCTCCGCGGGCGCGGGCGGCGCATCCGCCGTCGGCGCGCCGAACGCGGAGAACCCGCCCGCGCCGTTGCCGCCGGCACCGATCCCGCTGAACCCGTTCCCACCGGGACCGTTCCCGCCGGAACCGTGTCCGCCGGAACCCTGTCCGCTGGTCGCCGAGGGCCTGCGGGACCCGACGCCGCCCGCCGCATCGTTGCCGGGGCTCCAGGGTTCGAACGAACCGCCTCCCGGCGCGGGGGCGAGCGGGTCCGGCTCGGCGAACGCCTGCCGGGCCGGCAGTCCGGCCGCCGTCTGCCCGGCCGGGACGGAGGGACGCGGCATCACGGGCTGGTCGGCGTTGGAGATGAGCTGGGCGGGGAACAGCACCATCGCGATGACGCCCGCGCCGTCACCCCGGCGCAGCTGCACCCGGATGCCGTGACGCAACGCGAGGCGGCCGACCACGAACAGGCCCATCCGGCGGGACACCGAGACGTCGATCGTGGGCGGTTCGGCGAGACGACGGTTGATCTCCGCGAGCTCCTCCGGCGACATGCCGATACCCGCGTCGGTGACGCCGAGCATCACGGCGCCGCCCTCGACGGGGCTGCTGGAGACGACGACCTTGGTGTTGCGCGGCGAGAAGGCGATGGCGTTCTCGACCAGCTCCGCCAGCAGGTGGACGACGTCGTTCGCGGCGTGCCCCGCGATCGCGATCGTACGAGGAATCCGGACGACGACCCGCTCGTAGTCCTCGACCTCCGACAGCGAGGCGCGGACCACGTCGACCAGCCGGGCGGGCTGGCTCCGCTTGCGCGGCGGCTCGTGACCGGCGAGGACCAGGAGGTTCTCACTGTTGCGGCGCATGCGCGTGGCCAGGTGGTCCAGCTTGAACAGGTCGGCCAGACGCCGGCCGTCCTCCTCGCCCCGCTCCAGGCCGTCGATCAGCGAGATCTGCCGCTCCACCAGTGTCTGCGTACGGCGGGAAAGGTTCACGAACATCGAGTTGACGTTGGCGCGCAGGCGGGACTCCTCCGCGGCCAGACGCACGGCCTGCGTGTGGACCTCGTCGAAGGCCTGCGCCACCTCGCCGATCTCGTCGCTGCTGTCGACCGCGATCGGCTGCACGTGGGACTCGCGCTCGGGGTCCTCGGACTCGCGCATCTGCCGGACGATCTCCGGCAGCCTCCGCCCGGCGATGTCGAGCGCCTCCGCCCGCAGGCGGCGCAGCGGCCGGACCATCGACCGCGCGATGAGCACGGTCGTGGCGAGCACGAGCACGAGGAGTGCGAGGATCAGGCCACCGGCGATGAGGGCGTTGCGCTGCTCGGCCGACTGCAGGTCGCGGGCGCGGCTTTGCACCAGCTCCGACACGCGGCCCTCGACGGCCGCCATCTGCTCGATCGCCTTCGTGCTGTTCTGGAACCACTGCTGGGCCGTCCTGTCCCTGCCCCGGTAGCGGCTGAGGGACTGGTTCTGCAGGCCGAGCGTGAGCGCCCACGACTTGGTCAGCTCGCTGTTGACCACGTCCCTGTCGCCGAAGAGGGTGACCAGGCGGCTCGCCTCGGTCGCCGGGGCCTCGGTGTAGAACGTCGCCAGGTAGCTCTGCTGGCGCGACTGGGAGGCCAGGAAGTCCTGCAGCTCGAACGTGGTGAAGGTCTGGTTGCGCTCCAGCAGCTCACGGGTGAGGGTGGCCCGCTGCAGGGCCGCCTCCTCCTTGGCGTGGGCGAGAGCGCTGAGGGCGCGGACGTTGCCCACGATCGCGGCGTTGTCGTCGTTGTTGCCCAGTTCGTCATGCAGGCGCAGGATGTTGGCGATCACGGCGCTGTAGTCCTCCGGCGCGCCGTTCTCGCGGATGCCCGCGAGGCTCGAGATGCGGCTCGTGAGCTGCTGTGCCTGCTCCACCGCACGCGTGCCGTAGTCCGTGTTGATGTTCTTGAGGTCGGCCTTCACCTGCTGGATCAGCGGATCGACCGCCGCGCGCTGCTGGGCGCGGGTGACCTCGGTCTCCCCGTCGATGTCGAACTTGCGCTTGCTGTTGCCACCCCAGACGAACAGGTCGCGTTCGAGAGCCAGTTGCTCGGCCAGGTCCCGCAGGTGCACCGAGTATTCCGCCGCCGACCTGGTCCGCTGGTAGGCCGTCAGGCTGTCGATCGAACCCACGACACGGACGCCGGCGAGGAGCACGGCCACGATCGTCGGGGCGACGATCAGCGCGGTCAGGCGTGTGGGCACTCGCCAGTTGCGCGGCGAGATACGACTCCGCCGCCTGCGGTTATCGGTATTCGACTGCTCCATGCTCACCGGCCCCGCCATCGTTCGGCCTGCCTTCACGCGTCTGGACAGCATGAAGTGACACAGCTGTATAAGCGGGGACAATTCGACCACAAGGTCACGATGGCGAGCGGCCCTACCCCTGCCGCAGCACCCCAATTGTTACCAAGAGGTGAGGATCGTTACCCCCTCATCTGAGGGCCGCGAGCACGTGTTCTCGCACTTGGATGCGCTGCTGCTCATCGAGGAGGGGACGGCCTGTGCGATCCGCCACATAGAAGACATCCACCGCTTCTGCGCCCAGAGTCTCCACACGCGCGGCGCGTACGTCAAGACCGCACTCGCCGAACGCGCGGCCGATCCGCCACAGCAGGCCGGGTCTGTCGTGCGCCCGCACCTCCACCACGCTCGCGGTGAGGGACGCGTCGTCCACCAGGGTGACCCGGGGCGGCGCGACCGGCACCCGGGACGGGCGCATCGACCTCGCCCGCCGGGCCAGGCGCTGCTCGATGTCGAGCCGTCCGGCCAGGACGAGGCGCAGGTCGGCCTCCAGCGTCGCGGGGTCGGGCGGCGTGCCGTACTCGGGGACGACGACGAACTCGATGACGGCCGTCGACCCGGCGGACGCGGCGGAGGCGGAGCGGACCGCCATGCGGTGCGCCGCGAGCACCCCGGCCGCCCGCCACAGCAGGCCCGGCCGGTCGGGCGCGACCACGGTGACCGCGCTTCCGTTCACGCGCACCGCGCCGCCGCCGTGCCGGGCGAGCGCCGCCTGCTCGGGGGAAAGGGCGGGCGCGGGCGCCGGCGGCGTGCCGGACAGCACCGACCGCACCCGCCGGACCAGGTCGGAGACCAGGGACGCCTTCCAGGAGTTCCACGCGGCCGGGCCGGTGGCGTTGCCGTCGGCCACCGCCAGCGCGGACAGCAGTTCGAGCACCTCCCTGGACCCGACGGCGTCCGCGACCCTGGAGATGGTGACCGGGTCGTCCAGGTCCCGCCGGGTGGCGGTCTCCGGCAGCAGCAGGTGGTGCCGCACCACGGTCGCGAGGATCTCCACGTCGGCCGGGGGAAGGCCCATCCGGGTGCCGATGTCCCTGGCGACGATCTCGCCCGTGGTGGAGTGGTCGCCCGGCCAGCCCTTGCCGACGTCGTGCAGGAGCGCCGAGATCAGCAGCAGGTCGGGGCGGGACACCTCCCGGGTGAAGGCCGCGGCCCCGGCCGCGGTCTCGATGAGGTGCCGGTCGACCGTGTAGCGGTGGACGGGGTTGCGCTGGGGGCGGTGCCGTACGCGCTCCCAGTCGGGGATGAGCTTCACGAGCACGCCGGCCTGGTCGAGCTCCTCCCAGACCGGTACGGCCGCGCGCCCCGCGCCGAGCAGCGCGACCAGCGCGCCGCGTGCCTCCGGGGGCCACGGCACGGACAGCGGCGGCGACTGGGCGGCGAGCGCGGAGACCGTCGCGGGCGCGAGCGGCAGCCCGGCCTCGGCGGCGGCCGCGGCCGCGCGCAGCACGAGCGTGGGGTCGGTGCGCGGGTTGGCGCCGCGGGCCAGCACGACCTCGCCGCCGTGCTCCACGACACCGTCGGCGAGCGGCCTGCGGCCCCGGGGCGCGGGACCGGTGAGCAGCCGGTCGACCGTCCGCCAGGTGGCGTCGAAGGCGTGGGAGACGGTCCGGCCCGCCTCGGCCAGGCGGCGCATCAGCGCCTCGGCGTCCAGCAGGCCCAGCGTGCCGGCGACCGCGTCCTGCTCCTGGAGCACCAGACGGTCGGTGCCGCGCGCGGTGACGAGGTGCAGCCCGTGCCTGATGTCCAGCAGCAGTTCGTACGCCTCGCGGACCCGCGGGCCGGGCGCCGAGGCCACCCAGGCGGCGGCCACGGCCTGCATCGCCTGCACGTCGCGCAGGCCGCCCCTGGCGTCCTTGAGATCGGGTTCGAGCAGGAAGGCCAGCTCGCCGCCGGATTCGGCGCGCTTGTCCGCCGACGCGCGCAGCTCGGCCAGCCTGCGCCGGGAGTCCGCCCGCCACTCGGCGAGCACGGCCTCCCGCACGGCCCTGGTCAGCTCGGGGTCCCCCACCACGTGCCGCGCCTGGATCAGGCCCAGCACGGCCTTGAGGTCCTCCCTGGCGACCTTGACCGCCTCGTCCACCGTACGGACCGAGTGGTCGAGGCCGATCCCGGAGTCCCAGATGGGGTACCAGATGCGGTCGGCGATCCTCGCCACGTCGTCGCGGCCGTTGTGCAGCAGGACCAGGTCGAGATCGCTGCCCGGGGCGAGCTCGCCCCGCCCCAGGCTGCCGACCGCGACCAGGGCGACCCCGCTGATCCCGTTGGGGCCGGCCCCGCTGTGCCCGATTCCACTGTGCTCGAATCCACTGGGGCCGGTCCCGTGGGAGGCGGCGGGGCCGCGCTCGTCGGGGAAGCCGCCCTTCCCTCCCGATCCCCCCTCCCGCGCGTACGGCCGCGTGGCCGCCGTGCGGAACAGATCGGTGAGCCATCTGTCGATGTCCGCGGCCCGGTCCTTGCGGACCGCGGCGAACGAGCGCGCCTCCCCTCTCATCATCCGGTTACAGCGCCTCCGGCCCGCGCTCCCCGGTGCGGACCCGGACGACCGTGTCCACGGGGACCGACCAGACCTTGCCGTCGCCGATCTTGCCGGTCTGGGCCGCCTTGACGATGACGTCGATGACGTCCTCGGCGTCGTCCTCCTCGGCGAGGACCTCGACCCGGACCTTGGGCACCAGGTCGACCTGGTACTCGGCGCCGCGGTAGACCTCGGTGTGGCCGCGCTGCCGGCCGTAGCCGCTGGCCTCCGAGACCGTCATGCCCTTGATGCCGAACTGCTCCAGGGCGGCCTTCACGTCGTCCAGTTTGAACGGCTTGATGACTGCGGTGATGAGTTTCATGCGTCGACCTTCTTCGCAGGCGCGGGCACGGGCCCGTTGACGGAGGCCACTCCCGAGGAGTGGACGGTGCCGAGGTCGTACCCGGTCTCGGCGTGGGTGGTGATGTCGATGCCGGTGACCTCCTCCTCCTGGTTGATCCGGAAGCCCATCGTCTTGTCGATGATCTTTCCGATGACATACGCCATGATGAAGGAGTAGAGGCCGACCGCGACAGGACCGAGGGCCTGCACGCCGAGCTGGGAGATCGGGCCGCCGTAGAGGAGGCCCTCATTCTGACCGTCCGCGAAGGGGTAGCGGGCGATGATGCCGAGCGAGACCGCGCCGATCGCGCCGCCGACCAGGTGCACGCCGACCACGTCGAGCGAGTCGTCGAAGCCGAGGCGGTACTTCAGGCCCACCGCGTACGCGCAGACCGCACCGGCGATGAGACCGAGCACGATCGCCGCCCACGGGTCGACGAAACCACAGGCGGGGGTGATGGCGACGAGGCCGGCGACCGCGCCGGAGGCGACGCCGAGGGTGGTGGAGTGGCCGTCGCGCAGCTTCTCCACGAGGATCCAGGCGCCGGCGGCGGCCGCCGTGGCGACCTGGGTGTTCATGAACGCGAGACCGGCGGTGCCGTCGACGGCGAGCTCGGAGCCCGCGTTGAAGCCGAACCAGCCGAACCACAGCAGGCCGACGCCGAGCAGCACCAGGGTCAGGTTGTGCGGCCGCATCGGGTCCTTGCGCCACCCGGTCCGCTTGCCGAGCACCAGCGCGAGCGCGAGGCCGGCGGCGCCCGCGTTCACGTGGACGACGGTGCCTCCGGCGAAGTCCTCGATGCCCAGGCCGGCCAGCCAGCCGCCGCCCCAGACCCAGTGGGCCACGGGGAAGTAGACGAGCGTCGCCCAGGCGAGGCCGAAGACGACCCACGCGCCGAACTTCGCCCGGTCGGCGATCGCGCCGCTGATGAGGGCCACGGTGATGATGGCGAAGGTGAGCTGGAAAGCCGAGAACACCAGGCTCGGCATACCGGTTCCGTCGTCCTTGGTGGCCGTGTCGATGAGACTCTGCAGACCCAGGGCGTCCCCGCCGCCGATGAGCTTGTTGACGACGTTGTCCCCGTCGCCGAAGGCGTCGAAGGCCAGCGAGTGGCCGTACAGAACCCAGGCGATGGTGACGGTGATGATGCTGACGAACGACATCATCATCATGTTCAGGACGCTCTTCGCCCTGGTCATGCCCCCGTAGAAGAACGCGAGCCCGGGCGTCATCAGCAGCACCAGAGCGGTGGCTGTGATCATCCAGGCGGTGGTGCCGGTATCGATCTTCACCGACGCGGCCCTCCTTACAATTTGGCGTGTGGCCGGTTATCACTCCCGCAGTGACTTCCTCCCGGGCGACCTTGGCCGGCTGGCGCACTGACGTTGGCGACAGCGTGTTCTTCCGCCGTTTCAGCCCACGACCCTGCGTGTTTCACATGTGTGAAACTCGCCACCACCGTGTTTCGGGCCGGTTTCGGACGTGCTTAGAACGACAAAACGCGCACCCGGAAGGGGTGCGCGTCGTCGGCCCTCCACTCGGGTCGATGCGACCGGCCGCGAAGTGGCCGAGGGCTGCGTCCTATTCGTACGCGCCGCCACCGGCCCTGACCGGACTGCCGTCCTCCGCCCCGAACGCCCTGGTCACAGCAGATCTCTGGCCGAATCGTAGACCTTCGCCAGCGCGATCATCAGATGGCGGCGCTCGGTCTCGGTGAGACCGGCGGTGATCTTCTCTTCCAGGCTGCGGCGCTCGGCCTCGACCGGTCCCCGAAGCGCTCGGCCCGCGTCGGTCAGCCAGAGCCTCACGAGCCTGCTGTCGCGTTCGTCGCGGCGGCGGACGAGCAGGCCGGCGGCGCTCATCCGGGTGGCCATCTTGACGACGGTAGGCGTGGTGACGTGCAACGCGGCCGCGATCTCACCGGGTGTGCCGCCGTCGCGCTCCCACAAGGCCGCCAGCAGGTGATCCTGCCCCTGATGCAGGCCATGGCGGCGCATGGCCGTCTCGGCCAGCGCACGCAGCGCCTTCGTCGTTTTGCTGTGCAGGTCGAGGAACTCGGCCACCGCCACCTCCGGGCGACAGATCGATTGACGGCTAATCATTTACCGGCTAGCGTTCCCCGTGCCGCAATTCGCTAGACGGCAAACGATTAGGAGTGTCATGTTACTGGTGACCGGAGCCACCGGCAGAATCGGCCGTGAGCTGGTCCGCGAGCTCGACGCGAGGAACGCGGAGTTTCGCGTCCTCGTCCGCGACCCCGCCCGCGCGGCCGGCCTGCCCGCAAGCGCCGAGCGCGTGCTCGGCGACCTGAACGAGCCCTCGACGCTCGCCCCCGCCTTCGACGGCATCGACCGGCTCTTCCTGCTCACCCCGGGCATCGGCGTGGACCAGGCCGCGAACGCCGTCACCGCCGCACGCATCGCCGGAGTACGCCACATCGTGCTGTTGTCGTCCATCTGGGTCTTCGGAGATCCGGTGCCCGCCATGGGCCGCTGGCACCACGAACGCGAGCGACTTCTGCGGGCATCCGGCATACCGGCCACGATCCTGCGTCCTGGCGGTTTCATGACCAATGTCCTGGAATGGGTGCCGTCCATCAGGGAGGAGGGGTTCGTCCTCGACGCGATCGGGCCGGGCCGGGCCGCCCCGATCGATCCGGCCGATATAGCAGCCGTCGCCGCCCTCGTGCTGACCGAGAACGGCCATGAAGGCCAGACGTATACCCTCACCGGTGACGAGACACTCACCATCGCCGAGCAGGTCCAGATCATCGCCGCCACCATCGGCCGCCGCATAGAGGTCCGCGCGGCCGCCACCCCTGAGGAGATCGTCCGGTCCCGCTACCCCGACGGCGCGCCGAAGCCCCTCGCCGACGCGATCCTCGAAGCCGCGGCGCTGATGCGCGCGGACACGACCGGGGTCCGCACCGACACCGTGCGACACCTGCTCGGCCGCCGCCCCCGCACCTTCTCCGACTGGTGCGCCCGGAATGCGCACGCGCTGCGGCTCGACGGCGAACCCGAGTAGAGGCGGCCGGCGGCCGGGGACGCCCCTCTCTGCGTGACTGCGTGACGAACCGACAACGCCCACGGACGACCGCGGACACCGGCCTTCGTTACTTGGCCGAGCGCGGGCCGCCGGTTACGCGGCGCTGGCCATCTTGCGCAGCCGCACCAGCGCGTCGCGCTCGATGCGCCGGGCGCGGTCACGGCCGATGCCGTAGCGCTCCCCCACCTCGGTGAGGGTGTGCTCGCGGCCGTCCACCAGGCCGTACCGCCAGCGCAGCATGTCGCGCATCTGGCCCTCAAGGCCGGTCAGCCACTGCTCCAGGCGCTCCTTCTCCAGCGTGTCCATGGCCTGCTGCTCGGGATCCGCCCAGGTCTCGTCGGCGATCATGTCGCCGAGCTCGGTCTCGTCCTCGTCGCCCACGCCGAGCTGGAGGGAGACCGGGTCGGAGGCCCAGCGCCGCAGCTCCTGCACCCGCTCGATCGGCAGGTCGAGCACCTCGGCGAGGTCGGCGTCGGTCGGCTCGGCGTCGAACTCCGCCAGCATGTCCCTGCGCACCCGCATGAGCCGCGTCATCTGCTCGCCCGCGTGGGTGGGCAGCCGCACCGGCCGCGCCTGCTCGTGGATCGAGCGGCCCACCGACTGCCGGATCCACCAGGTGGCGTAGGTCGAGAACTTGTACCCCCGGCGGTAGTCGAACTTCTCCACGGCGCGGACCAGCCCGAGGTTGCCCTCCTGCACCAGGTCGATCAGCGGCATCCCCCGTCCGGAGTACTTCCTCGCGACCGCGACCACGAGCCGCAGGTTGGCCTGGATGAACTCGTCCTTCGCCCGCCGCCCCGAGATCGCGATGCGCTCCAGCTCCTCGTCGGTCGCGTCCGCGATCTTCGGCTCGCGCCGTCCGCTGTCGAGCAACTGCTCGGCGAACAACCCCGCCTCGATGCGCTTGGCCAGCTCGACCTCCTGCTCCGCGGTCAGCAGCGGGACACGGCCGATTTCGGCCAGATAAGTCCCCAGCAGATCCCGGTCAGAGACGTGCTGTTCCTGCGTCCGATTCCCCGTCGCCATCCGATGGCACCTCGTTCCGCCGCCGTGATATGCAATATGTGAGCCGGTGAGCCGGACGTGTCCGCCCCGCTCGGCACGGCCCCCGGCTTCCTGCTCCTGACCCGGACAACGGCCGGTCCAAGGCAAAGATTCCCCAAACGGATACGACCGGGGAATGGTTTCTTTCTCCTCCCCAAGGAGGATGCGAGGCCGGGAAAAAAGGCGATTACCCAGGTTGCGAGGGCCTAAACGAGGCGGCGCCCCATCCGCCACACCTGCGCCACCAGCGGCACTCCCGGCCGGTACGCGAGGTGGACGTACGACGGCGCCTCCAGGATGACGAGGTCCGCGCGGGAGCCGATGGACAGGGTGCCGACGTCGGTGCGCCGCAGCGCCCGCGCGCCGCCGCGGGTGGCCGCCCGCACGGCCTCCAGCGGCGTCATGCTCATCTCGCGCACGGCCAGGGCGACGCAGAACGGCATCGAGGTGGTGAACGAGGAGCCCGGGTTGCAGTCGGTCGCCAGGGCCACCGTGACGCCCGCGTCGAGCAGCCGCCGAGCGTCCGGGTAGGGCGACCGGGTGGAGAACTCCGCGCCCGGCAGCAGGGTGGCGACCACCCCACTGGCGGCGAGCGCGTCCACGTCGGCATCGGTGAGATGGGTGCAGTGGTCGGCCGAGGCCGCCCCCATCTCGCAGGCCAGCCGCACGCCCGGCCCCGGTCCGAGCTGGTTGGCGTGGACCCTGAGCTGCAGTCCGGACTTGCGGCCCGCCGCGAGCACCTCCCTGCTGTGCTCCTCGCCGAACGCGCCGCGCTCGCAGAACACGTCCACCCACTTGGCGTACGGCGCGCACGCCTCCAGCATCGGGCCGGTCACGAGCCGGACGTAGTCGTCGGCGGTCGTCTCCGGCGGGACGACGTGCGCCCCGAGGAACGTGGTCTCCTCGGTGAACTGGCAGGCGATCTCCAGGCTGCGGCGCTCGTCCTCCACGGTGAGGCCGTAGCCGCTCTTGATCTCCAACGTCGTCGTGCCCTGCATGGTCATCTCCGAGACCAGCAGCGCGGTGGTGGACACCAGTTCGGGGATGGTGGCGCGGCGGGTGGCGGCGACGGTCGAGCGGATGCCGCCCGCGGTGTAGGGCCGCCCGGCCATCCGCGCGGCGAACTCCTCGGTGCGGTCGCCGGCGAACACCAGGTGCGCGTGGCTGTCCACGAATCCCGGGATGACGGCGCGCCCCTCCACGTCGACCCGCTCGTCGGCGGGCGGGGCGTCGGCGGAACGGCCGATCCACCGGACCACGCCGTTCTCCGCGACCAGCGCGGCGTCCTCGATCTCCTCTCGCCCGGGGTCTGCCGTGTACAGCAACCCGATCCCCGTGAAAACGACTGATGTCATGCCGCTCGGCCCCACGTCTCCTGATCCTCGCCACCCCGCGAACGGCGCAAACCTCACCGGTGCAGCGGGGCGAGCGCGTCGCGCAGCAACCCGCCGATGTCGCCGAGCACGTGCCGCCCGTCCTCCACGACGCGCCGCCCGCCGGCGACGACCGTGTGCACGTCGGCGGTGGTGGCGGCGAACACCACGGACTCCACCGCCGACGCCTTGGTCGCGCCGGCCGTACGGACCGAGTCGAGCCGGACGGAGACGAGGTCGGCCCAGGCCCCGGCCACCAGGCACCCGGCGTCGGGGAAGCCCAGCGACGCCTGCCCGGCGGCGGTCGCGGCGTGCAGGAGCTGCGCGGCGGGCCAGTGCCCGCGCTCGCCCGTGACCAGCCGCTCGTCCAGCTCCACCGCCCTGGCCTCCTCGAACAGGTCGATGACCGCCTGGCTGTCGGTGCCGAGCGTGACGGGCGAGCCGGCCTCCAGAAGCCTGCGGGCGGGGCCGACGCCGTCGGCGAGGTCGCGTTCGGTGGTGGGACACATGCACACGTGGGTGGTGGAGCCGCCGAGCAGCGCCACGTCCACGTCGGACAGGTGGGTGGCGTGGACCGCGGTCGAGCGCGGCCCCAGCGCGCCGTGGTCGTGCAGCACCTGGACGGGCGTCGCCGAGTAGACCTCGACGCACGCCTCGTTCTCGGCCTGCTGCTCCGACACGTGCGCGTGCAGCGGCGCGGTGTGCCGGTGGGCGAAGTCGACGACGACGTGCATCTGCTCGGGGGGCACCGCGCGCACGGAGTGGATGGCCGCGCCGATCTCCACGTCCTCCTCGCCCTCGTGCGCCCGGGCGAGATCGTCGGCCCTGGCCGCCCAGCGCTCGGCGTCCCCGTCGCCGAAACGCAGCTGGGTGCCGGTGAGTGCGTCGCCGATGCCGCCGGTCAGATAGCAGGTGTCGAGCAGGGTGATGCGCAGCCCGGCCCTCCTGGCCGCCTCGACCAGCGCGTGGCCCATCGCGTTCGGGTCCGCGTACGGCCTGCCCCCGGGCCCGTGGTGCAGGTAGTGGAACTCGGCCACGGTGGTGATCCCGGCGAGCGCCATCTCGGCGTACGTCGCGGTGGCCAGGGCGAGGTAGCGGTCCGGGTCGAGCGCCTCGGCGGCCGCGTACATCCGCTCGCGCCAGGTCCAGAAGCTGCCGCGTCCGGTCTGGGTGTGGCCGCGCAGGGCGCGGTGGAAGGCGTGCGAATGACAGTTGGCCAGGCCGGGCAGGGTGAGCCCGGCCAGCCGTACGGCTCCCGGGGGAGGCGCCGCCTCGGGCCTGATCTCCACGATGCGGCGGCCCTCGACGCCGACGACGACGCTCTCGACGACCTCGCCGGGCGGCAGCCACGCCATCTCGCACCAGTAAGTCACGTGCACCGGTCCTCCAGATGGGCGGCGTGGCGGTATTGCCACTGTAATGAACGTCCGTCCCCCGCGCCTCGTGCGGCCGTCAGCGGGTCGGTCCCCCAGCCGGCCGTACGGTGATCTCGGTGACGTGGGCGTCGGGCGTGGCCGTCAGCGCGGCCAGCACGGCCCGCGCCACCGATTCCGGCTCCAGGTATCTTCCCGGCTCGTACGGCCCTCCCTCCTGGGCGCGGATGCCTCTTTGCATATCCGTGCCCACCCGCCCGGGGAAGATCGCGGTGACCCGGACGCCGTTGGCGTGCTCCTCCTCGCGCAGCGCGTCGCCGAACGCGCGCAGGGCGAACTTGCTCGCGGCGTAGGCGCCCCAGTTGGCGTTGGCCCGCTGCCCGGACCCCGAGTTGATCAGCACGACGTGCCCGCGGGCCGCCCGCAGCGCGGGCAGCAGCAGCCGGGTCAGCTCGGCGACCGCGATGACGTTGACCTCCATCAGCCGCCGCCACTCGTCGGCCCGGGTGTCGGCCAGGGACCCGACACTGGCGACGCCCGCGCTGTGGACCAGCAGGTCGAGCCGGTCGATCCCCTCCACGTCCGCGGGGGTGAGCTCGGTGAGCTCCACCGCCCAGGGGCGGGCCGCCGGCAGTTCCGCGCACAGCGCGTCGAGCGCCGTGCCGTCCCGCCCGCCCAGGAAGAGATCGCAGGTGGGGGCGAGGGCACGGGCGATCGCCGCCCCCACCCCCCTCGAGGCGCCGGTGATCAGAGCCGTGGGTCGCATGGACCTCACCTTAGAGCGCCGCGCGGATCTTGCGCGCACCTCACCGCTGCGGGCGCAGTGTCTCCGGAGTGGGACGCTCCGGGGTCAGCGCGTAGCGGTGGTGCGGGTAGCGGTGGTCGGCCGGGCGCACCCGCACCTCGCCGGCGGCGGCCGGTCGTCTCGACCCGCACCGTAAGCGGCGGGGCGCCCGGCCGAACCGGCCGGGCGCCCCGCCTCCGACCCGGGTCACCGGACGCGCCCGCACGCGCGATGGCTCCGGCAACCGGGCGGTGGTGAAGGAGAGGTTACGCACCTGCGACGTTCCCGGTTCCCGGTCGAAAGAAGCTGTGGCCCGGTGTAAGGGCTGATCACGGCTTCGCCATCGGCGTGTGCGGAGATGACGGGCCCGCCGGTCAGGACGAGACGAGGAACTGCGTGGCGGCGAGCTCGCGGTAGAGCGCGTCGGCAGCGACCAGCTCGTCGTGGGTGCCCCAGGCCCGCACGCGACCGGCCTCCATGACCACGATCCGGTCGGCTCCGGTCACGGTGGACAGGCGGTGGGCGATCACCAGGACCGTCGTCTCCCGCGCCACCTCCGCCACGACCTCCCGCAGCCGCATCTCGTTGACCGCGTCGAGCTGGGATGTCGCCTCGTCGAGCAGCAGCAGCCTGGGCCTGCGCAGCAACGCCCTGGCGATGGCGACCCGCTGCCGCTCGCCGCCCGACAGCAGGATGCCGCGATGGCCGACCGGCGTCTCCAGTCCCTCGGGCAGCCGCTCGACCAGGTCGTCCAGGCGCGTACGGGCGAGGGCGCGGGCGACCTCCTCGTCGGTCGCACCGGGCGCGCCGAAGACGAGGTTCTCCCGAAACGTCCCCGCGAGCACGGGGGCGTCCTGCTCGACGTACCCGAGCATGGCCCGCAGCTCGCCGAGCGGCCAGTCGCGGATGTCGCGCCCGCCGACCGTGATCGCCCCCTCCTGCGGCTCGTAGAACCGCTCGATGAGGCCGAACACCGTCGACTTGCCCGCGCCTGAGGGGCCGACAAGCGCGGTCATGCCGCCGGCCGGCACCTCGAACGTCACGTCGTGGTGGACCACGGGCCGGTCCTCGCCGTAGCGGAAGACGACCCCGGAGAAGGTCACCCCGACAGGCTCGCCGCCGGCCCGCGCCACGGGTGCGGCGGCGGGCTCGGTGCGCAGCGTGGCGATCTCCTGGATGCGGGTCACCGCGGCCAGGCCGTTCTGGATCTGGGTGAGGCTCTGGATGATCTGGCCGATCGGGGAGACCAGGTAGAACAGGTACAGCAGGAAGGCGATCAGGGTGGAGATCTCCATCTCCCCCGACGCGACCCGCGCGCCGCCCACCCCCAGCACCGCGAGGAACGCGAGCTGGATCGACATCCAGGCGCCGATGCCGGCCAGCGAGGTCCACGCGGCGGCGGTCACGCCACGGTCGCGCGCCTCGACGGCCGCCGCGCCCACCACCGCGGTCTCCCGCGCCTCCGCGCCGCTGGCCTTGACCGTACGGAACGCCTGAAGGGCGCGGTCGAGCCCCGAGCTCATCTCGCCGAGCGCCACCTGCGCCTGGAGCGAGGCCCGCCGGATGCGCGGCGCGATGGCCGCGCCCATGACGGCGACCAGGCCGACGACGGCGAGCGTGACCCCGAGCAGCAGGCCGTCCATGATCGCCATCATCACGGCGGCGCCGAGGAACATGAAGACCGCCCCGACCAGGGACGCGAGCGCGTCCGTGCACACGGCCCGCAGCAGGGTGGTGTCGGAGCTGACCCGCGACAGCAGATCGCCGGGCTTGAGCCGGTCCACGTCGGAGACCGTGAGCCGCAGGATGCGGTCCACCAGGCCCCGTCGCGAGTCGAGCACGATCGTCTCGCCCATCCGCTCCAGCAGGAACCGCCCGGCCGCCGAGATCAGCGCGCCGGCCAGAACCGCGGCCGACAGCCCGAGCACCGGGCCCGCCAGCGCGCCGCCCGCGCCGAACGCGTCGATCACCCGCTTGGCCATGACCGGCATGGCGAGCCCGGCGAGGCTGCCGACGAGGCTGAGCAGGCCGCCCAGCAGGAGCACCCGCCGATGGGGGCGCACCTGGTCGAGCAGCAGCCGCCAGGAGGCGCGCTCCCCCAGGGACGCCTTCGGCCGTGGCGCGGGCTGACCACCGTCAGGGCCGTCGCCCTCCATCCCCATGGAGCCCCCTTCGCGCGAACCCGGCGTGCGATCTTCCGGAGACCCTAGTTCACCGGAAACGCCGGTGCGCGCGGGGATTTCGACGTCTCGGATCAGTCCACGTCGGGGACGTCGAGGTCGAACTCGGCGTCGCCGTCGTCGACGCGGCGCAGCTTGATGTCCTCCGCCCAGGCGTACGCGAAGCGGCGCACGGCGGCGACGCCCTCCTCGTCCAGGCCGCAGAACGCCTCGTCGGCCAGGAGGTCGACGGTCTCCAGCCGCTCGACCAGGTCCTCCACCCGCCACTCGTCGTCGTAGCGCGCGCCGAGCTGTTCGAGCAGGCGGAAGGAGTACAGGCCGGACACCGCGGCCACGTCGGCGAAGTCGCGCGGCAGGCCGCGGTCCTGCAGGGCGCGGACCTTGAGGCCCACCGCGTCGTCCAGGCCGAGCACCCGGCAGGGGCCGATGTCGGCGGGGCGGTCGCGCAGCGGCTCGCGGAGCAGGGCGACCTCGCACGACTGGCCGGTGATCTCGTCGGTGACGACGACGCGGCCGATGCGGGCGCCGGCCTCGCACACCTCGGCCGACAGGCCGGTGCTCCCGAACGCCTCGGCCAGCGCCCGGCCGACCTCCGCCAGCGGGGCATCGCCGCCGGTGGCGAAGGTGAGGTCGTCGACGGGGCGCGAGGTACACCCGTGCGCCAGCAGCGCGTAGCCGCCGGCGAGCAGCAGGCCGTACCGGTCGAGGACGGGCCGCGCGTCCTCGATGAGGCGCAGGTGGAACGGCGGCGCCGGAAAGGCGGAGGACGCGGTCACCACCTCAGTATCGCCCGCGCACCCACCGTGATGATCCCTCATCCCGGCACCCCGTAGAACAGGCGGATCTCCCGGATGGTGTCCGTGACCTCGTACCAGGTGAGGCACAGGTCGGCCTCGGCCTCCTCGCCGCGTGCCTCCGCCGCCATCAGCCGGTCCCCCGTCAGCAGGGCCGCCTCCCGTTTGAGTTGTGCCGCCATCCGTTGGAACACGAACCGCTCGCGAGACTCCATTGCCGCCCCTCCCGCCCCCCAACAGCTCTTACATAGCGTGAAATACCCACAGAACCGGCCGAAATGCTCTTTGAGCGATCAACACACGTCCCGGTAGGGCGTTCCTGGCAGGTAGCCCGCCCATTCCTCCCTGGTCAGGGTCCGCCCCGCCCGCGCGCACACCTGCCGCGCCACGAGGTCCCCGTCCACGGGCATCTCGAACAGGTCCCCGATCTGGTCGGCGACATACAGGCGCGTGCCGTCGGCGCCGAACGCCAAGGTCAGGCCGAGGTCGGAGAGCAGCGGGACGGCTCCGCCCAGCCGCCGCCCGGCGCGCACGTCCCACAGCTGCACCGTCCCGCGCTCGCTCACCGTGGCGAGGACGTCTCCCCGGGGGGAGAAGGCCAGTGCGTCGATCTGCTCCATCGTCCCGTGCAGCGTGGGCGGCACGGGGGACGGGCCCCTGGTGTCCCAGAGGAAGATCCGGCCCGTGATGCCGCCCACGGCGATCAGGTCGCCGGCGGGACTGACCGCGAAGGACTGGGAGGGGGTGAACGCCTTGCCCCGCTGCCGTCCGGTGGCCGCGTCCAGGATCCGTCCGTCGGTGCAGACGATCGTCCGCCCGTCGGCGCCGAAGGCGATGTCGCCGGTCTGCCGGTCGAGAGGAATGTCAAGGGTCAGGTGACCGGTGCGCGCGTCCCACTCGAGCAGGCGACTCCCCCGTGTCTCGGGGCCGTTGTCCGCCTGGGCGAGCGTGGCCGCGAAGCGCCTGCCGTCCGGGCTGAAGGCGTGGCCGTCCACCAGGAGGCCACGCGGCACCCGGTAGCTCCACAGCGGCCTGCGCCCGGCGACGTCCCAGGCGCGCAGCCGATCAAGCGTGGTATTGCCGATGACCATGGTCCGGCCCGTACGGTCGAAGATCGCGTCTCCCCAGTCGGCCGTTCCCGGCAGTGACCCGGCCGGTCGCCGCCGGGACACGTCCCACAGCCGCAGGAGGCCGGACTCCTCCGGTTCGATCGCCAGCCAGCGCCCTTCGGGGCTCAGCCAGGTGCGGAAGATCCGGCCCTGCGGCCGGACCTGCTCGACCTGTGGCCGGATGTCCAGGCTGACCACGGCCTCCTCGAGGAGGTAGCGCAGGGTGTGCCCGTCGGGGTCGAGGCGCACGTCCGCCACGTCGTCCTCGGCCCGGTAGGTGAACACCTGCCGGTGGTCGCGCACCCGCCAGACCCTGATGGACCGGTCGGCGAACCCCGCCAGGTAGCGCCCGTCGGCGCTGAACCGCAGGCCGGCGTTCACGGCGTTGGCGGGCTCGTTGGCCCCGCTCTCGGTCCAGGGCCAGTCGTCGTCCCCCGCCTCGGTGATCCGCCGGCCCGTCGCGGCCGAGACGAGGGTGATCTGGCGGCCTCCGCAGGCCATCAACGCGCCGTCCTGGCTGAAGGCGACGGTCCCCAGCCGTCCGGGGCAGGCTCCCCGGAACCTGGGGTCGCGGTCCTGCCCGGGCATCCGCCGCACGTCCAGCCTGCCGGTCAGCGGGTCGAGCAGTGCGGCCGTCCGCCCCGAGCGCGGTACGACCGGCAGGTCGTCGGGCCAGCCGCTCTCCGCCGCCCGGCCGTACGTCCGCCCGTTCGCGAGGTCCCAGACGAAGCCGTTCGTGTCCTCCGTCACGGCGACCTTCGACTCGTCGTCCGTGAACCCGATCCCTCCCCCCGGCCGCGCGCCGGGGACGGCGAGCGCGGCTCGGACCCGGCCGGCGGCCAGGTCCCACACCGTCGCCTTGGTCGTGGTGATCATCGCGACATACCTGCCGCTCGGGCTGAGCGACACGCCGAGCAGGGGGTCGGAGCGCAGGCCCGGCACCGGGATCCGCCGGCGCAGGCGCCGGCCGCGCACGTCGTGAAGGCTGATGCCGTCGTCCGACACGGTGACGACGGTGCGCCCGTCCCGGCTCAACGCCTGCAGCCCGCCGCCCGGCGGGCGGTAAACCGCGATCTCCGGCTGGTAGAGCGAGGACATCAGGCTCGACCTGGCCTCGGAGCCGCCGTCGAGGCGCCAGGCGGCCACGCTCAGCAGCATGGCGGCGGTGGGGTCGGTGGTCCGCAGGGTCCCGGCGCGCAGCGCCGCCTCCCGGCCGTTGGCCCGGTCGCGTTGTGCGGAGATCTGGTCGCGCTGGGCGGCGATCCGGCTGCCCTGATAGGCCGCCAGGCCGCCGCCCGCCAGCGACAGCACGAGCAGCACGGCCAGGGCGGTCGTGAGCAGGCGGCGACGGCGGGCACGCCGCCGGGTCAGCGCGGCCGACGCGTCGAGGAACTCACGCTCCAGCGCGTTCAGGGCGAGGTGTCGGCGGCCGGTGGCCGCCCAGCCCACGGCCGCGTCCAGGCGGCCGCCCTGCAGCAGGTCGGCCTGGCGGCGACCGGCCGCGGCCCACTGCCGGGCCCTCAGACGGATCTCCGCGTGGACCGGCAGGCCGTCCCACTCGTCATCCAGCCAGGCCCGCAACCGGGGCCAGGCCCGCAACAGCGCCGGCCGGGCCAGGCCCACCTCACCGTCCCGCCGCGACAGCACATAGGCGAACAACCGCAGCACCTCGCCCGATCCGGGCGGCAACTCATCCTCGCCCGCCCTGCGCGTCGCGAGCTCACCCTCCGGACCCACTGCGACCAGCCGCAAGAAGATCTGCGGCACCAGATCCCGCCCCACCGCGCCGAGCGCGTCATACGCGTTCTCAGCCAGCGCACCCAGCGCCGGGTCCGGATCGCCCTGCGCGTGCACCGCCCGCGCCGCCCGGCTGCCCTCCGCCAGCAACCGCGCCGTGTCCACCCGGCCGCCCCCGCTGATCAGCGCCAACAGCAGGTCGCGGGCCGACGGGCGGGCAGACGGTTCCTTGACCAGCGCCGCGCCCACCAACGGCCGCAGCGACGCGGGCAGCACCGACAGGTCGGGATCGGCCGACAGCACCCGATGCATCACCCCGCCCAGGCTCTCCGCACGGAACGGATCCTCACCCGTGGCGGCGAACAGCACGATCCCGCCCCAGGCGAACACATCGGCGGCCGGCCCCGCACGCTGCCCGGTGAACACCTCCGGCGCCATGTACGTCGGCGTCCCGGCCACCAGCCCCGTGCTGGTCAGCGACATTTCCAACGTCCTGGCGACGCCGAAATCGATCACCCGGGGGCCGTCCGGGCCGAGCAGCACGTTGTCGGGCTTGAGGTCACGATGCACGACCCCCGCCTCATGGATCGCCGTCAGCGCCGTGGCGATCGCGGTCGCGAGCCGGTGCAGGCCGTCCCCGGCGAAGACCTGCCCCTCCTGCACAGCCCGGCGCAGACTCCGCCCCTCGACATACTCACTGACGATGAACGGCCGGGGCCCGTCCAACTCGGCGGCGATGACCGGCGCCGTGCAGAACGACGCCACCAGCCGGGCCGCCGCGGCCTCCCGCCCGAACCGCTCCCGAAGCTCCGGATCCACCGCGGCATCGCCGTGCAGCACCTTCACCGCCACCCGGCGGCCCTGGCTGTCGTACGCCTCGTACACGACGCCCTGCCCGCCGGAGCCGAGCCGCCCCGACAGCCAGTAATCCCCCAGCCGCTCCGGATCCTCCGGCAGCAGCGTCCCCGTCATGCGTCCACCCCTCGTGCCGGCACGTGGAATTGGACGCCGACGGGCGCGAAAGGGTTCTGCCGGATCCTCAGCGCGTACGCGGATTTCGATCACATCGCGGCGGGCATCGTCACCATCGGTGCCAGGAGAAGACGAAGCTGACGCCGAAGACGAGCATGCCGAGCAGGAGGGCGATCCCCACGAAATTTCCGGCCACCCCGCCGAGGCCGGTGTCCTCCTCGCTCCTGACGACGTTCACGCTCTCGGGGTCGTAGACGATGCGGACCTTCTCCCCTGTCGCGTACCAGCCGGAGATCTCCTCGACGTGCCGTTGCGTACCCACCGTGAAACCGATCTTCGTGTAGTTCACGGTGATGGGGTGGCCGTCGGTGTCGTTCCATGTCTCCGACCGGGTGGAGAGGGCGACGCCGGTGGTGCGGACGCCGTGCCGCCCGAGGTCCAGGGCCGACACGATGTCGAAGACCTGAGCGACGAGCATCACGATCAGGATGCCGAACCAGGCCGCGAAGAACGCGAACGACCCGACACCCGATAAAGAACGCCGGGATAACCATCGAGCCATCAGTCACAGGCCCCCTTGGCGAAGGCGGTTCGGAAAGGCGCGGCTGCCGCCCTGTCTCCTACGACTCCTCCCCGGCCCCGGAGGTTCGGTGACGGTTCACAGTCGCGGCGGGGGGAGAGGTCCCGGCTTCGGAGGTGGCCGGTGGGACTGTGCGCCCCGGGGCGCACCCGGCGTGATCGCCGGAGAGCTCGGCACCTGTCGCGCAGGCGCGCGGAAACACCCGGGCCCGTGAGATGTTCCCGCGCTTGCGGTCCCGCCGCGGAGCCGCTCCGCGTCAGCAGTTGTGCAGGGCGGAGAACTTGCCCGGCCACTTCCAGGACCAGTTCCAGGTGTGCCCGGGGGCGTAGTACGTGCACTTGAAGTCCTTGCGATGGGCCAGGATCACCTTGAACCAGTGCCCCGCGCCACAGCCGTTGGTCACGCTGAGGTGGTCCGTGACGCCGCTGCTCGACAGGTGCCAGTACACGCACCCCGGAAGGGGGCTGCGCGCCTGGGCGGTGGCCGCGGAGGCCACTCCGCCCGTGGACGAGAGCAGCGCGGCGACTCCCGCGGACGCCGCGATGGGGAGTGCGATCTTCTTACTGAGTCGCATGGCTTCTTTCTCCTGTCTCCGGTGAAGCAGTTCGCCTGGACTCGGGCCAGGCATGGCCAGCTCACCTGGGAAGACAGGTGTCCAACAAGCGACGCAACAGAATTGGACGCGATTGGCCGATCTTGTACGGCAGGCGTAGAAGTGAAACGCCAGAGGGGACCATGTGACCGTCCCGTTCCCGTCCCTGGAAAGGTGGGTCCATACATGGGCGACGCGATGACCTCGCCTCCGCCGGATCCGGCGTCGGCAGACAGCGCTCAGGAATTCATCGACTTACTCAAGCGGCTCAGGACCTGGGCAGGGCAGCCCTCACTGCGCCGCTTGCGTCACCTGGCCGGCCGCTCGACCACCTCCGACGGCCACGAGGTGGACGCCCTGCCGTCGAGCACCGTGTCCTACACCCTCAACGGACGGGGGCTGCCCGGCCTGCCGCGGCTGGCCTTCGTCGAGGCCTACGTGGCGGCCTGCCTGTCCGCCTGCGAGCTGTCGTCCGCGGAGATCGAGGCTCAGATCGCCCGGTGGCAGGACGCCTGGCGGCGAATAGCCAGCCCTGCTGATCACGAGCCCGCCGTGGAGCAGACCAAGGGACAGGCCGAGGAGACGACACTCTTGGATGACGCCCCGGGCCCGTCCTCCGAGCCGACGCTCACTGAGCCGACTCTCACCGGGCCGACTCTCACCGGGCCGGCGTCCATTGGGCCGAGCCGTACCCGCGTCCTGTCGGCCGGCCTCGCCGGGCTCGTGGCGGGCGCACTGATCGCCACGGTTGTGACCCTGTTCCTGAGGCCCGCCGACAACGAGATCCCCTTGGTCCGTGGTGAGGATCCCAACCGGTGCGACGCGCCCAGCGTCTGCTTCTACGACCGCGGACAGACCGGCCGGTTCCACGACGTCACCGACGACTACCAATCCCTCAACGACAGCCGTGACACGGTGGCCATGGTCAACCCGCGCAAGGACGACGTGGTGTGGCTGCGCTGGGAGGACGGTTACAGCGAGTGCACAATGCCGTTCGCGACCTACCGGCTCGCCCCGGGGGTGGCCGAGATCCGCATCAGCCGCGACTACCGCTGCCCTCCGGACGAGAAGGGCAAGCGTCGCGCCGTCCTGGACCCGGCTGCGGTGGTTCCGGCGCCCCTGCCCCCCTGCTACGTCACCACCTCCCGGCGGCAGGCGACCGTGGAGACGTCATCGGCCCCGACGGTGCCGACCGGAAGATCCAGGTCCGCTACGTAGGTCGGCTTCACCAGCCTGGTCACGGATCACCGCACACGCCACCCGGCTTTCGGACGGCGGCGTGGTCTCAGCGGGCGCGAGGCCGGCCCGACCGCCAGGGGCGCCCGGGGTGGTCCGTCCCCGGCCGGGGACGCGGGGACACGACCCGCCGCCGTTGGTGCCGGGCGGGCAGCGCGGGCGCGGGCAGGTCGTGGCGGCCGGAGACGAACTCCTGCACCGCGATCTTCGCGCGGATGACCGGGCGGCGCCAGCGCTCCTCCCGGTGGATCGCCTTGGCCATCAGGCGCGGCCGGGGCCGCCTCGCCCGCTCCGAGTAGCACCAGCGGGCCCAGGGCGAGCCGGGACGGGCCACCCGCACCGCCCCCACGTACAGCAGCGGCGGCACGAACAGTCCCAGCAGGCCGCTCCAGATCTTCCCCTTCAGCAGGGTGATCATGGCGAAGACGAGGTTGACGAAGAGGAACGCGGGGGCCGTCCAGCCGCCTCGGCCGTCCGCGCCGTTCCAGGCGAGCGGGCGCAGCCCGAGCAGCAGCAGGCCGGTGGCCGCGATCGCCACGAAGACCGCGTCCACGGAGGTGCGGCCCTCTTCCTGCCAGTAGACGTCGCGCAGGTGCAGGATCAGCGCGAACTCGTCGAGCACGAGGGCGGCGCCCACGCCGAACACGGCCGAGGAGAAGGAGTACCACCCCGTGGACACGTCCGACAGGACCAGCCCGGCCACCCCGCCGAGCAGCGTCAGCACCACGCCGAACACCACGTGGTGGATGTGCATCTCGCCGACGCTCACGTTGCCGAGCCACCGCACCCGCGCCCTGATCAGCCGTACGTTCACCCGCGTGAAGACGAACGCCGTGATCAGCGCGACGAAGAAGCAGAAGAGCGGCAGGCGGTGCGCCTCGATGATGCGTTCGCGAAACCAGTAGGTCATGAAGCGATCCCCCGGCCTCCGATGCTACGACGCGGCGGGAGTGGTCAGGCGAGAAAGCCGCGCAGCAGGGCCGCCGTGCCCTCCAGGTGCTCGGCCACCGCCCGTTCGGCCGCCTCGGGGTCGCCGTCCAGGATCGCGGCGGCGATGGCGGCGTGCTGGACGGCCGCGTGCTCGATGTTGGGCCGCAGCACGGGGATCGCGTTGAGCAGGTCGGTCACCCGCAGCCGGGCGTCGGCGCACGCGGCGGCCAGCAGCGGCGAGCCGCTCAGCTCCGCGATCGCCAGGTGGAACGCGATGTCCATCCGGCGGTAGTCGGCCGGCGCCGCGTCGTTCACCCCGGACAGCCGGGCGGCCAGCGTCTCCCGCCGCCGCGGGGTCAGCTCGGTGGTCGCGAGCACCCGGGCCGCCCCGCACTCGACGGCCATCCGGAACGTCAGCGCGTCCTCGAGATCGTCTTCGCCCATGCGGGTGACGGCCCTGCGCAGGTCGCCCTTGCGGGGGCTCGGCGGCCGGTAGACGACGAAGGCCCCGCCGTACCGGCCGCGCCGTACGTCGAGGTAGCCGGCCTCCTGCAGGGCGCGGATCGCCTCGCGCAGCGTGACCCTGCTGATGCCGAGCCGGGTGGCCAGCTCGCGCTCCGGCGGCAGCTTCTCGCCGTGCGGGACGACGCCGAGCTTGATGGCCTGCAGCAGGCGCTCGACGGTCTCCTCGAACGCGTTGCCCGCCCGCACCGGCCGCAGCAGCGACACCGCGCCGGTGATCCCCACGGCCGCGTACCGCGACGCGGACGCGGCCGGAGTCCGGGGGCCGGAGACGGACGCCTCCGCCGGGGTGATCTCCATGCGCATCGTCCCTCCACCCGTCACCACGGGTCCCCCGTCCCTGCGATCGAGGTTAAACCCCCCGGACATTGTTGACGACGAGGGGAACATGGTGCTTGCATGCCCTCAATGGTCTGATTCCAGACTTTTGGACGGGAGGCACCGTGCTCAGCGTGGAGCGACTCCGCGATGACGTCGAAGCGGGCCGCGTGGACACGGTCCTGCTCGCGGTCACCGACATGCAGGGGCGGCTGCAGGGCAAGCGGCTGTCGGCGCGGTACTTCCTCGAGGAGGTGCTGGACCACGCCGCCGAGGGCTGCAACTACCTGCTCGCCGTGGACGTCGACATGAACACCGTGGACGGCTACGCCATGTCGTCCTGGGAGCGCGGCTACGGCGACTTCGTCATGCGGCCGGACCTGTCGACGCTGCGCCGCGTGCCCTGGCACGAGGGCACCGTGCTGCTGCTTGCCGACCTGGTGTGGGAGGACGGCGCGGACGTCGTGGCCTCCCCCCGGCAGATCCTGCGCCGCCAGCTCGCCAGGCTCGCCGAACGCGGCTGGACCGCGTACGTCGGCACTGAACTGGAGTTCGTCGTCTACGACGACAGCTACGAGCAGGCCTGGCAGCGGGGCTACCGCGACCTGACCCCGGCCAACCTCTACAACGTCGACTACTCGCTGCTCGGCACCTCCCGCATCGAGCCGCTGCTGCGCAAGATCAGGCTCGGCATGGAGGGCGCCGGGCTGTACGTCGAGTCCGCCAAGGGCGAGTGCAACCTCGGCCAGCACGAGATCGCCTTCCGGTACGCCGACGCACTGACCACCTGCGACAACCACGTGTTCTACAAGAACGGCGCCAAGGAGATCGCCGCCCAGGAGGGCAGGTCGATCACGTTCATGGCCAAGCCGAACCAGCGCGAGGGCAACTCCTGCCACATCCACATCTCGCTGCGCGACGCCGACGGCACCCCCGTGATGGCGGGCGGCGAGCCGTACGGGCTGTCGGAGACCGGCCGGCGCTTCGTGGCCGGGCAGCTCGCGGCGATGCGGGAGCTGACCATGCTCTACGCGCCCAACGTCAACTCCTACAAGCGGTTCGTGCCCGGCAGCTTCGCCCCGACCGCCGTCAAGTGGGGCGTGGACAACCGCACCTGCTCGCTGCGGCTGGTCGGCCACGGCCCCTCCCTCCGGATCGAGAACCGGGTGCCGGGCGGCGACGTCAATCCCTACCTCGCGGTCGCGGCCATGATCGCGGCCGGGCTGCGCGGCATCGACGCCGGGCTGGAGCTGGAGGAGCCGTTCGGCGGGAACGCGTACGACTCCGGGGCGGAGCGGGTGCCCGCCACGCTCCGCGACGCCCTGGCGCTGTGGGAAGGCTCGCCGATCGCCGATGAGGCGTTCGGCAAGGACGTGGTCGAGCACTACGCCAACAACGCGAGGGTCGAGCTGGCCGCCTTCGACGCGGCGGTCACCGACTGGGAGCTCTATCGGGGGTTCGAACGGCTGTGAAGATAGTCAATCCGGCGACCGAGGAAGTGATCGCCGAGGTCGAGATGGCGGACGCCGCCGAGGTGGACCGCGCGGTCGAGCGGGCCGCCCGGGCCTTCCCCGCCTGGCGTGCGGTCGCCCCGGGCGAGCGGGCCCGGCTGCTGCGCCGCTTCGCGCAGGTCGTGGAGGACCACGCGGAGGAGCTGGCGCGGCTGGAGATCACAGGCGCCGGCCACACGGTGGGCAACGCCCGCTGGGAGGCGGGCAACGTCCGCGACGTGCTGAACTTCTACGCGGGCGCGCCCGAGCGCAACCACGGCAAGCAGATTCCGGTTCCCGGCGGGGTGGACGTCACGTTCGCCGAGCCCCTGGGCGTGGTCGGGATCATCGTGCCGTGGAACTTCCCGATGGTCATCATGACCTGGGGAGTCGCCCCGGCCCTCGCCGCCGGCAACACGGTGATCGTGAAGCCCGCCGAGTGGACCCCGCTGACCGCGCTGCGGCTGGCCGAGCTCGCCCTGGAGGCCGGGCTGCCCGAGGGCGTGCTCCAGGTCGTCCCCGGCGAGGGTGAGGTCGCCGGCGCCCGGCTCGTCGAGCACCCGGACGTACGGAAGATCGTGTTCACCGGCTCGACCGAGGTCGGGAAACTGATCGGCGCCAAGGCGGCCGAGCAGGTCAAGCGGGTGACGCTGGAGCTGGGCGGCAAGAGCGCCAACATCGTCTTCGCCGACGCCGACCTCTCCCGGGCGGCGGAGTCCGCCCCTATGGCGGTCTTCGACAACTCCGGCCAGGACTGCTGCGCCCGTTCGCGCATCCTGGTGGAGCGTTCCGTCTACGACGACTTCCTCGCGCGGCTGTCGCAGGCCGTGCGGGAGGTCAAGGTCGGCGACCCGAACGACCCGGCGAGCCAGATGGGCCCGCTGGTCAGCGCCGAGCACCGGGAGCGCGTCGCGTCGTTCGTCACCCAGGCCGACGTGTACGCCGCCGGGTCGTGCCCGACCGGCCCCGGCTACTGGTTCCCGCCCACGGTGCTGGCCGGCTCGTCCTCGGAGTCCTTCCGCAGGGCGTTCACCGAGGAGATCTTCGGGCCCGTGGTGTCCGTCGTGCCGTTCGAGGACGAGGCCGACGCCGTACGGATCGCCAACGACACGGCGTACGGCCTGTCGGGGTCGATCTGGACCCGCGACGTGGGCCGGGCGCTGCGCGTGGCGCGGGCCGTCGAGGCGGGCAACCTGTCGGTCAACTCGCACTCCAGCGTCCGCTACTGGACCCCGTTCGGCGGCTTCAAGCAGTCGGGCCTCGGCCGGGAGCTCGGCCCGGACGCCCTGTCGGCCTTCACCGAGACCAAGAACGTCTTCATCTCCACGGAGTAGATCAATGCAGCGTTTGCAGGACCGCGTCGCCGTCATCACCGGGGCGGGCAGCGGCATCGGGCTGGCCACGGCCCACCGGTTCGCCCAGGAGGGCGCCAAGGTCGTGGTGGCCGACCTCGACGAGGAGGCCGGCGCGAAGGCGGCCGGGGAGGTCGGGGGCCTGTTCGTCAAGGTGGACGTGGCGAACGAGGACGACGTGGCCCGGATGTACCGGACCGCGTTCGAGGAGTTCGGCAGCGTCGACATCGCGTTCAACAACGCGGGCATCTCGCCTCCGGACGACGACTCCATCCTGGAGACCGGCATCGACGCCTGGCGCCGGGTGCAGGAGGTCAACCTCACCAGCGTCTACCTGTGCTGCAAGCACGTGATCCCGTACATGCAGCGGCAGGGCAAGGGCTCGATCGTCAACACCGCGTCGTTCGTCGCGGTGCTGGGCTCGGCCACCTCGCAGATCTCCTACACCGCCTCCAAGGGCGGCGTGCTCGCGATGAGCCGCGAGCTGGGCGTCCAGTTCGCCCGCGAGGGCATCCGGGTCAACGCGCTGTGCCCCGGACCTGTGGACACCCCGCTGCTGCGGGAGCTGTTCGCCAAGGACCCCGAACGCGCCCAGCGCCGTCTCGTCCACGTGCCGATCGGCCGTTTCGCCCGGGCCGAGGAGATCGCCGCGGCGGTCGCGTTCCTCGCCTCCGACGACGCGTCGTTCATCACCGCCTCGGAGTTCCTGGTCGACGGCGGCATCTCCGGCGCGTACGTCACTCCGCTGTAAGGGGTATGCCCATGGCCCGTCCCGTGATCGGCGTGACGTGCTACGTCGAGCCGGCGAGGTTCACCGTCTGGGACATGCCGGCGGCGCTGCTGCCGTACATGTACGTCGACCACATCGCGCGGGCGGGCGGCCAGCCGGTCATCCTGCCGCCCGCAGGGGAGCCCGCCGCGCTGGCCGGGCGACTGGACGGGCTGATCATCGCGGGCGGGGGCGACATCGACCCCGCCCGGTACGGCGCGCCACCCGCCGAACAGACCGGATACGTCCGGGAGTTCCGCGACGAGGCGGAGTTCGGGCTGATGGAGGCCGCCCTGCGCACCGGCCTGCCGTTCCTCGGCATCTGCCGGGGCCTGCAGGTGCTCAACGTGGCGCTGGGCGGCACCCTCCACCAGCATCTGCCCGACGTGGTCGGCCACACCGCCCACTCCCCCGCCCCCGGGACGTTCGGCCGCCTCCCCGTACGGCTCTCGCCGGAGTTGGCCAAGATCTACGACGGCGAGGACCTGACGCCCGCCCACTACCACCACCAGGCGATCGACCGCCTGGCGGACGGGCTGGCGGTCACCGCCCGCTCGGACGACGGCACGATCGAGGCCGTCGAGGTCACGGGCGCGGCGTTCGCCCTGGCCGTCCAGTGGCACCCGGAGGCCGACGAGGACGGCCCGCTGTTCCACGCCCTCGTCGCCGCCGCCCGCCACTGAGGGTCCCGCGGGATCGGCGCCGTCTTCGCCGGCCATCCCGCCGAGCGTGCCGACCGGCTCCCGGAAAACCTCGCCCGTCATAAGCCGTACCTCCCCGGGCCGGCGCCGCACCGCGCCGATCATCGCGTAATCGGCGTCACACTCTCACTCCGCCGGCATGACAGTCGGCGAGAGCTTGATCTGTAACCGATTTCATTTAGGTTATCGGCGTATCGGCGCGCACGGGGCCGGGCATTGCGGCCCACAGTGCGGCGTTTATGGGCTCCGGAGCGGCCGACATACAAACGGCATATTTTTGACTCAAGCCGCCGGAGAGAGATATGGTCAAATGGCGATCAAAGCCGCATCGTCGGCGCGTTCACGCTGCTTTCGTGCGAGGGGAACCGTGTTATACGCCGTGCTCGGACCGTTCCTGGCCATGAAACCCTCAGGGGATGTCATCGCCGGGCTCGCCCCGAGGCACCGGCAGCTCCTCGCACTGTTCCTGCTCAATCCGAATATCGCGGTTCACCGGGACCGGCTCATCGATCTGTTGTGGAATGGCCGTCCCACTAAATCGGCGCCGCGGAATCTTACCACCTACATCGCACAGGTGCGGCGGCGGCTCTCGCCACGCGACCCCGACCTTTCTCCGCTGCACACCGTGGACGGCGGCTACCTTCTTTCCGTCCCGCCGGGATCCGTGGATGCTGCAGTATTCAACCATTTCGCGGCGCAGGGCAGAATCGCTCGCGAAAATGGCGATTACCACAATGCGGCGAGGATGTTCGAGAACGCGCTGAGCCTGTGGCGGGGCGACGCCCTGCTCGCCATGAGGCATGTCGACGAGCTCTCCGCGTGGGCCGAACGGCTCGACGAGGACCGGCGCGCGGTGACCGAGGACCTCTTCGACGTACGGCTGGCGCTCGGGCACCATCACGAGATCGTCGGCGGCCTTGCCCAGTGGGCCCGGCGCCACCCGCTGCGCGAACGGCCGCACCGGCAGCTCATGCTGGCGCTGCACCGATCGGGCCGCACCCACGACGCCTCGGCGTCCTACCAGCGGCTGCGCCGCACCCTGGTCGACTGCCTCGGCACCGAGCCGTCCCCCGACACGCAGGCCCTCCACCAGCGGATCCTCACCGGCGACGACCTTCCGTCCGCCCTGATGCGCCTCCGCGCGGGGCATCGGCCGCCGCGCGAGTGCGATCACAGACCGTAACGAAAGCCCGCAAGGACGGATACCTTGATCGAGGAAATCGGGGCGATCCTGCCGGTTACGGGGATGGCGGCGAACCACTAGGCTTGCAGCACACCGGTGATCCCGTGCGGGAGAGCGTCCTGGCATCCGGTCAGGGCCCCTGAAGGAGCAAGCCCTCCCCGCGAACCTCTCAAGGCAAAGGACCGTGCGGGCCAGGTGACCTCTGGAAAGAAGGCCGGAAGGCCTCGCCGAAGGTGAAAGTCCGGCAAAGATCGGACGAAGCTCTCAGGCGCCGATGACAGAGGGGGAGGATGCCCGATAGTCAAACGCAGCATCCGTCCTTCCGAGGTGCGCATGTCCCGATCCACCCCGCTCCGCGAGATCCACCAAAGTCTGGGCGCGACCCTGACCGACTTCGCGGGCTGGCAGATGCCCCTGCGCTACGGCAGTGAGTCGGCCGAGCACAACGCGGTGCGCACGGCCGCGGGGCTGTTCGACCTGTCCCACATGGGGGAGATCTTCGTCGTCGGCGCGCAGGCGGGCGAGGCGCTCGACCGCGCTCTCGTGGGACACCTCAGCGTCCTCGCGCCCGGCCGGGCCCGCTACACGATGATCGTGAACGAGACCGGCGGCATCCTCGACGATCTCATCGTCTACCGCCTTGACGAAGACCAGTACATGGTCGTCGCCAACGCCTCCAACTACGCCCTCGTCGCCCGTGAGCTCGCCGACCGGGTCCGGGGCTACGACGCGCGGGTGACCGACCGGTCGGACGAGTACGCGCTGGTCGCGGTGCAGGGCCCGCGCAGCGCCGAGATCCTGACCGCGCTGACCGACGCCGACCTCGACGATCTGAAGTACTACGCCATCGTCCCCGGCGTCGTCGCGGGCACGCCCGCCCTGATCGCACGCACCGGATACACCGGCGAGGACGGCTTCGAGCTTTTCGTGCTGAACGAGCACGCCGCGCCCCTGTGGAACGCCCTCGCCGAGGCGGGCAAGGACGCCGGGCTCGTCCCCGCCGGCCTGTCGGCCCGCGACACGCTGCGCCTGGAAGCCGGCATGCCGCTGTACGGCAACGAGCTGAGCGCGGCGATCACGCCGTTCGACGCGGGACTCGGCCGGGTCGTCCGCTTCGACAAGCCCGGCGACTTCGTGGGTAAGGCCGCCCTCGAGCGGGCAGCGGAGAACGGCGCCAGGCGGCGCCTGGTCGGGCTGGTGGCGCGCGGCCGCCGCGTGCCCCGCCACGGCTACCCCGTCACCCGCGAGGGCGCCGTCGTCGGCGAGGTGACCAGCGGCGCCCCGTCGCAGTCCCTCGGCCGCCCGATCGCCCTGGCGTACGTCGACGAGGGCGCCCTGGAGAAGGGTGGCCTGGCCGTGGACATCCGGGGCAGCCAAGAACCGGTCGACGTCGTCGATCTGCCTTTCTACAGGAGGAGCAAGTGAGCACCATTCCGGACGACCTGAGCTACACCAAGGAACACGAGTGGGTGGCCGGGATCGAGGACGGCCTCACCGTGACGGTGGGCATCACGGCGTACGCGGCCGAGCAGCTCGGCGACGTGGTTTACGTGGAGGTGCACTCGGAGGTCGGCTCGACGGTCGCGGCCGGCGACGCGGTCGGCGAGGTGGAGTCCACCAAGTCCGTGAGCGACATCTTCGCGCCGGTCGGCGGCGAGGTCGTCGAGATCAACTCCGCCGTCGTGGACAACCCCTCGCTGGTCAACTCCGACCCGTACGGCGAGGGCTGGCTGTTCCGCGTGCGCGTGGAGGAGGCGCCGGAGGACCTGCTGTCGGCCGCGGAGTACACCGCGCTGACCTCCGGCGAGTCCTGACAGCCGGCTGAGAGGCGACGGTCAATGGCGATCAGCGTCTTCGACCTGTTCAAGGTGGGGATCGGGCCGTCCAGCTCGCACACGGGCGGCCCGATGGCGGCGGCGCACAAGTTCGTCCGCGGGCTGCACCAGGACGGGCTGCTGGAGAAGGCGACCCGGGTCGACGCCATCCTGTACGGCTCGCTCGGGCTGACCGGCAAGGGCCACGGCAGCGACAAGGCGGTCCTGCTGGGCCTGTCCGGCGACAAGCCCGAGCTGGTCGACGTCGACACCGTCGACGAACGGCTGGCGGCGATGCGGGCGAGCGGCACGGTCACCTTGTACGGCGTGCACGAGATCCCGTTCGTGGTCGGCGAGCACCTCGTCTTCGAGCGCAAGCTGTCGCTCCCCCACCACCCGAACGGCATGCGGTTCACGGCGTACGCCGACGACACGGTGCTGCGCGAGAAGGTGTACTACTCGGTCGGCGGCGGCTTCGTGGTGGACGAGAACGCCACCGGCGCCGACCGGATCAAGCCGGACGACACGGTGCTGCCGTACGCCTTCACGACCGCGCACGAACTGCTCGCGCACTGCGCCGAGACCGGCCTGTCGATCTCCGGCCTGATGATGGAGAACGAGAAGGCCTTCGGCCGTACGGAGGAGGAGATCCGGGCCCGCCTGCTGCACCTGTGGTCGGTGATGGCCGAGTGCGTACGGCGCGGCACCGGCCGCGAGGGCGTCCTGCCGGGCGGGCTCAAGGTGCGCCGCCGGGCCCACCAGCTGTACCGGCGGCTGCAGGGCGAGACCGACGGGACCGACCCGCTGCGGGCGATGGACTGGGTCACGCTGTTCGCGCTGGCCGTCAACGAGGAGAACGCCGCGGGCGGCCGGATCGTCACCGCGCCGACCAACGGCGCCGCCGGCATCGTCCCGGCCGTCCTGTCCTACTACATGCGCTTCCTCCCGGGTGCCGACGAGGACGGCGTCGTCCGCTTCCTGCTCACCGCGGGCGCGATCGGCGTGCTGTTCAAGGAGAACGCCTCCATCTCCGGCGCGGAGGTGGGCTGCCAGGGCGAGGTCGGCTCGGCCTGCTCGATGGCGGCGGCGGGCCTCACCGAGGCGCTCGGCGGGACGCCGGAGCAGGTCGAGAACGCCGCCGAGATCGGCATCGAGCACAACCTCGGCCTGACCTGCGACCCGATCGGCGGGCTCGTCCAGATCCCGTGCATCGAGCGCAACGCCGTCGCCTCGATCAAGGCGATCGCCGCCGCCCGCATCGCGCTACGCGGCGACGGCCGCCACTTCGTGTCGCTGGACAAGGCGATCAAGACGATGCGCGACACCGGCAGGGACATGCTCGACAAATACAAGGAGACCTCGCGCGGCGGCCTCGCCGTCAACGTCATCGAGTGCTGAACCTCGCGCCGCCGTCGAGCGCCATGATGTCGCGGATGTGACGCATGTGCGGCTCGCCAATATCGTGGTGACTTCCCGTCGAGGAGGAGGGCCGTCACGTGAGGTGGCGCGAGGCGCTGCGCCCACATCGGGCGTTCCTGGTCGTGCTGGCGGCGGGCGTCGCGCTGCGCGCGCTCGCCGTGCTCGGCTACCGGCCCGCGCTGTGGTTCTGGGCCGACTCCTTCGCCTACCTCAGCTCGGCCCTCGACCTGCGGCCGCTGCCCTCGCGGCCGTCCGGCTACTCGCTGTTCCTGGCGGCGCTGAGCCCACTGGGGAGCATCACCGCCGTCGTGATCGTCCAGCACCTGCTCGGTCTCGGCATGGCCGTCTGCGTCTACGCGGTGCTGCGCCGGCGGACACGGCTGCCGGGCTGGGGAGCGGCGCTGGCGGCGGCGCCGGTGCTGCTCGACGTCCACCAGATCCAGCTCGAACACCTCGTCATGGCGGACCTGCTGTTCACCGCACTGGTCGTGGCCGCCGTGACGATCCTGCTGTGGCGCCCTCGCCCGGGCGCGTGGTCCGTCGTCGCGGCGCTGCTGCTGCTCGGGTTCGCCACGGTCACCCGCACCCTCGGGCTGCCCCTGATCGCGCTGGCGCTGCTGCCGGTGCTGTTCGCCGGACGCTGGAGGACCGCGCTCGCCGGGCTCGCCGCCGCGTCCGCCGTGCTCGGCGGGTACGCCGTCTGGTTCCACGACGCCCACGGGTCGTACGGGATGGGCGGCAGCAGCACATGGCTGTGGTCGCGCACGATGACCTTCGCCGACTGCTCGGTGATGAAGCCGCCGAAGGAGCTGGCGGTGCTGTGCCCGTCGGAGCCCAGGCTCGCCGCACCCGCCTACATCTGGGCCGCCGACTCGCCCATCCAGCGGGTGAAGAAGGACAAGGACCGGCTGGCGAGCGAGTTCGCCTCGCTGGCGATCCGCAGCCAGCCCCTCGACTTCCTGACGACCGGGCTGCACGACGCCATGTGGGCGTTCGAATGGGACCGGAAGGTCTACCCCGCCCCGGGCACGCAGAGCGCGTACGTGTTCCCCGCCACGGTGAAGCCGTTCACCTCCAAGGTGGCCTCCGGCGGCCGTACGGCGAGCGCGCTGACCACCGCCTACCAGGGGAGCTCCGGGGACACGAAGGTGGCCGAGCCGTTCGCGGGGTGGCTGCGCGCCTACCAGGAGCAGGGCTTCCTGCGCGGGCCGCTGCTGGCGGCGGTCCTGCTGGCCGGGCTCGCCGGGCTGGCGGCCCGGCGGTGGACGGCGCTGCTGCCCTGGGCCGCGGCGGCGGTCCTGCTCCTGCTGCCGCCCCTGATCGCCGCTTTCGACCACCGCTATGTGGTGCCCGTCGTGCCGCTCGCCTGCCTGGCCGCCGGGCTCGCCCTCGGCACGGGCGCGACCCCCGCGCCATGGCGCAGGGAGGGCCGGTCAGCGGCGGCGGACGTGCAGGCGAACGACCGCAAGCGCGTCGTCGCGGCCGACCGCGCGGCGAACGCGTGAGACCGCCGACTCGTCCAGCCGCCTGATCACCTGTCGCAGGTCGGCCGACCGCCGGAGCGACACCGACACCCGCAGCCTGCCGTCGCGCACGAGCCTGACCGAGATGTGGCCGATCCCGTCGATCCCCTTCAGCGCCACGCCGAGCATGGCGATGCCGGCGCCGGTGCGGCTGCCGACCCGGCCCCAGCCGAGTGCCATGAAGAGCCAGCGGGTCGCGACCAACGCGAGCACCATGGCCGCCCCGGCCAGCAGGGGCAGCGCCCACGGCTTCCCTTCGGCCACGCTCGCGTCGATCAGGGCCGCGCCGGGCCGCCCCCGCGCGGCGGTCAGCAGGCCGAACCCTCCCGCGACCAGCGCGAGGCCCACCAGCAGGAGCCCGACGCGGTTTCCCCAACGCGGACGCACGTCAGCCCCCTCTCCTGCGCAGCCGTACGACCACCTCCTGGCGGGACCGGACGCCGAGGCCCGACAGCCGGTCCCCGACCGCGGCGCCGACCTCGCGCAGGAGGGCGCCGGTCGTGTCCGCGTCGGCCACCACGGCGACCTCGATCCGCCTGCGGAGGATGTGGACGTCGGCCCGCCGGACGTGCTCGACCTCGCGGGCCGAGGCGGCGAGCGTCCGGCGCAGACCGGCGCGGGTCAGTCCCATCGCGAGCAGCGGGTCCCGGCATTCCAGGGGCATGAGCCGGGGACGGCCGGGAACGAGCGCGAGGGCCACCAGTCCCGCCCCGCACACGATCATGCCGATCGCGGCGACGGGGACGGCGGGGTCGGCCGTCGTGAGGTTCAGCAGCCGGGGCGGCAGCCGCCAAGGCGGGGACACGCCGAGCATGACGGCGACGACCACGGCGGTGAGCACCCAGCCGAGCAGGGCGATCACGGCGGCGACCACGACGGCGGCCGGGGTCCGGCCCGGCCGCAGGACGCGCACGGCGCTCCGCCGGCCCGCCGCAGCGCCCCTGCCGCCTGTGTCGCTTCCGGCACCCTGAGCGCCCTCGGCGCCCTCGGCGCCCGAGCCGCTGCCCGTGCCTCTGGCGCCCGAGTTGTTTCCGGCGCCCTTGGCGCTCCTCGCCGACGAACCCGCCAGGATTCCCTGCACGACGCTCATCAGCCGTTCACCCTTCCCGCTCACCGTGCCGCGTCCGCTCGGTAGTCACCTCACCATGGGTACACGGAGCGGTGACGGGACGGGCGGGTCACCCGCCGCCTTGCGCGATCATGGCGGCGCCACGGCGGAGTTTTTGCCCGGGCCCGGTTAACGTGAACCGCGCTCATGTATTTTCGGGCGACGCCGTACTAGGCTGCGCCCATGGACGACCGACAGCGCCTCGACCAGGCGACGGCCCACCTTGAGCCGCCCTTCGCCGTCCTCGACATGGACGCGCTCCGGTCGAACGCGGCCGCCATGGTGCGCCGGGCCAGGGGCAAGCCGATCCGGGTGGCCAGCAAGTCGATCCGCTGCCGGGCCGTGCTCGAACGGCTCCTGGCCATGGACGGCGTCTCGGGCGTCATGGCCTTCACGTTGCCCGAGGCGCTGTGGCTGGTCTCCACCGGCCTGCGGGACGTGCTCGTGGCCTACCCCACGGCCGACAGGACCGCGCTGCGCGCCCTGGGATCGGACGAGGTCGCGGCACGGGAGATCACCGTCATGGTGGACTCGCCCGAGCACCTCGACCTCATCGAGAGCCTGCGGCTCCCCCACCGGATCCGGGTGTGCCTGGACATCGACGCGGGGTTCGTGGCCTTCGGCGGCGCGTTCCGGGCGGGCGCGCTGCGGTCGCCGATCCGCGAGCCCGAGCAGGCCGCCGAGATCGCCGCACACATCGCCAAGCGTCCCGGGCTGCGGCTGACCGGGCTCATGGCGTACGAGGCGCAGATCGCCGGGGTGGGCGACGACGTTCCGGGACCGTACGGCCGCGCGGTGCGCTGGATGCAGGAACGGTCGCGCCGCGAGCTGATCGTGCGGCGCGGCCGGATCGTGCAGGCCGTACGTCAGGTCTCCGACCTGGAGTTCGTCAACGGCGGCGGAACGGGAAGCATCGAGAAGACCGTCGCCGAGCGGGCGATCACCGAGGTCGCGGCGGGCTCGGGGTTCTTCCACCCCCGGCTGTTCGACTTCTACCGGGGCTTCACCGGCCGTCCGGCGGCGCTGTTCGCCCTGCCGGTCGTGCGCAAGCCGGCTCCGGACGTCGTGACCGTGCTCGGAGGGGGCTACCCCGCCTCCGGGGCCCCCGGGCCCACCCGGCTGCCCCAGCCGTACCTGCCGGCGGGGCTCAGGTATCACTCGGACGAGGGGGCGGGTGAGGTGCAGACGCCGCTTCTGGGCGAGGCCGCAGCCGACCTCCGCCTCGGCGACCGCGTCTGGTTCCGCCACGCGAAGGCCGGGGAGCTGTGCGAGCGCTTCGCCGCCTTGCACCTCGTCGAGGGCGATCGGGTGGCCGAGGAGGTCCCGACCTACCGCGGCGAGGGCAAGACCTTCCTGTGACCGCCGGCCCGGCCCTGTGATCGTCTCTGTGATCGTCTCTGTGATCGTCTCTGTGCTCGTCCCTGCGAGAACGCGAACGCCGCCGTGAACCGCGTCACGGCGGCGGCGTCCGGCGGCGTGTCAGCGGGAGCGGCGGCGCAGCAGCACGATGGCCGCGCCCACGACGACGACCACGCCGATCCCGATCAGCACCGGAGCGATGTTGGGCGCCGGATACTCAGCGGGCTGCTCGCCCTCGCCGTCGGCCGGGGCGTACGTGCGCGGCCCCAGGACCATGTCCTCCACGGACGCGACGAAGTCGCGCGCGTTGGCCTTCGCCTTCTCGACGCCGCGCTCCGCGACCCGCTTCGGGCTCACCCGGTCCGCGATGGCGTCGACCGTGCGAGCGAGCTCCGCCCGCGTGCGCTCGATCTTCCGTTCCAGCGCATCGGGATCGGTGTCCGCCATGCGATCCCCCTCCTGTGGTATTCGTGTGTGATCAGTCTGCCAGGTCCGGCGGTCGCCCCGCACAGCGGCTGAGCCGGTAGTTTGGTTGACGCTTGCCCGCCGATCGCCGCGGGTCACCTTTTTCCGGAGGACGTGATGAGCAAGCTCCAGCCCGGCGACGCCGCGCCGGACTTCACCCTGACCGACGCCGACGACAACGAGGTCGCGCTGGAGTCGTTCCGCGGCAGGCGGGTCATCCTGTACTTCTACCCGGCGGCGATGACCCCCGGATGCACCAAGCAGGCCTGCGACTTCCGCGACAACCTCGGCGCGCTGACCGAGCAGGGCTTCGTGGTGCTGGGAGTGTCCAAGGACAAGCCCGCCAAGCTGCGGCAGTTCCGCGAGCGCGACGCGCTCACCTTCCCGCTGCTGTCCGACACCGGCCTGGACGTGCATAAGGCGTACGGCGCGTACGGCGAGAAGACGAACTACGGCAAGACCGTGATGGGCGTCATCCGCTCCACGTTCGTCATCGACCCCGACGGAAAGGTCGAGAAGGCCCTCTACAACGTGAAGGCCACCGGTCACGTCGCCCGACTCACGAAAGAGTTGGGGATTTCCTGAAATACCCCTTTCGCCACGCTCCCGGAATTGTCGGCGGCGGCCGATAACTTCCGGGGCATGGCGAAGTACAAGTACACCCCCGAGTTGCTCGCCGACGCGGCGGCCGCCGCGAGCAGCATCGCCGACGTGCTGCGCTATCTCGGCATCCCATGGTCGGGTGGCGCCCACGCCCACATCAGCCGCCGCCTCAAGCACTTCGGTATCGACACATCCCACTTCCTCGGCCAGGCCCACAGGCGGGGGCAGACCTCGCCGCGACGGAGCCTTCCGGCAGAGGTGCTGGTCCTGAACCCTCCGGGCGCTGCCCGCGAGAAGCCCACCAAGCTCCGGCGGGTGTTGCGCGAAGTCGGAGTCCCCTACCGCTGCGCAGACTGTAAGATAGGCGGCACTTGGCACGGCCGGCCGTTGACATTGCACATCGACCACATCAACGGAAACTGGCTGGACAACAGAAAAGAGAATCTGAGATTCCTCTGCCCGAACTGCCATTCTCAGACCGAGAATTTCGCAGGAAAAGGAAGAGGAAAAGGGGTCGTAGTCCAACGGCAGGAGACCGCGGCTTTAGGTGCCGTACAGTGCGGGTTCGAATCCCGCCGGCCCCACAACAAATCAAACGAAGATAACGACGCACCGAATACCGTCGAAGAAGTCAATTCTTTCAACCGAGAGAAGGCGCCCGCGAAGATGGCCGTGATGGTCACCGCGGACCATCTCGCCTTTCTCGAGCGTCTCGTGTCGTCGCAGGGCGCCCCGTCGCGGTCCTCCGCCATCCGGACGGCGATCGCCCTGCTCCGGGCCCAGAGTGAGCGGGGGTGACCGTCATGGGGAAATCCCGCTCACCCGAAACGGCTCAGTTGTTCGTCCGCGGCCGCCTGGCGTTGGGGCTTCTGTCACTCTACGTCCCTACTGTGCCCCGCATGAGACGCTTTTCGATCACCTTGGGCGCCGTGGCCCTGGCCGTGGGGTTGACCTCATCCGCGCTGTCGTCCCCCGTGCTGGCCGCCCCTCGGCCCGCCGACTTCGGCCAGGCGACGCTCACGGGTTTCGCTGTCCTGCCTGCTCAGACCTTCGTGACCGGCAGCGAGCCCTCGGGTTCGGCCATCGGGGCCGGGCCGTTCAACGGCATCGCCGCGCCCTTCACCGGGCAGCCCGTCCAGGGCTTCAGCGGTGTCGTGAAAAGAGGTGACGGCACCTACGACGTGCTGTCCGACAACGGCTATGGAAACAAGGCCAACAGCGCCGACTTCCTGCTGCGCGTCCACCGCGTCAAGCCCGATCTCAGGACCGGGAAGCTGGAGGTGCTCGGCGGGTTCAACCTGAGCGATCCGGACAGGCGCGTGCCGTTCGCCTTGACCCGGGCCGACCGGGTGCTCACCGGCGCCGACTTCGACGTGGAGTCGATCGTGCGGGCGTCCGACGACACCTACTGGATCGGCGACGAGTTCGGCCCGTTCCTGCTGCACTTCTCGTCCTCCGGGCGACTCCTCCAGGCCCCGATCCCGCTGCCCGGCGTGATGGCGCCGGAGAATCCGAACCTGAACGGCGGCCAGCCGAACACCCGCAGCAGCAAGGGGTTCGAGGGCATGGCCCGCTCGGTCGACGGCCGCCGCCTCCACCCCCTGCTGGAGGGGACCGTGGACGGCGACACGCCCGGCGACCTGCGCATGTACGACTTCGACCTGCGCTCGGGCAGGTACGGCGCGACCTGGTGGACCTACCGGCTGGAGTCGCCCTCGAACGCCATCGGAGACGCGATCGCGGTCGACGACCAGCGGTTCCTGGTCATCGAGCGGGACAACGAGCAGGGCGACGCCGCCGCCTTCAAGCGCATCTACCTGGCCGACGCGGCCGACCGGGACCACGACGGCCGCATGGACAAGACCCTCGTCGCCGACCTGCTGAACCTCGCCAACCCGAAGGGCATCGGCGGCTTCGGCCGGACGTTCCGCTTCCCGTTCCAGACGATCGAGGACGTGGCCCTGCTCGACGACCGCACTCTCGCGGTGCTGAACGACAACAACTTCCCGTTCTCGTCCGGCCGCGCGGCGGGCAAGGCCGACGACGACGAGTTCATCACCGTACGGCTCTCGCGTCACCTGCACGCCGACCGGCGTGCGCTCCAGTGATCGGCCGGGCGACAAACCCGGGGGCGTCGCTCATCCGGTTCGCTCATCCGGTGACCGCACGGATCCCCTGAACGCGGCGATCCCGTAGGTGCCGTGAAAACGCATGGAAATCCCGTGGGCGCGCGCCGGCCCCTCCGCCGGCGCGCACCTACCGGAACTCCGGAAGGAAGCCTCAGCCGGGCGCCTGGCAGCGCACTCCGGCGTCGGTCTGCCTGCACCAGGGAGGCAGACCGTCCTGGGACTGCGGCGCGTCCTGACCGTAGCCGCGAGGGAACTGCCGGTCTCCTCCACCGTCCCAGCTCGTCCCCGCGTCCACCCGGTCCCAGGCCATGCTGGTGACGGCCACGATGCCACCGCCGAGGAGCGCTCCGGCGATCGCGGACGCCACACCGACGGCGACGAGTTGCCCGGCGTGTCCACGGGGAAGCCGGGCCGCCAGGCGCGCGGGGGCGCCGGGCCGCGGGGCGGACGCGAACCGTGGCCGCGGGTCCTGCCAGCCCGGGGCGTTCCATCCCGCGCCGCCGGGGCCGAAGGCATAACCGCCGCCGGTCGGGGGCGCGCTCGCGGGTCCCGATCCGGGCCGACCCGGGCCCGCGGGGCCTGCCCAGGTCGAATACGGCCCCGCCGCGCCAGGCCTGTTCCCGGGGCCGGACCATGGCGAACCCGGCCCAACGCCCCCGGGCGTGCTCCCCGGGCCGGTCCAGGCCGAACCCGGCCCAACGCCCCCGGGCGTGTTCGCCGGGCTGGTCCAAGATGATGTGGGATTGCTCCGAGGTGGCAGTGGCGCGGTCGGCCCGGTCGGCCCGGTCGGCCCGGTCGGCCCGGTCGGCCCGGTCGACGAAGTGGACCCGGCGGGCCCAGGTGCGACCAGCCCCGCTCCGGCCAGCCCGGTCGGCGCGCCCGGCGCAGCGGGCTCGGCTGGTGCAGTGGGCGCGCCCGGCGGAGCGGGCTCTGCTGATCCGCTGGTCGCGGTCGGCTCACTCGGCCCGGCCGGCCCGGTTTCCGGCTCCGGGCGCGGGCCGCGCGGCTCGTCCCCTGCGCCGCGCGACGCCGCGTCCTGATCCGCCATCCAAATCTCCCTTTACCCGCTTCACAGAAGCGTTCCCGAGGACAAGGATGCGTCGCGATCCGTAAGAACGGCGTAAGCGCGGCGGGCGGCTGCGACCTGAGTCGTACCGCCGTATCCGCCGCAAGGGTGAGACCTTTCTGAGCAGCCGATACATATGGTTGGGTACGTGTTCGGCAGACTGCGCGCCTGGACCCGGCGCCACAGCAAGCTCGTGGACGCGCTCACGGTCTCCCCGCTGGCGCTGTTGAGCCTGATCACCGTCGAGGCCTTCAGCCGGACCGGCTCGCTCGGGGCGCGGCAGGTCGGCGTGCCCGGGCTGCTGCTGCTGTCGGCCGCGCTCATCGTTCCGCTGACATGGCGCCGCGACCACCCCCGTGAGGTGTTCGCGGCGGTCGCCGCCGTCAGCTTCGTCCAGTGGCTGCTCGACGTCGTCGTCCTGCCCGCCAACATCGCGGTGCTCGTCGCCGTGTACGGCGTCGCCTCGCGTTGCACTCTCCGGTGGGCGCTGGCCGCCGGGGCGGTCGCCGAACTCGGGCTGCTGCTGGCGATGCTGCGCTGGTCTCCCGACGCCGGCCAGGCATGGCCGTCGTCTTCGGCCTTTATCGTCGCCGTCTGGATCGCCGGGATCTACGCCAACACCCGCCGCCGCTATGTGGAGGGCCTGGTCGAACGCGCCGAGCGGGCCGAACGGGAACGCGACCAGCAGGCGCGCATCGCCGCCGCGGCCGAGCGCGCCCGCATCGCCCGCGAGCTGCACGACGTGGTTGCGCACAACGTCAGCGTGATGGTCGTCCAGGCCGACGGCGCGGGATACGCCATCGACGGCGACCCGGAGCAGGCACGGCGCGCGATGCAGGCGATCTCGGCGACCGGGCGGCAGGCGCTGGCCGAGATGCGCAGGCTGGTGGGCGTGCTGCGGCAGGACGCGGGCAGCCCGGCGGAGGAGTACGCTCCGCAGCCCGGCGTCGCCCAGCTCGGCGACCTGATCAGGCAGGTCAGGGACTCGGGGCTGCCGACCGAGTTCAACGTGTCCGGCACCGCGCGAACTCTGCCAGAGGGCGAGCAGCTCGCCGTCTACCGGATCGTGCAGGAGGCGTTGACGAACACGCTCAAGCACGGCGGTCCGGGCACGCGGGCCTGGGTGGAGATGACGTACGGCAGGGGCGAGATCGAGCTGAGGATCAGCGACGACGGCAGGGGCGCCGCGGCGCCGCGGCTGGTCGGCGGGCACGGGCTGATCGGCATGCGGGAGAGGGCGGCGATGTACGGCGGAAGCGTCGAGGCGGCCCCCCGGCCGGGCGGCGGGTTCCGGGTGGTCGTCCGGATTCCCGTCGGGGTGGCCGCGTGACCCGACGCGACCGTCCGTTCACCGCGGTGACCGGCCGCCTCCAGGCCGCGGTGACCTGCCGTCCCACGGCCGCGCTCTCCGGCCGTCCCTGGACCAGGGTGCCCCGGCTGTCCCCCGGCCGCGTACGGTTACGGGGATCGCGGCGATGACGAGCGGAGCGGAGCGGCAGTGATACGCGTCATGCTGGTGGACGACCAGGAACTGGTGCGGACCGGGTTCCGGATGGTCCTCGGGGCGCAGCCGGACATCGAGGTCGTGGGCGAGGCGGCGGACGGGCTGGCGGCCGTCGAGGCGCTGCGCACGGTCGAGGCGGACGTGGTCCTCATGGACGTCCGCATGCCGCGGATGGACGGGGTGGAGGCGGCCCGCGTGATCTGCGCGGCGCCGGACGGTCCCAAGGTGCTGATCCTGACGACGTTCGACCTCGACGAGTACGCGTTCGCCGCGATCAAGGCGGGCGCGGCGGGGTTCCTGCTGAAGGACGTGCCGCCGGCCGAGCTGATCAGTGCGATCCGGTCGGTCCACTCCGGGGACGCGGTGGTCGCGCCGAGCACGACCCGCCGCCTGCTCGACCGTTTCGCCGTGCTCCTGCCGGACGGGGACGCGCGGCGGCAGGACGCGGGCGTGCTGACGGCGCGGGAGCGGGAGGTGATGGTCAACGTGGCCCGCGGCCTGTCGAACTCCGAGATCGCGGCGCGGCTGCATCTCGCGGAGGCGACCGTGAAGACCCACCTCGGCCGCATCCTGGCCAAGCTGGGGCTTCGCGACCGCGCCCAGGTGGTCGTCTACGCGTACGAGACGGGTGCGGTCTCCCCCGATCATCCGCGGGGCTGAGACCGGACTACCTCACAAGTCGCACACGTCCCGGCGGGCCGGTCCCGGGGCCGCATGCCGAGAACGTCCGCGAGGCCGAGGAAACGCCCTGATCACGGCCATAGCGTGGCGTCATGACCACAACAACCCAGGTTCGCACCGCCGTCGTCGCGCGGGGAGTGACGAAGGTGTACGGCGAGGGCGACGCGGCCGTGCACGCGCTGCGCGGCATCGATGTCGGCTTCGCCGCGGAGGAGTTCACCGCGATCATGGGGCCGTCCGGCTCCGGCAAGTCCACACTGATGCATTGTCTGGCCGGATTGGACACCGTGACGGACGGGCAGGTGAGCATCGGCGACGTCGAGATCACCGGTCTGAACGACAAGCAGCTCACGCTCCTGCGGCGCGAGCGCGTCGGTTTCATCTTCCAGGCGTTCAACCTGCTGCCGACGCTGACGGCCGAGCAGAACATCCGGCTCCCGTTGGAGATCGCGGGCCGCCAGGCCGACCAGGCGTTGTTCGACCGCGTGATCGAGACGGTCGGCCTGCGGGACCGGCTCAGGCACAAGCCGAGCGAGCTGTCGGGCGGCCAGCAGCAGCGCGTCGCCGTGGCGCGGGCGCTCATCAGCAAGCCCCAGGTGATCTTCGCCGACGAGCCGACCGGCAACCTCGACTCGCGCAGCGGCGCCGAGGTGCTGGCGTTCCTGCGCAGGTCCGTACGCGAGCTCGGGCAGACGATCGTGATGGTGACGCACGACCCCGTGGCGGCGTCGTACGCCGACCGGGTGGTCTTCCTGCGCGACGGGCTGCTGGTGAGCGAGGTCGAACGGCCGACGCCGCAGACCGTGCTCGACACGCTGATGGCGCTGGAGGCCTGAGCCGTGTTCAGGACCACCCTCACCGGGCTCCTGGCGCACCGCCTGCGCCTGGTGCTCACCTCCCTGGCGATCGTGCTCGGGGTCGGCTTCATCGCGGGCACGTTCGTGCTCACCGACACCATCGACGCCGGGTTCACCCAGTCGTTCGCCGCGGACGCCGACAAGGTGGACGTGGTGGTGACGCCCAAGGACGACGCCGGGCCCGACGGGAACCTGCCGGAGAGCGCGCTCACCGCGGTCAAGGCGGTGCAGGGTGTCAAGGACGCCCAGCCGGTGGTGTCCGGGGACGCGCCGCTGATCGGCAAGGACGGCAAGGTCGTGGGGGACTACCCCACCGCCGGGGTGTCCATCCCGGCGAACCGCATCAAGATCACTTCTGGGAGGGCCCCCTCCGCCGCCGGCGAGGCGGTGGTCGACAAGAACACCGCCAAGACGCAGGGACTCGCGCCCGGAGCCACCGTCACGGTGCTCGACCAGGCCGGTAAGCGACAGGAGTTCCACCTCGTCGGGATCTTCGACGTGGGCCTCGACCAGAACCTCGCCTACCGCGGCGCGGTCGCCTTCACTCCCGACACGGCGCGGCGCGTCACCGGCGCCAAGGGCTTCACCGAGATCGACGTCGTCTCCTCGGGACCCTCGCCGGAGAGCCTGCGTACGGCCGTCGCGGCGGCCGTGGGCGACGCGACGGCCGTGACCGGGCGGGAACGCGCCGACGAGGTCGCCAAGCGCAACCACATGGACACGTCCTTCATCCGGCTGGGCCTGCTGCTGTTCGGCGCGGTCGCGCTGCTCGTCGCCGCGCTGGTCATCTACAACACCTTCAACATCCTGGTCGCGCAGCGGATGCGCGAGATGGCGCTGCTGCGCTGCATCGGCGCCACCAAGCGGCAGGTCTTCGGCTCGATCGTGCTGGAGTCGGCCGTGGTCGGCCTGCTGTCGTCGGTGCTCGGCCTGCTGACGGGCCTCGGCCTCGGAGCCGCCGCGGTCGCCGTGCTGCGGGCCGTCGGAACGGACATCCCCACGGGCACCGTGACCCTGTCCCCACAGACGATCGCCGTCGGCATGTGCACCGGCGTCGTCGTGACGATGGCCGCCGCACTGCTCCCGGCACGGCAGGCCACCCGCGTGCCGCCCGTCGCGGCGCTGCGCACGCAGGTGGAGGAGCACGCGTTCCGCACCGGGGTCGTACGGGTGGTCGTCGCCGCCCTGTTCGTGCTGGCCGGGGCCGGCCTCACCGCGGCGGGCATGCTGCAGAAGCCGGGCCAGGCGGCGCTGCTGGCGGTCATGGCGGGCGGCGTGCTCGTGTTCTTCGCGGTGCTCATCCTCGGCCCGGTGATCGTACGGCCGCTGAGCGGGCTGGCCGGCTGGGTGCCCGCGCGGCTGTTCGGCGTGCCGGGGCGGCTCGCCGTGGACAACTCGCGGCGCAACCCCAAGCGGGCGGCGACCACGACGGTGGCCCTGACCGTCGGCGTGACGCTGATGACGTTCATGGCGGTCCTGACCTCCACGGTGCGGACCACCGTGAGCGGCCAGCTCGACCAGCAGTTCCCCGCCGACTACATCCTGTCCTCGCAGACGGGCACGATCCCCCGCTCGGTCGCCGACACGCTGCGCGCGAACCGCGACCTGGCCGCGGTGACCGAGTTCCGCGGGAAGAAGGCCAAGGTGAACGGCCGCGAGTTCGAGGTGGGCACGGTCACCCAGTCGGCCATCGGCACCGCCATCAAGCCGGAGGCGTCGTCCGGCACCATGGACGGCTTCGGCGCGGGCGAGGTCGCGGTGGCCGACTACGTGGCCCGGGACCTCGGCGTCAAGGTGGGCGACACCGTGACCGTCGCGTCAGGCGGCCGGAGGACCCCCCTCAAGGTCGTGGCGGTGCTGAAGGCCGACGTGTCCCTGCTGCCGGCGTTCACCATGACCGAGCAGGCGTTCGAGCGGCAGTTCGGCACGGTGGGCGACGCGCAGATCCTGGTGGACGCCGCCGACGGCGTGGCCCCCGAGCGGGCGCGCAAGGTCGTGGACGACGCCACGGCGGCCTACCCGGCGGTCAAGGTCGGCAGCACCACCGAGATCCGCGGCCAGTTCGACGAGGCCATCGACTCGATCCTCATGATCATCACCGGGCTGCTGGCCCTCGCGATCGTGATCTCACTGCTCGGCATCGCGAACACGCTGTCGCTGTCTGTGCACGAGCGCACCCGCGAGTCCGCGCTGCTGCGCGCCCTGGGCCTGACCCGGCCGCAACTGCGGGGCATGCTCTCGGTCGAGGCGCTGATCCTCGGCCTGGTGGGCGCGATCGTCGGCGTCCTGCTCGGCATCGCGTACGGCTGGGCGGCGACGGCGACGCTCACGGAGAACGTCTCCTTCCAGCTCCCGATCGGGCAGATCCTGATCTTCATCGCCGCCTCGGGCCTGGCCGGAGTGCTCGCCGCGGTGCTGCCCGCCCGCCGTGCGGCCCGGGCATCGGTCGTCGGGGCGCTGGCCGCCTCCTGACCGCCGCTCGCCCCGTCCCGGCCGGGTCGGTACGGGGCCGCCCGGGCCGCCCGCGCGAGCGGGTGCCCCGGGCGGCGCGAGCGGCGCGGGCGCCGCTCACACACGGGCCGTCACAGGCGGCGGCCCTGGCGGTCGATCACTACCGCGAAGACCCCCGTGACGTCCTCGTACGGCGGTTCCACGGCCATGTGACCCCGCTGGGCGTCGATCCACAGGACCTCGCCCCGGCAGTTGACGGCGTTCCACGCGTGGCTGCCTCCTCCGGCCCAGCGGGTGATGAGGACGGCGGCGGCACCGTGACCACCGAAGATCAGCCGCTGCGCGATCGCCACGTACGCCCGGCGGCCGTGGCCCACGTATTCGAAGCGGTGCCCGAGCCACTCCTCGGCGCGGGCGACGCCTCCTGTCTCCCCGGTCAGCAGCGGGCGTCCCGACCCGTCGTACTCCGGCTGCCTGCGTGCCGCCACGACGGGCTCGCCATGCCAGGTGGACATCACCGACAGCGCGCAGTCGACGGCGTTGTTGGACCTGAACGCGTCCTCCGTCGGGCCTTCGGCGTTGATCAGGCGGATCCAGGTGCCGCGCGGGTCCGGGAAGCGCCCGCTCACCGCCTGCACGAGGCTCACCTGGCCGTCCGGATCCGCCTCGGCCAGGCCGCCGGGCCTGCCGTACGGGCGGGTCTCCTCCAGCCGTCGCGGGCGGCCCGGACCGTCCAGCCAGTCGCGCTCGGTCTCGTCGTGCAGCACGGCCGACCAGAAGTCGTCGGCGTCCGCGAAGTCGCCCGTCTCCGGACCGTCGTCCACGGCCGCGCCGGGCGTCTCCTCGTGCCGCTCGTCCCGGCCTGTCCCCGCCGCCCCGAACGCCGCCGCAGGCGCCGTTTCGCCGGGCGGTCGCCCCTGTCCGGCCCCGGCGTCGGTTCCGTTCGGGTGTCCGGAACGCCCCGCCTCGGCCTCGGCCCTGTCCGCCTGCGCGGTGATTCTCGGCGCGGGCGCGGTCTCCGCGAGCCACTCGCCCTGTCCGGTCTGGGCACCGGCGTCGTGTCCCGCCCCGGACAGCTGCTCGGGCAGCGGCTCGGGCAGCGGCTCGCCCGGCCGATCGCCTTCGACGGACGCCACGGCCGTCGAGGTCTCGTCTACCGCCGCACCGTCCCGCGTTCCGACGACGGCGATCTCCAGGTGATCCCCGGGCTCGGCCTCGTCGGCCCCCGCGTCGGCCTCGATGTCGGCCTCGACGTCGGCCTCGGTGTCGGCCGCCTCGATCCCGGCGGCCGGGCGCGTTTCCATGTGCGCGAGGTCACCGGAGTCAGGCGAGCCGGACTCCCCCGGGCCCGCGTCGCACGGGCCCGGGTCAGGCGAGCCGGGCTCCCCCGATCCGGACTCTTCCGGCGACGGCGAGCCGTCGGGTGCGGCGTCGGCGGCGGTCCCCCCGGCGGCTTCCCCGGTGGTGTCCTCGGCCGCCGCCTCTTCCGTCACCTCTCCCGTCACCTCTTCCGCCGCCTCCGGAGCCTCCCCGGCGTCCTCGAGGTCCCCGAACCCCTCAGAGTCCTCGGCGTCTTCCGGGTCCCCGGTGTTCCGAGTGTTCCCGGCGTCGGCGGGCGTCGCGGCGGGGACGGCTTCCCGGGGGTCTGGCGACCCTGCTTCCCTGGGGTCTGGCGACCCTGCGCGCCGTCCGCCCGGCGCCCCCAGGCCATGACCCCCGCGTCCCCCGATCTCGCCGTTCCTGGCGGCCGGCACCACCGGCATGGTCACGGTGTCCACGCCCAGCGGCAGCGCCGCGAGCCGCACTTCCAGGCGGCGGTCCTCCAGCGAGGGAGCAGGCGCCTCCGCGGCCTGCTCGTAGTCCCGCCATCGCCGGCCGTCGGCCGACACGACCGGGTTGTACACACCGGACGGCAACCGCCACCTTGCATGCCGGCGCGCCCTCTCCTGGTTCACGCGCTTGGCCCCCCTCCTCGCGCACATCAGGGTGCCGATGGTAGAGGCGGGCCGTCCGGGGCACGGCGGGTTTTCCCAACTCCAGACCCGGCTCTCCATCGGGAGACCGCGCGGGGGACGGTCAGCGGGCCGTGACGGTGACGGTGTGGTGGCCGGTGGCGCCGTCGGGGGCGGGCGGGACCTCGTCCGCGGTCTGGGTGTAGCCGGTCGCGTCGGTGGCCCGCACGGAGATCGCGTGCCGGCCCGGCGTCAGGTCCAGGTCGAGCGACCACTGCCGCCAGGTGTCGGGGCCGGGCACGTCGGCGAGCCTCGCCTGCCGCCACGCGCCGCCGTCCGCCCGCACCTCGACCGCGTCGACGCCCCGGTGCTGTGCCCAGGCGACGCCCGCCACGGTCGTACGGCCCGCCGTGACCTCGTCCCCGTCACGGGGCAGGTCGATCCTGGACTGGGTCTTGATCGGGCCCCGGGGGGCCCAGCCGCGCGGCGTCCAGTAGGCCTCCTCCCGGTCGAACCGGGTGACCCTGATCTCGGTGACCCACTTCGTCGCCGACACGTACCCGTACAGTCCGGGCACGACCTGACGGACCGGGAAGCCGTGGGCCTCCGGGAGCACCTCGCCGTTCATGGCGACGGCGAGCAGCGCGTCGCGGCCGTCCATGACCACGTCGACCGGTGTGCCGCAGGTCCAGCCGTCCTCGGAGACGCTGAGCAGCATGTCGGCCTCGCGGCGGATCCCGGCCTCGCGCAGCACGTCGGCGAGCCGGGCGCCGAGCCAGCGGGCGTTGCCGGCGTACGGCCCGCCGACGTCGTTGGACACGCAGGTCAGCGTGACGTCCGCCTCGGTCAGGGGGCGTTTGAGCAGATCGGCGAAGGTCAGCTCGACCGGCCTGTCCACCAGCCCGTGGATCTTCAACGTCCAGCGGGCCGGGTCCACCGACGGCACGACGAGGGCGGTGTCCACACGGTAGAACTCCGCGTTGGGCGTGACGAACGGCGTGAGGCCGGGAATCCGCAGGTCCGCCCCGGCGGGGATCGGCGCGGCCGGGCGCGCCGCGCGCGGCAGCAACCTGGCCACGCCGCGCCGGGCCAGTTCGGCGTCCTTGGTGCCCGACAGCAGCCATCCGCCGAGACCGGCGGCGCCCGCCACCGCGACCCCCGCGGCCGCCCCGGTCAGAAGCCTGCGCCGGTCGAAGGCGTACGGCGCTGAGTCCGATCCCGCGCCCGATCCCACGCCCGGGCCCGTGCCCGCCCGCATGACGGCCGGCAGGGCGGGGCCGGGCTCCGCCGCACGGCTGTCCTCCCGCAGGCTCGCGGCTCTCGTGCGCTCAGCCGACGACGATCCTGCCGGCGCGGGCGCCGTCAGGACCGTGTCGCCCGTGCCCTGGTCGGCGGCCCGGCTGGCGGCCACGTACTCTTCCTCACCGCTGTCCATGGCGCGCCGCGTCAGGCGCGACAGGGTCCAGGCGCCGGCCGCGGCGCCCGCGATCGAGGGCAGGACGTGCGCCACCCCGGCGTCCGGACGGGACAGCGCCGCGGCGGCGCCGACGAGGCCGAACAGGGCCAGTCCCAGCGTGCCGTACGCCGCCCGGCGGCGGGCGAGCAGGCCGAGACCCGCGGCGACGAGGGCGAGCACGACGACGATGCCGCCGAGCAGGACCGGCTTGTCGTTGGCGCCGAAGGTGCGGATCGCCCATTCCTTGAGGCCGGCGGGCGTGGCGTCGACCATCGCGCCGCCCACGGCGACGACCGGCGCGGCGCCAGGGTCGATCAGACCGGCGACGATCTGGGCCGCCCCGAGCGCCACCGCGCCGGCGACGAGGCCGGTCAGCGCGGCCGCCCAGGCGGGCATGCGGGTGCCTGCTGCGTTCACGTTCCGAACGCTACGCCCGCCCGGCCGCCGGCGGTCTTACGGCGGTATTACGAGACGACCTCGGCGATCACCGGGGCGATCGCCCGGAACGCCTTGCCCCGGTGGCTGATCGCGTTCTTCTCCTCGGCCGACATCTCGGACGTCGTGCGGGTCTCGCCGTCCGGCACGAAGATCGGGTCGTAGCCGAAGCCGCCCGTGCCGCGCCGTTCGCGGATGAGGTGGCCGTGCACGGCCCCCTCCACCACGTGCTCCTCCCCCGACGGCAGCGCGAGCGCGGCCGTGCAGGCGAAGTGGGCCTGACGGCGGCCGTCCGGCACGTCGGCGATCTGCGCGAGCAGCAGGTCGAGGTTGGCGTCGTCGTCGCCGTGGCGGCCCGACCAGCGGGCGGAGAAGATGCCCGGCATGCCGTTCAGCGCCTCGACGCACAGGCCGGAGTCGTCGGCGATGGCGGGCAGGCCGCTCTGCGCGGCGACCGCGTGCGCCTTGAGCAGCGCGTTCTCCGCGAACGTGAGGCCGGTCTCCGCCACGTCGCCGATGTGCGGGAACGCCTCCAGGCCGACGAGTTCGACCGGCACACCGGCGTCGGCGAGGATCCGGCGCAGTTCGACGATCTTCCCGGCGTTCCGGGTGGCCAGAACCACCTTGTTCATGCTGTCGTTCTCCCGTGGATCAGGCGAGGGCCTCGGCCTGCAGGCGGGTGAGCTCCGCGCAGCCGGTCGCGGCGAGGTCGAGCAGGCCGTTGAGCGTCGTCCGGTCGAACGGCGTGCCCTCGGCGGTGCCCTGCACCTCGACGTAGTCGCCCCTGCCGGTCATCACCACGTTCATGTCGGTCTCGGCCTTGACGTCCTCGCTGTAGTCGAGGTCGAGCAACGGCTCGGTGCCGACGACGCCGACCGAGACGGCGGCGACCGAGTTCACCAGGGGGTCGCCGGGGCACATCCGGCGCTGCCGCATCCACGCGATCGCGTCGGCGAGGGCGACGTACGCGCCGGTGATGGCGGCGGTGCGGGTGCCGCCGTCGGCCTGCAGCACGTCGCAGTCGAGCAGGACGGAGTTCTCCCCCAGGGCCTTGTAGTCGACACAGGCCCGCAGGGACCTGCCGATCAGCCGGGAGATCTCGTGGGTGCGCCCGCCGATCTTGCCGCGGACCGACTCGCGGTCGTTGCGCGTGTTGGTCGACCGGGGCAGCATGGCGTACTCGGCCGTCACCCAGCCGAGACCGCTGCCCTTGCGCCAGCGGGGCACGCCGCTTTCCACCGTCGCGGCGCACAACACCCTGGTGCCCCCGAACTCCACCAGTACGGAACCCTCCGCGTGGGCGAGCCAGTTCCGGGTGATGGTCACGGGGCGAAGCTGGTCGGAACGACGACCGTGTGAACGAGCCATACGGGTCACCCTAGGTCATACACGGCCCCGCTCCGCGCCAACTCCATCGGGCCGGCGAAGCCGCCGCGCGAGGCGTCCTCCAGGATGCGGGACTTGTCGTACCAGGGGACGAGATGGGTGAGGACGAGCGCGCCGGCCTCGGCGCGGGCGGCGTGCTCGGCCGCCTGCCTGCCGCTCAGGTGCAGGCCGGGGGTCAGGCCCGGCTCGTCGAGGAAGGACGCCTCGCACAGCAGCACGTCGGCCTCGTGGGCCAGCTTGACCAGCTCGGCCGACTCGCCGGTGTCCGCCGAGTACGCGACGGAACGACCCTGGTGGGTGACGCGGAAGCCGTAGGTCTCCACCGGGTGGTTCATCGGGGCGGCCGTCACCTCGAACGGGCCGACGTGCCGGGTGCCGGGCGACAGCCGTACGAAGTCGAAGGAGTTCTCCAGCACGGGCTCGTCAGGCATCGCGTACGCCGCGTTGAGCCGCTTGGAGGCGCCGGCGGGGGCGTGGACGGGCAGCTTCGGCAGCGGGCCGTCCGGGGTGTAGGTGCGCACGACGTGGTAGGCGCACAGGTCGAGGCAGTGGTCGGCGTGCAGGTGGGACAGGAGGATGGCGTCGACGTCGTAGAGCCCGGCGTGCCGCTGCAGCGCGCCCAGCGAACCGTTGCCGAAGTCGAGCAGCAGCCGGAAGCCCTCGGCCTCCAGCAGGTAGCAGGAGGACGGGCTGTCGGGGCCGGGAAAGCTGCCCGAGCACCCGATGATCGTCAACTTCATCGCGAACTCCCTACGCCGCTGACGTCGCCGATACCGGAGGCGGTCCGCTCCACCGACTGGAGCTCGGGACCGAGGAAGCGCTGCCCGAGCCGTTCGAACAGCTCGGTGTCGCCGGTCGCCCGGAAGCGGTGCCTCGGCTCGCCCGCGCCGTTGGACAGCCCGCGGTCGTGCAGGATGCGGTAGACGTCCTTGGCCGTCTCCTCGGCGCTGGACACCAGCGTGACCCCGTCCCCGGCGACGTACGACAGGGCGCCGGTGAGCAGCGGGTAGTGCGTGCATCCGAGGATGAGCGTGTCGCAGCCCGCGTCCTGGACCGGCTTGAGGTAGCCCCTGACCACCTCGATGAGCTCCTCGCTCATCGTCTCGCCCCGTTCGACGAACTCCACGAGCAGGGGGGCGGCCACCGCGACCAGCTCGACGTCGGGGGCGGCGGCGAAGGCGTCGTGGTAGGCCATCGACTCGATGGTGGCCCGCGTGGCGATCACGCCGACCCTGCCGTTCCTCGTGGCCCGCACGGCCCGCCGGGTGGCGGGCTGGATCACCTCGACGACCGGCACGTCGTAGCGCTCCCTGGCGTCCCTGAGCACGGCCGAGCTCGCGCTGTTGCACGCGATGACCAGCATCTTCACGTCGTGCTCGACCAGGTGGTCCATGACCTCCAGCGCGTACGCGCGGAGCTCGGCGATGCTCTTGGGCCCGTAGGGCTGGTTGGCCGTGTCGGCCACGTAGAAGATCGATTCGTGGGGCAGCTGGTCGATGATCGCCCGGGCGACGGTCAGGCCGCCCACCCCGCTGTCAAAGATCCCGATCGCCCTGGTGTTGTCCTCCGGCACGCTTCCCAAGGTTAGGGGACTGATCCCCGCCGCTGACGGTAAGAATGCTCACACCGCGCGCCGGGCCGCGGGGGGACGCGGTCTAGGTCCTGTTTCTCGGATCACGTGCGGAGCCAGATCACTAGGGCTGCCACGGTCACGGTGCCGAGGTAGATGTAAGCGCGCTTGTCGTAGCGGGTGGCCACAGCCCGGAAGTTCTTCAGCCGGTTGATCGCCCGCTCGACAACGTTGCGCTTCTTGTAGCGCTCTTTGTCGAACCCGGTCGGGCGTCCACCGGCCGAGCCGCGCCTGCGGCGATTGTCCTGTTGGTCATGAGGCTCGGGAATGGTGTGCGGGACGGTCCGATCCGAGAAACAGGACGACGAGCCGTTAGAGGGGGACCTTGACAGAGGTAGGGATGCTCCAGGGGCCGCAGTCGGAGCCGAAGGTGCCGCGGTCGCAACCCTGGACGATGAAGGAGGCCTTGACGTATCCCCCGTGGCCGTTGGTGGTGACGCAGACATTTTCACCATCCTCGCTGCTCCAGTAACACCGGGGGCGCACCGAATAGACGCCGCTCCACGGGGTCAGCCTGCCGACCTTCACCTGGGTGGTCTGGCCGCCGGCGGTGGTGCTCCAGCGGACCTGGAAGAAGTCCCAGTCGCGGCCGAGGCCGCTCCAGCGGAAGACGGCCTTGCCGCCTGAGTAGTAAGCGCGGACCAGGGCGCCGTCGCCGAGGCCGGGGGACCACACGATCTTGCCGTTGCGGAACTCCTGGTAGGAGCCGCGCTTGTCGGCGTAGCCGTACTCCTTGGTGACCGGGCAGCCGTAGACGCTTTCCTCTCCGCCGTTGGAGCGCCACAAATCGCCGATGAGGCTGCCGGGCGGCGCCACCCGGGACGGGTCGCAGGCAGCGGCGTTCGCGGGGGAGGTTCTGACCGCGACGGTCGCGGCGACCGTTCCGAGAGCGACGGCGACGGCGAGGAGGGCGCGGGTGGTGCGTGTCATCGCAGGTGGTCCTTTCTGGGGAGCGGGTGCCACCTTTGGTGTAGGTCGGACCGCTTTCAGCGGGGTTACCGATGGTGGCAAGTCCCTTGCGCGAGCCTTTCCGGCGGTGGCGTCCCGCACCCGGGCGGGCGGCGCAGGTCACTCGGCGGGGCTCGAGCAGCGATGGAACGGCCAGTGGCGGTAGCGGGTCGAAGACCGGCTACCGCCACTGGCGTCGGGTGGCCGATCCTCGCCGGCGTGAGCGCCAAGACCGCCAGCAGCTATGCATGCCCTCGGTGGGGTGAGACAGTCCGGGGGTGGCAATCGATCTCAAAGCGTGGACTCAGCGCTTGCTCGTCCTGCGGGACGACGGCGACTTCCTGGACGATCCCCTCGACACCGTGCTCTCGCTGACGGAATTCCTCACCGCTGCCGGTCGAGTGGCGGAGACGTACTCGACCCAGCGGATCGCGGATGGCCTGTGGTTCCTTGCGGGCGACTCCGGGCTGTTCCGTGAGCTGTACAACCCGTCCGTGCCCGAGAACCTGCGAGTCCGATGCGCCGCCGCGGTCAGGCAGTTGTACGCCCAGTTGTTCGAACCCCTGTGTCAGAACGTGTTGAGTCACGGCGAGAACGGCGACTCGGTGGAAAACCCCCTGAACACCATCTGCTACATGTGGTGGGACGTCTTACCCACCTGGGGCAGGCCCGATGACCCCGTCGCGCGCAGGATCGACGAGGTGCTGCTCGGGGTCATGCGTGACACGCTGTCCAGTGAGAACGTCGCCTGCGTCGAGAGCGCTCTGCACGGGCTGGGGCACTGGCACATCACCTACTCGGACGTGGCCCAGAGCATCGTCGAGGAGTTTCTGCGTCAGCGGCCGACAATCGGCGTGTCCCTGCGCGACTACGCCCTCGCCGCCAGGCGCGGCAGGGTGCTGTAAACCGGCACCGAGCAAGGTGTCCCAGGTGTCGCTGCCGTCGTTTTCGCAAGACCATGGCCAGGTGCTGCTGGGTGAGTGGCGTCCTGTCCACCTGCCCGCTTTCCCACGTGCCGGCCGGGGACGGGGCCGCGTCGCCTGTGGCCACCCGCTACGACAAGCGCGCTTACATCTACCTCGGCACCGTGACCGTGGCAGCTCTAGTGATCTGGCTCCGCACGTGATCCGAGAAACAGGACCTAGCCCCGGCCCAGACGCGCGATCTGGCGAGACTGGGCGACCAGCCGGCCCGCCGAGTCCCACACCTCGACCTCCTCGTCGAACCAGCCGTCGCTGATCAGCCGTCCGCCGCCGATCAGGGTCAGCCATCCCGGCGCGGGCAGGGCCCGCAGGTGCCAGGTCAGCTCCACCGTCGGGGCCCATCCCCGCGCCCCCGCCGAGAACACGACCGGCGGCAGCGCGTCGACCGCCAGCGCCAGCACGTACGGGTCGGGGTCCTGCGGCTCGGCCAGCCGGAAGTACGCCCGCGACTCGGGCCGTCCGGTCGGCGCGCCGGTGAGCCAGCCGATCGTGGGCGGGTCGAAGGCGAGCTCCATCTGGGCGCTGAAGTTCATGTTCGACTGGGGCTTGGGTTGGGGCAGGCGCACGCAGTCCGCGAGGTCCGGCATCGCGGCGGACGGGCCGTCCGCCCAGTCGGGGGCCGCCTCCCCGTCCAGGGTCGCGGTCGTGACGAGCATCTCGATGAACGACTCGCCGTCCTGGACGAGCCGCGCCCGGCTCATCGCCGCCGTACGGCCCGTCTTGAGCGGCTCGAGCAGCACCCTGGCCGGGCCCGGCCGGGCCACCCGCAGGAACTGGGCGCTCGTGGAGACCGGGTGCGCGTGGGGCGAGGCGTCCACCACGGCGCGCAGCATCGTGGCCATGAGGTAGCCGCCGTTCAGCGGCCCTCCGATGGAGTATCCGTCGTCGAGACACACGTCATAGGTGGTGTCGTCGACCCGGATGGCCTGCGTCGCCTCGTCGAACTTGGTCATGCGCCCCTCGCCGCTCTACCGAATATTGTTCTGCTCATTACTCTAGCGTGGTGCTCCGGCGGATCTCGCCGGGGGCGGGCATCGGGCTCGCGGTCAAGCGGGCTGCAAGCGCGTCGCTACCGGCCCGGCCTAGCGTCGCGGCGTACCTGACGACGACGCATGTGAGTGAGCCCCATGTCCCCCGACATCTCCCCGCACACCCCGAGCCCCTGGCGGCCGGGTGACGAACCCGACCTCGACCGCACCGTCGCCTATCGCGTTCCCCGCGCCGCCGCGAACGAGGCGCACGAGCGCCACGAGGCGCACACCGTGCGGCTGCCGTCCTGGACCGAGCCGGAGGAGATCGGCTCCGCCACCGTACCCGGCCCGCCTGCGCCTCCCCAGGACCGGGCCCGCCGGGGGCGCGGCTGGATCCTCGCGCTGGTGGCCGCCGTGCTCGTCGGGGTGGTCGGCGGCGGCGGCGTGTGGGCCGCCTCGAAGCTGAGCGGCGGCGGCACGCAACCGCAGGACGTGCTGCCCGCGAACGCGATGGCCTACGTCCGGCTCGACCTCGACCCGTCGGCCGGGCAGAAGCTCGCGTTGTTCGGCATCGCCCGCAAGTTCTCGGCCACCCGCGACTCCTTCGGCGGCGACGACCCGCGCAAGGCCCTCGTCACCGCGCTGCAGAAGGACGACCAGGACCTCTCGAAGGTCGACTACGCCAGGGACGTCGAACCCTGGCTCGGCGACCGCGTCGGCCTCGCCGTGCTCCCCGCGGACGGCGGCGGCGACCCCGTCGGGGCGCTCGCCGTACAGGTGAAGGACGAGGTGGCGGCCCGGACCGGCATCGCCAAGATGGGCCTCGGCGGCGGCAAGGGCGGCCTGGCGTTCCGCGAGGGGTACGCGATCATCGCCATGAGCCAGAAGCTGGCCGACGAGTACGTCAAGGCGGCGCCGCTGTCCGGCGAGCCTCGTTTCGCCGCCGACCTCGGCGCGCTGGGCGAGCAGGGCGTGCTGTCGTTCTGGATGGACGTGGAGAAGGTCGCCGACGCCGGCTGGAGCGAGGTCGCCGCGACGCCCGTGCTGCAGCAGATCAGGGGCATGCGGTTCGCCGGCGCCCTCCGGTTCTCCGGCGACTACGCCGAACTGGCCGGGATCACCCGTGGCGGGACGGCCGCGTCGGGCCGGCCCGAGCCGGTGAAGATCGGCGAGCTGCCCGCCTCCACGGTCGCGGCGGCCTCGATCTCCGGCCTGGGCGACCTGCTGCGCGAGCAGTGGCCGTCCATCGAACAGACCGCGAGCGGCTCGGGCGGCGAGACGGTCAGGCAGGCCCTCGACCAGGCGCGGACGCAGTACGGCCTGTCCCTGCCGGACGACCTCGCGACGCTGCTGGGCCGCTCCCTCACGCTCGCCCTGGACGAGCAGGACCTCGACGGCGCACAGCCCCGGGTGGGCGCCGTGCTCACGACGGACACCGCCAAGGCGCGCGAGCTGGTGGACCGGGTCAAGGGCCACCTGAACGGCATGGAGAGGTCCGCCGACATCGCCACCGCCGAGGGCGACGGGCGGTTCGTGATCGCGAGCACCCAGGAGTACGCCGACGCGCTGGGCGGCGGCGGCACGCTCGGCGAGAGCGAGACGTTCCGCCTGGCCGTCCCGGACGCCGCGAACGCCACCTACGCCGTGTACGCCGACCTCGACCGGCTGGAGAAGCTGTACCTGGACGGCCTGAACGGCCAGGAGCGCGCCGACGCCGAGAAACTGCGGGCGGTCGGCCTGAGCGGCACCCACGGCGAGGACGGCTCGACCTTCACACTCCGGGTCGTGTTCAACTGATCCCCATACTCCGGCTCATCCCGCCCGAACCGGATCTCCGGCCCACCCATGCCGGAGCGGGCGGGGTGAGCCGGTCAGCCTTCAGCGGCGATCAGGCCCAGAGCTGGCCTTCGAGCCGGTCCTCCGCCTCGTCGAGGGTGCCCTCGTACGCGCCGGTGGACAGATATTTCCAGCCGCCGTCGGCCACGATGAACACGATGTCGGCCCGCTCGCCCGCCTGGACGGCCTTGCGGGCCATGCCGAGAGCCGCGTGCAGGGCACAGCCCGTCGAGATGCCCGCGAAGATGCCCTCCGCGGCCAGCAGCTCACGCGTCCGGCGCAGCGCGTCGGCCGAGGTCACCGAGTAGCGGGTGGTCAGCACGGACGCGTCGTACAGCTCGGGCACGAACCCCTCGTCCACGTTGCGCAGGCCGTAGACCAGCTCGCCGTATCGCGGCTCGGCGGCCACGATCTTCACGTCCGGCACGTGCTCGCGCAGGTAGCGGCCGACGCCCATGAGGGTGCCGGTCGTGCCGAGCCCCGCGACGAAGTGGGTCACGGTCGGCAGGTCCGCGAGGATCTCCGGCCCCGTCGACTCGTAGTGGGAGCGCCAGTTGGCGGGGTTGCCGTACTGGTAGAGCATCACCCAGTCGGGATGCTCGGCCGCGAGGCCCTTGGCCACCCGCACCGCCTCATTGGAGCCGCCCGCGGCCGGCGAGGAGATGATCTCGGCGCCCCACATGCGCAGCAGCTGGCGGCGCTCCTCGGAGGTGTTCTCCGGCATGACGCAGATCAGCTTGTAGCCCTTGAGCCGGGCCGACATCGCCAGCGAGATGCCGGTGTTGCCGGAGGTCGGCTCCAGGATGGTGCAGCCCGGCGTGAGCAGCCCGTCTTTCTCGGCCTGCTCGATCATCCACAGCGCCGGCCGGTCCTTGACCGACCCGGTCGGGTTGCGGTCCTCCAGCTTCGCCCAGACCCGTACGTCGGGGGACGGCGAGAGCCGGGGCAGACCCACCAGCGGGGTGTGCCCGACCGAGTCGATCAACGAGTCGAAGCGCATTCAGCGCGCTCCGCCCGCGACGGCCGGGAGCACGGTCACGGTGTCGCCGTCGGCGACGGGGGTGCCGAGCCCGCCGAGGAAGCGTACGTCCTCGTCGTTGAGGTAGACGTTGACGAAGCGGCGCAGCCCGGACCCGTCCACCAGTCGGTCCTTCAGACCGGGGTGGCGCGCCTCCAGGTCGCCGATCAGCTCTTCGAGGGTCGATCCCTTGGCGTTGACCGCCTTGGCGCCCTCGGTGTAGCTGCGGAGGATGGTAGGAATGCGGACCTCGATGGCCATGTCGGCTCAATCTCCTTGATCAGTGGTCGTCGTTATGGTGGGCGTCCACCTGCTCTGAACAGGGGCAGGCGGGCGACGATTCCAGCGGTCTTCTCCCCGGCGCCGAGCAGGCGGCCGGATTCAGCGACAGTCGTAGACGACGACAGACGGCGTGTGCGCGAAGAGGAACGCCTGAACAGGAGATTCCGGGCGTACCCGGCGCGACAGGACAGCCGGTGACGACACGGGACGAGCGTCATCGTTAGCCATGGTTCAAGTTTAACCGTACGACTCTATGATCTTGACTTCCTCCTCGGTCACGACGCCGTCCACGATCCGGTAGGACCGGAAGGGCGCCTCCTCCTCGGAGGCGGTCGACACCAGCACATAGTGGGCGTCGGGCTCGGAGGCGTAGCTGATGTCCGTACGGGAGGGGTACGCCTCGGTGGCGGTGTGGGAGTGGTAGATCACGACAGGCACCTCGTCGCGGTCGTCCATCTCCCGCCACACGCGGAACTGCTCCATCGAGTCGAACCGGTAGAACGTCGGGGAACGCTCGGCGTTCTCCATGGGGACGAACCGCTCGGGACGGTCGGACCCGGCGGGCCCGGCCACGACGCCGCACGCCTCGTCGGGGTGGTCGGCCCGGGCATGGGCCACGATCTTGTCGACCAGCTCGCGTGAGATCGTCAGCATGCTGGGAAACCTACCAAAGCGCCCTGACAAGGGTGTCCTGCAGGTAGGTCAGCCAGTCGTAGGTCACGAACGCCGGATAGCGGGGGTCGTCCTCGGACATCGAGGCGATCTCCTCGTGGACCTCCTCGGTGACCTCCAGCCGCACGCCGAGCGCGAGGCGGACGTCGTTGATCGCCCGCAGCCACGCCTGCCCCTGCTCGGCCGTCAGCGTCAGCCTGCCCGGCGCCGCCGTCTCCAGCAGCGTGGTCGCGTCGGCACGCTTGCCGTCGCGCAGCGTCGCCTCCGTGTAGCGCCGGAACTCCTGCGCCGCGTCCTCGTCGTCGGCGTACGCCGAGGGGAACAGCCGCGCGAGCACGGGGTCGGCCGGCGGGGCCGCCGAGCCGATGCCCAGGGCGCGCTCCAACGGATCGTCGCCGGTCGTCCCCGGCTCGACCAGGCCGAGCACCTGCGACACCAGCGAGCGCAGGATCGACACCTCGCCCGCGTCGAGTTGGACGGTCACCCCGTCGCCCGCCGCCCGAAATCCCGTGCTCATCACTTGTCCTGCTGAACGGTCGCCCACAGGCCGTAGGAGTGAAGGATCTGCACGTCCCGCTCCATCTCCTCACGGGTGCCGCTGGCGACGACGGCCCTGCCCTTGTGGTGGACGTCCATCATCAGCTTCTCGGCCTTCTGCCGGGGATAGCCGAACACGGTCTGGAAGACGTACGTGACGTACGACATCAGGTTGACCGGGTCGTTCCACACGATCGTGAGCCACGGCAGATCGGGCCGCACGTCCGACGACGGACGCTCGACCTCGGTTGGAGCTGTGCTACCCACGTACCCATCCTGCACCACGACCGTCGTAGTCTTCGACACGTGCGCATGACCACGGGCACGGCCCTGCTGACCGACCAGTACGAACTGACGATGCTCCAGGCCGGGCTCGCCAGCGGCGCGGCCCACCGGCGGGCGGTCTTCGAGGTGTTCGCCCGGCGGCTGCCGGGGGGACGGCGCTACGGGGTGGTGGCCGGCACCGGGCGGTTCCTCGACGCGCTCGAGGACTTCCGCTTCGAGGAGCAGGACATCGAGTTCCTGTGCTCCTCAGGGATCGTGGACGAGCCCACCGGCGAGTTCCTCGCCGGCTACCGCTTCTCGGGCAACGTGTACGGCTACCGCGAGGGCGAGGCGTTCTTCCCCGGCTCACCGATCATGGTGGTGGAGGGGACGTTCGCCGAGGCCGTGCTGCTGGAGACCGTGGCCCTGTCGATACTCAACCACGACTGCGCGATCGCGGCGGCCGCCTCCCGGATGGCCCAGGCGGCCGGCGACCGGCCGCTCATCGAGATGGGCTCGCGCCGCACCCACGAGTACGCCGCGGTCGCCGCCGCCAGGGCCGCCTACCTGTGCGGCTTCGCCTCCACCTCCAACCTCATGGCCGGCCACCTGCACGGCGTGCCGACCGCCGGCACCGCCGCCCACGCGTTCACCCTCCTGCACGACTCGGAGAAGGACGCCTTCCGGGCCCAGATCGACTCCCTCGGGCTCGGCACCACCCTGCTCGTGGACACCTACGACGTGGCGGAGGCGGTACGCACCGCGGTGGAGCTGGCCGGGCCCGACCTCGGCGCGGTGCGCATCGACTCCGGCGACCTCGCGGTCGTGGCGGTGGAGGTGCGCCGCCTGCTCGACGAGCTGGGCGCGAGCCGCACACGGATCGTCGTCACCAGCGACCTGGACGAGTTCGCGATCGCGGCGCTGGCCGCGGCGCCGGTTGACGCCTACGGCGTCGGCACCGCCCTGGCCACGGGTTCCGGCCATCCGACGGCCAGCCTCGTCTACAAGCTCGTCGCACGGGAGGACCACACGGGACGGCTCCAGCCGGTCGCCAAGGCGTCGGTCGGCAAGCCGAGCGTCGGCGGGCGCAAGTGGGCCTACCGCAGGACCAGCGGCGGCACGGCGACCGCCGAGGTCGTCACCCGCGAGCCGGTGGAGACGGAGGACCGCCCGCTGCTGGCCGAACTCGTGCGGGACGGCAAGGTCGTCGAGCGCGAGAGCCTGGAGGCCGCCCGCGACCGGCACCGGGCGACTTTGGCCGAGTTGCCACTGGAAGCGTGCAGCCTCTCCCCCGGAGACCCCGCAGTCCCTACTATCTTCAAGTGATCGCGGGGGACCGGCGCATGAGGACGACGCCGGTCCTCCGTGATCGCCACTGTGAGGTGACCCCATGAAGACCGCGCTCGTCGTCGTGGACGTGCAGAACGACTTCTGCGAGGGCGGCAGCCTGCCGGTCGGCGGCGGCGCCGAGGTGGCCGCCGCGATCAGCCGGCACCTCCACGAGCACGCGTACGACCACGTGGTCGCCACCCGCGACTACCACGTCGACCCCGGGACCCATTTCGCGGCCGAGCCCGACTTCGTGGACTCCTGGCCGCCGCACTGCGTGGTGGGCACTTCCGGCGCCGACTTCCACCCGGCCTTCGACACCGCGAAGGTCGAAGAGGTCTTCAGCAAGGGCGCGCGGCAGGCGGCCTACAGCGGGTTCGAGGGCGCCACCGCCGACGGCGTGGGCCTGGCCGCGTGGCTGCGCGAGCGCGGCGTGGAGGCCGTCGACGTCGTCGGCATCGCCACCGACCACTGCGTCCGGGCCACCGCCGTCGACGCGGCGGCCGGCGGCTTCGCCGTACGGGTCCTGCTGGACCTGACGGCCGGCGTGGCCAGGGAGACGACCGAGTCGGCGCTCGCCCGCCTCGCCGAGGCCGGGGTGGAGCTCACCGGGGAGCCCGTCCTCCGCTCCTGATCCGCGAATCCGGCGACCCGGGCGGCTGAGCGGGGACACGCGCCGGATCGGACGTCAATGTCTTCACCACGAAGCGTCACGGGTGTATTACCTAGAGCGACGACCCTTCGTGGATTGGCGGCCCCGATGTTCGCGTTCCTGCTCGGCCTCACCTGGCTCGTCCTGACCCCGGTCTGCATCTGGCTGCTCTTCGGCCGCGGCCACCGGGGCGTGCTCCGCGTCACGGGCGCGCTGACGCTGGCGGCCCTGCAGGCGGTCACGATGGTCGTGGGATTCGGCCAGGAGTCCGCCCGGGTCCCCGCCCAGACGGTCGCCGCACGCGACCCACGCGCCGACGCGGACCGGCCGGCGGGCGACCAGGCCGCGCAGCCCCCTCAGGTGGCGGCGGCCGCGACACCGTCTCCGGCACCGACACAGGCACAGGCACCGACACAGGGCGGCCCTCCCTCCTGCGACTCCCGCGTCCCCAACCCCGAGGCCGTACGACTGTCGTTCCACGGCAGGGCCCTGCACGGCCTCACGGTGTACTGGCCCGCGTCGCCCGCGCAGTGCGACACGGCGACGGTGGCCGTCCACCAGGCCGGGCACCGGCTGCGCATCTGGGTGCGCGAGGGCGTCGAGGCGAGGCAGCACGAGGGAGCGCACAACGTTCCCGTACGCGTGGAGCAGGGCATGGCCTCCCTCAGCCTCCGGCTCAGCCCGGTCACCCGGCACCACCGGCGCTACGTGGCGATCAACGGCCACACCGGCGACAAGATCCCGTTGCGCTCCCGCACCTCCTGACGCGGCCACCGCCGTTCTCAGCCGGCCGGCGTCGATGTGCTTTCGAACGGGCTGCCGGCGTCCGGCAGAGGTTCGCCGTCCGGCTGGGGCGGACGCTTGCCTGCCCGGTCATAGATCGCGGCGGTCCACCGGCCCGGTTGTTCGCCGGCCATGGCGGACAACTGGTCGCGCACGTCGGGGCGCAGCAACGCCCGGCCCTGAGCGGACTCGTCGCACTCCTCCGGCGTCTTCCGGCACGCCACCTCCCGGATCGGAGCGTCCGCGGGGAAGACCCAGACCTGGATGGACTGCGGACGCTTCAGCCAGCCGGACGGCGCCGACTTCCGGTCGTGGTGCCCGCCCACCGACTCCCCGCACCGTCCGGCCGAGCCGCCCGTCTCGCCGCCCTTGAGCGGCATCGCCACGACGACCCACGCTCGCGGGTCGTCGCAGGCCACCTTGATTCCGGTGGAGTAACTGGTCGGGGTGAAGGTCAGCCTCTGCCCGGCGCCCATCGTCTCGAACCGCCCTGTATAGATGGGGCGGAGGTCGAACTTCTCGGCTCCCAGCACCACGGGAAACCTGTCGGGGAGCTTCGGCCAGCGCGCGGGCTGGGCGGAGCCGGTGGGCCGGGCGGCGACCGTCGTCCGGTCGGCCCCGGAGCGGCCGGTCAGCAGGCCGTTTCCCAGCGCGAAGGCGGCGACCGTGAAGGCCACAGCGGCTCCGGCCGTCGCGGCCCGCCGAGTCCGGCGCATGCGTCGGCCTCGCCGCACGATCGCGTCGAGAGGGGCGGCCGGTTCCCCGCCGGCGCGTTCCCGGCCGTGCTCATCCAGCAGTGTGCGCAGGTCGCTCTCGGTGTACCTCATCGCTGGGCCCTCCCCATGGTCATGGTCTGGATGTCCGGATCGACGCGAAGACGGCCGAGGGCCCGGCTGAGCTGGGTCTTCACCGCTCCCAGTGAGCAGCCGACGATGTCGGCGACCTGGGTGAGCGTCCGTCCCTCGTAGTAGTGCAGGACGATCACCGCGCGCTGCCTCGGGGAGAGCGCGCCGATCGCGCTCCACAGCGCGACCTGATCGGCAACCTCCGCCGCCGCGTCCCGGGGGTCGGCCGCCTCGGGGATCGTCGCGGCCGGGATCTCCCCGCGCCAGCGCCTGCGCCACCAGGAGGCGTGGGTGTTCACGATGATGCGATAGACGTAGGGGTCGGGGTTGCCCTCGATCCGCCGCCAGGCGACCCATGCTTTCGCCAGCGCGGTCTGCACCAGGTCCTCGGCCGTGCCCCAGTCCCGAGCGAGGAGATACGCCATCCGGCACAGCCGTAGATGCCGCTGTGCCACATATTCGGCGAACCCGTCGTCCATCGATCATCTCCGTCTCGTCGTCTCCGGCGATGACTACGCCCCGGGAGGCGGGATCGGATGACAGACGAAATCACGGAAGAGACCGGCCCGCCGATCGGGTGCGGGAGCTGGGACGCCAAGGTGATGGCGCCGACGGCGGTGTCGCCGGCGGTGTCCAGCCGGGTGAACGGGAACGACGCGGCGGCGTGTGCACGGCAGGCTCGCCCAGCGGCTCGTGAGAGCCGGCCGGGCGTCGCTCACACGCCGGCCCGCCCGGCATCCCGGCTCGGACCGCATGCTGGGCAGGCCGGGCACGCCGCCTCAGACTGCGGGGCAGGCGGGCCCGGCGCGCTGCGGGGTCACCTGCGCTGGGTGGCCCACTTGCGGATCATCGCGATGCGTTCGCGGACCTGCTCGGCGGTGGCCTGGGCGATGGCGGGGCCGCCGCAGGCGCGGCGCAGCTCGGCGTGGATGACGCCGTGCGGCTGGCCGGTGCGGTGGTTCCACGCGCCGACGAGGCCGTTCAGCTCCTTGCGGAGCTCGGCGAGCTGCTCGTGCGGCGCGAGGGCGGGGGCGCTGTCCTCGCTCCCCTTCTTGGTCTTGCGCTTGGCCGCCTGCTGGTCGGCCTGGCGCTTACGCAGCAGAGAGGCCACCTGGTCGGGCTCCAGCAGGCCGGGCAGGCCGATGAAGTCCTCCTCCTCGGGCGAGCCGGGCGCGGCGGCGGTGCCGAACTCGCCGCCGTCGAACAGCACCCGGTCGAAGGTCGCGGACGCCTCCAGCGTCTGGAAGGGCAGCTCGTCGCCGAGCGCGTCGGGCTGCTTCTTCTCCTGCTGGGCCTGTTCGAGCAGCATGTCGTCGAGGCCGTCCTCGTCGCGGCGGCGGCCCAGCACGTGGTCGCGCTCGGCCTCCATCTCGCCCGCGAGGCCCATCAGGACGGGCACCGAGGGCAGGAAGACCGACGCGGTCTCCCCCCGCTTGCGGGCGCGGACGAAACGCCCGACGGCCTGGGCGAAGAACAGCGGGGTCGAGGTGCTCGTGGCGTAGACCCCGACGCACAGCCGGGGAATGTCGACGCCCTCGGAGACCATCCGGACCGCGACCAGCCAGCGCCGGTCGGAGGCGGCGAAGTCCTTGATCTTCTTGGAGGCGCCCGGGTCGTCGGAGAGCACGACCTCGGCCCCTTCCCCGGCCACCGCGCGGATGTGCCGGGCATAGGCGCGGGCCGACTCGTGGTCGGAGGCGATGACCAGCCCGCCCGCGTCGGGAACGCCCCGCCGCACCTCGGTGAGGCGGCGGTCGGCCGCGTGGATGACCTGGCGGATCCAGTCGCCCTTGGGGTCGAGGGCGGCCCGCCACGCCTGCGAGAGCTGATCCTTGGTCAGCGGCGTGCCGAGAGTGGCGGCGATCTCGTCGCCCGCACGGGTGCGCCACTTCATCTCTCCCGAGTACGCCAGGAAGATGACCGGCCGGACGACGTTGTCGGCCAGAGCCGGGCCGTACCCGTAGGAGTAGTCGGAGACGCTCCGCATCGCCCCCTCGCCGTCCTCGACGTAGGTGACGAACGGGATCGGGCTGTCGTCGGACCGGAAAGGCGTGCCGGTCAGCGCGAGTCGTCTGGTCGCGGGCTCGAACGCCTCGCGGACGCCGTCGCCCCACGACTTCGCGTCGCCGGCGTGGTGGATCTCGTCGAAGATCACCAGAGTCTTGCGCGCCTCGGTGCGGGCCCGGTGCAGCGCCGGGTGCATCGCGATCTGCGCGTAGGTGACCGCGACCCCGACGTAGTCGCGCGAGGTGGCGCCCTGGCTGTTCTTGAACTCGGGGTCGATGCTGATCCCGACCCGGGCCGCGGCGTCGGCCCACTGCCGCTTGAGGTGCTCGGTGGGGGTGACGATCGTCAGCGCGCGCACGACCCCGCGGCTGAGCAGCTCGCTGGCGATCCGCAGCGCGTACGTCGTCTTGCCGGCGCCGGGGGTGGCGACGGTCAGGAAGTCGCGCGGCTCACGGCTGAAGTAGAGGTCGTAGGCCTGCTGCTGCCATGCGCGCAGCTTCGGGGCGGTGCCCCAGGCGGCTCTGTCGGGGTAGGACGGGGAGAGGTGGGACGCGGCCGAAACGCTCAACGACGCCTCCCCGAACTCATCGGAACACTGGTGTCTCTATCGGTTCGCTCCCTCACAGTGGATTCAGACTAGCCCGCCGGACCGACAAGACGTGCCGCCCACGCGCAGGGTGGTCCGAAATAGCCCGGTGTGGCAATCCCCACAGCATCAGGATCGGGCGCCATGGTGAGCGGTCCGCTCCGTACCGGCCGAGCCGCCGCCCGAGACCGTGCATCGGCACGAGCCTCTGGCAAACGATCGGGGCGGAGACCTGCGGAGCCTTCCGGCATCCGCGGGTCCCGCCCCATCGGCTAGCCGATGTCGCTCGTCGTCACAGACGCGTCGCCTTGGTGCAGTCGACGGCGGTCAGCGGAAGGGTCGAGGCACCGCTTGTGCTCGCGACACTGCAGTCCGAGTAGTAGATGCCCCCGTCGGCCTTCCGCACGGTGACCCTCAGCCGCCCCGCCGGGATGCCACTCGCCGCGAGGTTGGAAAGAGTGGTGGTGCCGTTGGGCGTGAACCCGGTGCTCGGCGACGGGGCCAGCGTGATGTCGTACAGGTATCCCGGACTGAACACCGAGCTGAGGTCGGCCCAGCCCGTGCCGTCGTTGACGAACACGCGGCCCCTGCGCGCCGATCCGGTGAAGGTGTTCGAGGTGAGCGGGGTCACGGCGGTCCCGGTCGACGCCGGCACGCTGAAAGTCGTGATGACGTTCGCCGAGTCGAGGCGCGGGTAGGGAATGGTCTTCTTCTCCCCGCCCTGCGGGTTCGTCGTCGGCTGCGTGGCGGGGGCGGTCTTCGTTGTGGTGGCGCTCGCCGCGATCGAGCCCGACAGCCCAACCGTCGCGCAGGTCACCACCGCCGCGGCGGACCACATCAGCAGGCGACCGGCGCCACGCGAACCAGAGGCCGAGCTGCTCCTACGAGAAATCAATTTGATTTCCCCCCATGGTGAGAATTGGTCTTTCCGGGTCACCGCGTTTTCGTGCGATGCGACATCGAAGATACCTGGCCGGTGAAACGGGGGCAGCGCGACACTTATCGGATACCGGCAAACAGATGTCACGTCTATCTCAAAGCCGTTTGGGCGAAAACGGCCACCTACCGTCATATCGGCCACTGTTCACGCTTGTCCCGGCGGTCACCGGAGACAGGAGACGAAGATGCGGGCCGGTACAAGTCATTATCGGAAACAACCGCGACGGCCCGCAGGAGATGGTGACTCCTGCGGGCCGTGGGTCCGTGGTCGTGAATTCGTCCTGTCCGCCGTCAGCCGCGCAGGCGCTGCCAGGGGCTGCACGGCAAGGGCGCGGGCGCCTGCGGAAGAGCGTTCCTCACGTCGCAGATCGTGAAGAAGATGTTGCTGTCGGACGTCCGCGCGACGATCGCGAGGGTCCCGCCGGTTGCCGATCCGGCGTCCTCGGTCGCGGTGATGTTGGTCACGAAGGCTCCCCGGCTGCCCGGCACGCGCCGCAGGCTCTGCCAGCCGAGCGGCTCGCTACGCGGGTCGAAGACAAACGGGGCCCCGTTGTTGGCGGACACGGCGAAGTTGACCGGACCGGCCGGCATGCCCCGCGAGACGATGGTGGCGTCGAGCCACCGGATCGGCTCCTTCCCGCCCTTCGGATCGTTCCCGTCGATGTGAAGCGGCACCGACACCGGCGCGGTGAGCTGGTGGTCGGCGGCAGGCCTCGTCGTCGCGGTGTCGGCACTGGCGGCCAGCGGAGCCGACAGTCCCACAAGCGCGCCGGCCACCGTCGTCGCGGCGGCCCAGGTAAGGAGGCGACCGACGGTGTGCGGGCCTGAAACCGAAGTGCTCCTACGAGAAATCAATTGATTTCCCTCCCAATGACGAGAATTGGACTTTCCGGGTCACCGCGTTTTCGAGCGATGCAGCCCCGAAGCTACCTCTTCACGGGAACGGAGGCCCTGAGACACCTTTCGGTGCACGGCAAACATAAGTTACGCCTAGTTCAAAGCCGACTACTTTCTATAAATCTTTTCCACGCCCGCCCGCCTCGTCGCCTTTGTGTGGCGATTCACGACGCTTCCCGCCGACTGCCGGAGCCGTTGTGATACGCCCGCTTTGCCGGTGCAACCGCGACACCCGCCACGAACAAATCAAGCTCTCGGTCAGGAGCGGCCATCCCGGCGTGGCGAGCGAACATCATTGCGGCCATGCGCCATAGAACAGGATCGCCATCTCGATAGGAGGCCCACATGCTGTTCACGCGTTGGATCGCAGACATGACAGAGAACCCGCGAAGGGAGACCCGCAGCCGGTCAGTCACGGCAGCGGCCGTCGTCGCGGCCGGCCTGGTGCCCCTGACCGCCCTGCCCGCCCTCGCGGCGCAGCAGACGCACAATCGCCGAGACGGCGCGCGGATCAGCGTCGTCGGAGAACCAGAACCGACCACACTGCTGGCCAACCCCGGATCGTTCGGACCCGCCGACGTTCCCACCCCGGCGCCCGGCTCCGGGGGGCTCGGACCCACCACATCCGGCACCCGGTCGTTCGGTCCCGCCGACGTTCCCACCGCACCGGGCGGCAGCGGATCGTCCGGAGCCGCCGGCTTCGCCAATCAGCCGGGTCGGTGAACGACCCCATCCCGGGCCACCGAGACTCGCGGCCGCACGCCGGCTGAGAACCGGATGGCCGAGCGATGTCGTGATCTCGTCGAGCGGGTCGTCATGCGCTGAGCCGCGTCTACGGCGGGGAACCGCGTCACCCGTTCTGCCGAAAGAAGCCACGGCCTCTCGGCGACCAGGCGTTCGAGCGCCCTGATCTCCGGGAGGCCGCAGTCATGCCGTCCGTCCCCGCAACGGCGGACCGGGCGGGTGGTCAGCGGGCTCCCCACATCAGGCCCTCGATCTCGGCGCGCGACTGGGGGCGGTCGGGATGGGCCAGCCCGAGCAGGACCGTGCTGCCGCCGTCCGGCCGGGTCAGCAGGGTCACCCGCATGAAGGCGGGCTCGTTCACCACGTCGGTGTACTCGGCGCGTACGGCCCGCGTGTGACCCGGCCGCCCGCCGACGGTCACCGCGCGATCGTCCAGCACCTCGACCTTGTCCCCGTGCAGCAGCAACTGCGCGTAGAGATCGCTCAGGTCGATGACCGCAGAACGCAGGTTGGGCGGGTCCACCCGGTCGCCGGAGCGGGCCATGACCGTGGCGCTGTCCCCGCGCGCGGCGACGGAGGTGAAGCCGGTCACGGGCGCTACCACTCCCTCCCGCCACTCCGGCGGCAGCGTGTAGGAGACCCCGGCGATCTGGTCGTCGATCACCGTGGGGGGCGCGTCCTCGGCCCGGTGCAGGACCGTGACGACCACCGCGCCGATGACGGCGGCCGAGCAGACCAGCGCGAGGCCGCCGACGAGAAGGCGCCGCAGCCACCGCGGCATCGGGCGGGGAGGGGTCTCGGGCGCACGGTAGCGGCGGGCCGACGGGGGCAGGTCGTCCTCGGGCTCCGGGGACTCCAGGCCCAGCGAGGGCCAGACCGGGCGGTCGGCCTGCCGCCGTTCGGAGACCGGCGCGCCGTACAGGCCGGTGAGGCTCTCCTCTGCGGGGTTCCGGTCCGGCTCACGGCCGCCGTACGGCCGTGTGGGCCACTGGGGGGACGCCGGCGGCGTGGACGACCGCGGCGACCCGCCCGGGGCGCCGTACGGGCGGGTGAGGCCCTCCCCGGACGGCGGGGACCCCTCCTCGGCGGGGGGCCAGACCCGGCGCATCCACTGGTCATCCACAAAGCCTCCCCGGGCGGCCTGGCCGGGCGCGTGGGACGGAACCGGCGAGCGACTTCGGCGCTCAGGACCGGGCGCGAAGCTTCGTGACCATGAACGCTGCTGTGGAGTTACTCACACCCGCGCCGCGACGTCAACGGCTCCGGCCGATTCGTCATCGCCCTGTTCCTCCTGACGATCCCTCATCGCCCTGTATGTCGTCGGCCGGGCCCTCAGGGCCCTGTGCGGCGAGGCTCGGCACGGGGTCGTTCGTGATGCCGTTCGTGGTGCCGGTGGGGCCGTCCGCGCCGTCCGCGGCGACCCCCTGAAGCCCAGCGGCGGCGGCTTTCTGCAGCCCCGCGTCGGCCCCCTGCGGCGCGGGGCGGCGATAGGCGTCCCACATCTGGTGGACGCGTACGCCCTGGCCCGCGGTGAACTCGCGCATGCAGCGGTCCTGGGCGTAGTCCATGAAGTTGTGCGTCGGGTCGCCACCCGGGGCGGGGCAGGTGTCCTTCTTGGAGGGGCAGCCGTTCGTCGGGTACGCCTCGGCGGGAGTGTCGGCCACCGAGTCGCCCGGGGCCTTGCAGCCGTTCTCGAAGGTGTGCAGCAGGCCCAGCCAGTGGCCGATCTCGTGCACGGCCGTGAAGCCTCTGGCGAAGTCGCGCAGCGGGCCGCCGGGGACGCTCCGCCAGTCGATCACCACGCCGTCCAGCACGGGCTCGTCGTCGTACCAGTACGGATAGGTGGAGTAGCCGAGCACGAGCCGGCTCAGCTGCGCGATGTACAAGTTGAGCGTCTCGGGACCCCCGACCCGCAGCTTCTTCTTCATCGGCTCCTCGTAGCCGAGGGGGTCGCGGAACCAGCTCCGGTTGTCGGTGTGCGTGATGCCCTTGAGCTCGAAGCGCACCCCGGTGTCGGCCCCGCCGTACCCGCCGGAGTAGGCGGTGTTCAGCACGGCGATCTGCCGGGAGACGGCGGCGTCGGGCAGGCCGAGCACGTGGTCCCTGATGATGTGCACCCACACCGGAACGGTGATCCGCTCGACGGCCCGGGGAACGCTCCGCCGATCGTTCGCACCGCTCCCCGGCCGCGCCGTGACCCCCGGCTGCAGGGTGACTCCGGGCTGCGCTGTGCCTTCCGGCTGCGCGATTTCTCCCGGATGGGCGGTCGCTCTCGGCTGCGCTGTGCCGATCCTGCGGGCCAGGTCGGCCGCCATCCGGGCGACCTCGTCCGGCCCCGGCTCACGCGGCTCCAGGGCGTGCGTGAGCGCACCCAGGCCGTGCCGGCGCCGCGGAACGGCGTGGTGGGCGAGGCAGGCGTCCGGCCTGGAGGCCGGCGATTCGCGCGGTCCGGCGCCGGCGAGACCACCGGTCGCCCGGGAGCCGGCGGACGCCGGGGCGGCGCAGGCGCCGCCCAGCGCGTAAAGGCATGCAAGGAAGACGGCGATGGGTCGCCGAACCATTCGTTCCCCCGATACGGCTGGTCAGAAGGCAGACCCTAGCCGTCGGGGGGGCGATGATCCCGTATCGACACTCACTCGCCGGAGGGCTCGCCCTTGGGCAACCCCTCGTAGATCTCCTTGCACTCCGGGCAGACCGGGTACTTCTTCGGGTCGCGGCTGGGCACCCAGACCTTGCCGCACAGGGCCCGCACCGGCGCGCCGGTCACGTAGCTCTCAGTGATCTTGTTCTTGTCGGCGAAGTGCGAGAAGCGCTCGTGGTCACCGTCGCCGTGCGAGAGCCGGGGTGTTACGTCGCTCTCGGGAAGAATCTTCGTGCCGCTCACGGATACCAAGTCTACTGAGCGAGCAGGCACCTGCGGCCCGGACGCGCGTACGGCCCCCGCCGGGGTGGCGGGGGCCGTACGGAACGGACCTGGCGTCAGCCCATGTGGACCGGGGCGCCCTCGGTCTTGCGGCCGGCCTTGACGAACAGGGCCAGGGCCGCCGCGACGAGGGCGACCGCCGTGCTCACGATGAAGCCGAGGTGCAGGCCGTCCATGAAGGACAGGTGCGCCGCGTCGGAGAACGTCTTGGCCACCTGGGCCGGGAGCCCGGGCGGGGCCTGGCCCACCGAGGCCAGGGCCTTCAGCCCCTCCATCTCCGCGGGCTTGACGCTCTGCGCCACCGGACCGAGGTGCCCGGGCAGCACGTCGGCCACCTTCGCGGACACGACCGCGCCCAGGATGGCGGTGCCGAGGGCGCCGCCGACCTGCATCGCGGAGTTCTGCACGCCGCCCGCCACACCGCTCAGATCCTCCGGGGCGTTGCCGACGATGATCTCGGTGGCGCCGACGAACACCGGCGACAGGCCGAACGCGAGCAGCACGAACGGGATCGCGCTGTCGGCGAAGGCGGCATCGACGCTGAGCCGCGACATGAGGAACATCGCGAAGGCGCTGATCACCATGCCGCCCGCGATGGTGATCTTCGGACCGAGCTTGCCGATGAGGATGCCCGCGACGGGCGAGGCGACGATCATGCCGGCGCTCATGGGCAGCATCCGCAGACCGGAGTCGAGCGGCGTGAGCCCGTGCACGCCCTGGAAGAAGAACGTGAGGAAGAACATCGCGCCGAACATCGCGAACGACATGAGGACCATGAGCACGGTCCCGATCGAGACCGAGGCGTTGCGGAACAGGCTCAGCGGCAGCAGCGGCTCGCGCGCCTTCGACTGCCAGAACAGGAACACGGCCCCGAACACCACGGCGCCGGCGAGGAAGAGGGTCGTCTGGGGGTCGCCCCAGCCCAACTCGGGAGCCTTGATGATGGCCCACACCAGATCGAACATCACCCACGTCAGCAGCACAACGCCGAGCCAGTCGACCTTGGACAGCGTCTGCGCCTTGCTCTCCCGCAGCGTCCACAGCCCGAAGGCCAGGGCCGCCGCGCCCACCGGCACGTTGATGAAGAACACGGACTGCCAGCTCACGTTCTCCACCAGAAGGCCGCCGACGATCGGGCCGGCCGCGCTCGACAGGCCGATGATCGCTCCCCAGGCGCCCATCGCCATGTTCAGCTTCTCACCGGGGAAGGCCGAGCGGAGCAACGCGAGCGCGGCGGGCTGGAGCAGCGCGCCGAACAGGCCCTGCAGCACGCGCAGCGCGATCAGCACGCCCACCGAGGACGACAGGCCGATGGCCAGCGAGGTCAGCGCGAAGCCGGCGACGCCGATCAGGAAGATTCGCTTGTGCCCGAAGAGGTCGCCGAGCTTGCCCGCGGTGATCAGGAAGACCGCCAGCGCGAGCAGGTAACCGCTGGTCACCCACTGCAGGTCCGACAGCGTCGCCTTGAGTTCGACCTGGATGACCGGGTTCGCGATCGCCACGACCGTGCCGTCGAGCATGACCATGATCACGCCGAGCGAGACGGCGAGCAGCGTGAGCCATGGATGCCCCTGGCCTCGTCCTGGAGGCGCGTCGGCGTCCACCGATACGGCTTGAGACATGGAGATTCCCCCTTAGCACCACTGTGTCGACCGGCAGTAATTTATGTCAGTCGATGACAGATGACAAATCCTTTTATCCGACATACGGTGACATCTGAGAGTTTGTGAACCAGTAGTTTCGAGGAGGTGACCGCCGTGGGTCTACGCGAACGCAAGAAGCAGCGGACGCGGGACGCTCTGATCGACGCGGCCCTCGACCTCTTCCTCACCAGGGGCTACGAGGCGACCACGATCGACCAGATCGCCGCCGAGGTGGAGGTCTCGCCCAGGACGTTCTTCCGGTACTTCGCGTCGAAGGAGGACGTGGCGCTCTCGCTGACCGCCGACGAGCAGGAGATGTTCCTCACCGAACTGGTCTCACGGCCGCTGTCGGAGTCGCCGTTCACCTCGCTGACTCAGTCGATGCGCGCCATGCTGGGCATCCTACGAGAGATCGACGGCGTCGAGGCGAGCAGGATCAGGAAAGCCCAGCGACTCGTCCACGCCACTCCTCCCCTGCTCGCGGGCGCCATGCGGCTGATCAGGCAGAACGAGCGCAGACTGGTCGCCGAGGTGGCCCGCAGGATGGGGGCGGCGCCGGACGACCTGCAGCCGCAGTTCATCGTGTCGGTCTTCGTCAGTATCGGCCTGCTCTGCATGAACGGGCCCACGGAGGACCTCCACGGCCTGGCACGCCGATATGAGGACCTGCTCGCGCTGGCCGAGCGTTCCCTGTGTCCCGGCTGGGACCAGCCCGTACGCTCCGGGGCGGCCGAGCCCGCCTCAGCCCCGGGCTGACACCTCGGCGCGTCATCACAGCAGGACGACGCAGCCGCGCTCACGCAGCGGGCGGACGCAGGCGGGAACCTCGTCGAACTTGATCCAGCGCAGGTCGAGCTTCTCCAGCCGTGGCAGCTCCGCGAGCCCGCCGGGCAGCGTGGAGAGGCGGGTCGCCCGCAGGTCGAGGTGGGTCAGCTCCGTCAGGCGTACGACGGAGCCGGGCAGCCGTTCCAGGGGGTTGCCGCGCAGGTCCAGGTGACGCAGCGCGCGCAGCCCTCCGATCGCCTCGGGCAACGCGGCGAGGCGGTTGTTCCTGAGGTGCAGCTCGCGCAGACCGGTCAGGCGCCCGATCGTCTCTGGCAGCGTGGTCAACCGGTTGTCGTGGGCCCGCAGCTCGTGCAGGCCGGTCATGCCGCCGATCGACGCGGGCAGCGCGGCCAGCCGGTTCTCCGCCAGGTTGAGATAGCCGAGCCGGTCGAGCCGCCCCAGCGAGGCGGGCACCGACGTGAACCCGTTGTCGCTCAGGTAGAGGTAGTCCGTGAGGCAGGGCAGGTCGCCGATCTCCGCGGGCACCTCGCGCAGCCGGTTGTGCCCCAGGTCGAGCATGCGCAGCTCGCGAAGGCGGCCGAGGCCGGGAGGAAGGTCGGCGATCTCGTTCTCCGCCAGGTTGAGCGACCGCAGCCGGCCGAGCCGCCACAGTGCGTCCGGCACCGCGGTCAGCGCGTTGCGCCCCGCACTGAGGTGTTCGAGCGAGGCGAGGCGGCCCAGTCCGGGCGGGAGGGCCGCGATCCGGTTGCCGTAGAGCAGCAGGACCCGCAGCCGCTCCAGGCCCCCGATCCAGCCGGGCAGCGTCGTGAGCGCGTTCCCGTCGAGGTCGATGTGGCGCAGCGTCGCCATGTCGCCCACGGCCGCGGGCAGCGACGGCAGCCCCGCACCGGGCGCCACCAGGGCGACGGGCACGCCGCCGGCGAACCGTACGGCGCCCGGGGGCGCCCAATGAGGTTCGGGCACGCTGAGATCGGGCATGGCAGCCGACTCTACAGACGGCCTCCGCACCCCCGCGCAACGGCCGATCGGTGAACGTTTCATCGGGATGACGCGGCCCAGGTGAGGGCCCGCGACGGGAGATCGCGCTGGTCCGATGGCACGCGCTGCCGAACCGGTTCAGTAGGGGCGTGCCCGTCGGTGCGCGCGCGAGAGCCGTCTCCTGTACGGCCCCGGCTCCCCCTGCCTATGGTGCGTGCGGCGCTTCCATCGGCGCCGAGTCCCCCCACCCGAGGTACAGAATGAGAACACGTTTCATCGCCGCGGGCGCGGCCCTCCTCGCCCTCCTGGTGTCAGTGGTCGCGATGACCCAGAACGCGCAGGCCGCCACCGGACTCCATGTCAGCGGCACGAAGGTGCTCGAAGCCAACGGAAACCAGTTCATCATGCGGGGCACCAGCCACGCCCACACCTGGTATCCGAGCCAGACGAGCTCGTTCGCGAACATCAAGTCCCTGGGCGCGAACACCGTCCGCGTCGTGCTGAGCGGCGGCCGCTGGACGGCCAACTCGGCGAGCGACGTCGCCAACGTCATCTCCCTGTGCAAGCAGAACCGGTTAATCTGCGTGCTCGAGAACCACGACACCACCGGCTACGGCGAGCAGAGCGGCGCGTACACGCTCGACCAGGCGGTCGACTACTGGGTCGGCCTCAAGAGCGTGCTGACCGGCCAGGAGAACTACGTCGTCATCAACATCGGCAACGAGCCGTACGGCAACAACAACCCGTCCGCCTGGACCAGCGCGACCAAGAGCGCGATCAGCAGGATGCGGGCGGCCGGATTCCAGCACCTGCTGATGGTCGACGCGCCGAACTGGGGCCAGGACTGGCAGTTCGTCATGCGCGACAACGCCGCATCGGTCTTCGACAGCGACCCCCAGAAGAACACCGTCTTCTCGATCCACATGTACGGCGTCTTCGACACGGCGGCCGAGGTCACCGGCTACCTCCAGGCGTTCCAGACCGCCGGCCTGCCGCTGGTGATCGGCGAGTTCGGCAACATGCACTCGGACGGCGACCCCGACGAGGACACGATCATGTCGCAGGGCCAGTCGCGGGGCGTCGGCTACCTCGGCTGGTCGTGGAGCGGCAACGGCGGCGGCGTCGAATACCTGGACCAGGTCACGAACTTCAACGTCAACCAGCTCACCTCCTGGGGCCAGCGGCTCTTCAACGGCGCCAACGGCGTCAAGTCGACCGCCAAGGAGGCGACGATCTACAGCGGCCAGCCGCCGGTGAGCCCGTCGGCCAGCCCGTCCGCCTCCCCCAGCCCGTCCGCCTCCCCCAGCGCCTCGCCGAGCGCGTCCCCGAGCCCGAGCCCCAGCCCGTCCCCGAGCGGCGGCGCCAAGGGCTGCTCGGCGACGTACAAGGTCGCCAACCAGTGGGACGGCGGCTTCCAGGGCGAGGTGACCGTCAAGGCCGGCTCCAGCGCCGTCTCCGGCTGGACCGTGACCTGGACGTACGCCAACGGCCAGACGATCACCCAGGTGTGGAACGCCACGGTGACGTCGAGCGGATCGTCGATCACCGCCAAGAACGTGAGCTACAACGGCGGCCTCGGCGCCGGAGCGTCCACCTCGTTCGGGTTCCTCGGCTCCTGGAACGGCACCAACGCGGTGCCGGCGGTGAGCTGCACCGCGAGCTGAGACGCCTCACCCATATGGCCGGGCGCGCTCCCCGCGCCCGGCCTCCGCGTGTCACCGCCTGTCACGGCGCGGGCCGGGCGGGGCGTGCCGGGGGGATCAGTTGAGCAGGGGGTCGTCGGGGAAGGTGGCGACCAGTGCGAGGTCCCCCTTCTGCCTGCGCAGCACGGTGCGCCACAGCGTGGCCGGGTTCGGGTGGAAGGTGTCCCCCGGCTCGGAGTCCACGACGTACCAGGCGCCCTCCTGGAGCTCGTTCTCGAGCTGTCCCCCGGTCCAGCCCGCGTAGCCCGCGAAGATCCGCATCTGGGAGATCTCCCCCGCCAGGATCTCCGGGGGCGCGTCGAGGTCCACCGTGCCGAGGCGCGAGACCGCCGCCCGGCCCTGCAGCCGGCGCCAGCCCAGCGGCTCCTCGCCGCTGAGCACGACGGCGAGCGCGAGCGCGCTGTCCGTCTGCACCGGGCCCCCCTCGAACAGCACCGGAGGACCCGTGACCAGGGCGTCCCAGGATGGTAAGACCTGGGTCACGGCGATCTCGCTGGGCCGGTTGAGCACCACACCCAAAGTGCCGCCGTCCTCGTCGTGCTCCAGGACGAGCACCACGCTACGCCGGAAGTTGGGGTCGTCGAGCAGTGGCGTCGCTACAAGCAACCCGCCGACGTAGATCGCCTCCGCCATACATCCCATCATGAGGGAGGATTGCGGATTCGTGTACGCCGACCCCGGTTTGCCGCGTCATATTACTTATCGTGACGACGCCGTCACCAATCGGTAGCCGATCAGGCCTCGGTGAAGCCGCGCGCCTTGCCCCCGGCCGACTCTCGTACGGCCGCCGCCACCGCGTTGGCCACGTCGGGGTGGAAGACGCTGGGAATGATGTAGTTGGGACCGAGCTCCTCGCTCGTCACGACCGCGGCCAGCGCGCGGGCCGCCGCGAGGAGCATCTCCGGCGTGACGCCGTCCGCCTGGGCGTCGAGCAGGCCGCGGAACACGCCCGGGAACGCCAGCACGTTGTTGATCTGGTTGGGGTAGTCCGACCGGCCCGTGGCCACGACCGCCGCGTGCTCGCGGGCGTCGTCAGGGGAGACCTCCGGCTCGGGGTTGGCCAGCGCGAACACCACCGCGTCCTTCGCCATGGCGGCGACGTCGTCCCCGGTCAGGATCCCCGGCGCGGAGACGCCGATGAAGACGTCGGCGCCCTTGACCGCGCCGCGCAGGTCGCCGCCGTACCCCTCGCTGTTGGTGTGTTCGGCGATCCACCGCAGCGAGTCGTCGAGGTCGTCGCGGCCGAGGTGCACCGCCCCCCGGTAGTCGCAGACGACGACGTTCCTCGCCCCGGCCGCCATCAGCAGGCGCAGGACGGCGGTGCCGGCCGCGCCGGCGCCGGCCATCGCGATCCGCACCTCGGAAAGCTCCTTGCCGACGACCTTCAGCGCGTTGGTCAGCGCGGCGAGCACGCAGATGGCGGTGCCGTGCTGGTCGTCGTGGAAGACCGGGATGTCGAGCAGCTCACGCAGCCGGCGCTCCACCTCGAAGCAGCGCGGCGCCGAGATGTCCTCCAGGTTGATGCCGCCGAAGCCCGGCGCGATGGCCCGCACGGTCGCGACGATCTCGTCCACGTCCTGCGTGTCGAGGCAGATGGGCCAGGCGTCGATACCGGCGAACCGCTTGAACAGGGCGGCCTTGCCCTCCATCACCGGCAGTGCGGCGGCGGGGCCGATGTTGCCGAGGCCGAGGACGGCCGAGCCGTCGGTGACGACGGCGACCGAGTTCCGCTTGATCGTGAGGCGGCGGGCGTCCTCGGGGTTGCGCGCGATCGCCAGGCTGACCCGCGCCACCCCCGGGGTGTACGCCATCGACAGCTCGTCGCGGTTGCGCAGGGGGACCTTCGACTGCATCTCGATCTTGCCGCCGAGGTGCATGAGGAAGGTCCGGTCGGAGACCTTGTGGATCGCGACACCCTCGACCGCGCCGAGGCTGTCCACGATCGCCTGCACGTGGTCGGCGTCCTTGGCCGCGCACGTCACGTCGATGCGGAGCTTCTCGTGACCGGCGTTGGTCACGTCGAGGGCGGTCACCACGCCGCCCGCGTTCTCCACCGCGTGGGTGAGCAGGCTGACCGCCTTGCCCCCTGCGGGCACCTCGAGGCGCACGGTGATCGAGTAGGACACGCTGGGCACGGTGGCCACGTCTATCCGCTCCTTTGCGGGTGATGCCTGGCCGTGCTCTCCCGGCTGCTCCAGTGGGGCGCGGCCTCCGCGGGGCGGCCACGCTCGCGCATCCGGCTGGACGGCTCATGGGTGCTATCCATCGTGCCATCCCCGGCGGGGTGTTTCAGCCCGTACCCGTGCTGTTCCGCCACGCGCCGTGCCCGGCCCGCGCCGCCGTGCCGCCGGGGCCGGGCGGGCGCGGGCCGGAACCGGCCAGAAACGGGTCAGAAAAGCGCGCTGGCCAGCGCCCTGCGCGCCCGCGTCACGGACGGGTCGTCGGCGGGCAGCGCGTCGAACAGCCCCAGCAGGTGGACGCGCGCCTTGTCCCTGTCGGCGCCCCGGGTGCGCCGCACGAGCGCGACGAGCCGGTCGAACGCCTCGTCCACCTGGCCGTTCACCATCTCCAGGTCGGCGGCCTGCGTCTGCACGTCCACGTCGTCGGTGTTTCCGGCGGCCCGGCGCAGCACGTCTGCCGGATCGAGGTCCTGCGTGCGCCGCAGCAGCCCGACCCCCGCGAGGCCGATCTTCGCGCCCTCGTCCGACGGCGACCTCGCCAGCAGGCGCTCGTACGCCGCGGCCGCGGCGTCCAGGTCGCCCTTCTCCACGGCCTGCTCGGCCGCCAGGAGCTCGGGATCGACCGGCGGCTCGGCGGGCTGGTCCTCGCCCGGCGCGGCCGGCTCCATGCCGAGCTGCTCGAACACCTGCGCCAATGCCTGCCGGAGCTGCGACTCCGGCAATGGGCCCTCGAACAGGGGCATGAGCTGCCCCTGGAAGGCCAGATAGACGGTGGGCACGGCGCGCATCCGCAGCGCCTGGGCGAGCTGCGGGTCGGCCTCCACGTCCACCCTCGCCAGCACCCACGCGCCCGCCGCCTCCGCGGCCAGCTTCTCCATAACGCCGCTGAACTGCCGGACCTGCTCGGCCCTGGTCACCGTCGCCTCGACGATCACGGGAACGCTCAGGGAGCGCTCCACCACGTCGGCGTTGAAGGTGGCCGAGGTCACCTCGATGACGTCCGCCGAGGCGGCTCCGGACGGCCCGGCGGCCTCACGCCGCGACTGGGCCTCGAGTGCCTGCTTGCGTGCGCCGAGGTCCACGGCGCCGTAGAGCGATCCAGGTCGAGAGAACTCCGCTGCCATACCCCCAATCCTGCCGTACCCGCCCGCGTGATCCGTGCGATCCCCGCCGCCTTCCTCCGGCGATCGAGGCGGACCGGCGCCCGCCGTAGGGTGAACGACGCACAAAACGCCATATGGAGGGAGCAGGACATGGCAGTGGAACGCATCGGCCCGCCGACCGTCGCCGGCGAGCGCGAGATGCTGCGGGCGTTCCTCGACTACCACCGGGCCACGCTCGCGCTGAAGTGCGACGGCCTGTCGGACGAGGAGCTGCGCCGCAGGTCGATGCCCCCGTCGACGCTCACGCTGCTCGGCCTGGTCAGGCACATGGCCGAGGTCGAGCGCGCGTGGTTCCGCCGTGTGATCGGCAAGGAGGACGTGCCGCTCGTCTGGTCGGAGGAGGGCGACTACCAGGCGGCGTACGACCCGAGCGGGTCCACCGGCGCGGAGGCGTTCGCCGCCTGGCAGGCGGAGGTCGAGCACTCCCGCAGGATCGAGCGCGCGGCGGAGTCGCTCGACGTCACCGCCTACCAGCCCCGGTGGGATGAGGAGGTCTCGCTGCGGCTGGTGATGCTGCACATGATCCACGAGTACGCCCGGCACAACGGCCACGCCGACTTCCTGCGCGAGGGCGTCGACGGGACCGTGGGCGCCTGAGACCGACCGTCCCCGCCCTTCAGCCGACCGGGCCCTGGACGGTCCTGCGCTCGGTACGGAAGATCAGCGTCGTCTCCAGATGGACGATCTCCGGGCGGACCAGGATGCGCTCGAGGATCAGCCGGTGCAGGTGATCGGCGTCGGGCACCGCGACGTGCACCAGGAAGTCCTGCGGGCCGGCCACGTGGAACAGCGCGACCGTCTCGGGAAGCCCGAGCACGAACGCCCGCAGCGGGTCCACCAGCTGGCTCGTGTGGGGCCGCACGCGCAGCGCCAGCAGCGCCTCCAGCGACCGTCCGAGCGCCTGGGTGTCGACCTCCGCGCGGAAGGCCGTGATCAGGCCGCGCCGGCGCAGCGACCGCACGCGTTCGAGAGCGGTGGAGGGGGCGACGCCGACCTGCTCGGCGAGATCCTTGTTGGGCAGCCGCGCGTCCTTCTGCAGCAGCTCCAGGATCTTCCTGTCGGTCGAATCCAGTTCGGCGCTCACGCCTTCTTCCCTTCGCCGATTCGGCCTCTATGGCGGACGGGTGTCCACGGCGGCCATCATCGCGGCATGACGCCGAATCACGCCTGGGACATCGACGACTTCGTCCACGCCGCAGAGGTGACCGTGCAGGGCCTCGCCGCGTACGTCCGGGAGAGCCAGGACGGGGCGGTGCCGGTGATCCGCCGCAGGCCGCCCGGAGAACTGGCCGGGCGGCTCGGGCTCGCCGGCTGGATCCAGGAGGGCGGCATGACCCCCGAGAGCTACCGGGAGTGGCTCGACGCGTATCTCGCGGAGAGCACGCGGCTGCATCATCCGGCCTACCTCGCCCACCAGACGGCCGCGCCCGACTTCCCCGCCGCGCTGGCCGACTTCGTCCACGGCGCGATCAACAACCCGATGGCGATCTACGAGATGGGCGCCGCGGCGGCGACCGTCGAGTTCGAGGTGCTGCGCTGGATGCTCGGCAAGGTCGGCTTCCCCGAGGGCGGCGGCGTGCTCACCCACGGCGGGTCGCTGGCCAACCTGACCGCGCTGCTCGCCGCGCGGGCCGCCGCCGCGCCGGACGCGTGGACCGAGGGCGTGCCCGGCGATCTCGCCGTCCTCGCGCCGCCGTCGGCGCACTACTCGGTCACCCGGGCGGCGGCGATCCTCGGTCTCGGCGAGCGCGCGGTCGTGCCGCTCGACGTGGACGACCTGGGCAGGATCGACGTGGCCCGGCTGGCCGAGGGGCTCGACCGGGCGCGGCGGGCCGGCCGGCGGCCGATGGCCCTGGTCGCGGCCGCGTGCGCCACCGGCACCGGCCTGTACGACGACCTGCGGCCCATCGGCGAGTTCTGCGCCGAGCACGGCCTGTGGTTCCACGTGGACGGCGCGCACGGCGCGTCGGCGCTGCTCAGCGACGAGCACCGCCACCTGCTCGACGGCGTCGAGCTGGCCGATTCCCTCATCTGGGACGCGCACAAGATGCTGCGCACCTCGGGCCTCGCGGCGGCCGTGCTCGTCCGGCGCGAGGGCGACCTGGACGCCGCGTTCCGGCAGCGGGCCAGCTACCTGTTCTACGGCGACCAGGGGTTCGACCTGATCGGCAGAACCGTGGAGTGCACCAAGGCCGCGCTCGGGCTGAAGGTCTTCCTCAACCTGGCCTGGCGGGGTGAGCGCGGCCTCGGCGAGCACGTGGTGCGGCGGTACGCCACCGCGCGCCGTTTCTGGGAACTGGCCCGCGAACGGCCCGGCTTCCACTGCCCGTACGAGCCGGAGAGCAACATCGTCTGCTTCCGGTACGGCGACGGGGACCAGGCCGCCATTCGCGAGACCCTGCTGGAGGAGGGCTCCTTCCATCTGACCTCGACCGAGCTCGGGGGCGTCCGCCACCTGCGGGTGACGGTCATGGCCCCGGCCACGGACGACAAGACCCTCGAAGCCCTCCTTGACCGCGTCGCCGCCCTGGCCTGACTCTGGAAACCGCCCTGGCCTGACTCTGGAAACCGCCCTGGCCGGACTCTAGAAAGCGGCGGGCTCGGAGTAGGTGCCCCACTCCTCGCGCAGGACGTCGCAGATCTCGCCCAGCGTGGCCTCGGCCCGTACGGCCTCCAGCATGGGCGGGATCATGTTGTCGTCGCCCTTGGACGCGGCCCGCAGGGCGGCCAGCGCCGCGTCGACGGCCTCCTGGTCCCGCGCGGCGCGCCGCTCGGCCAGCACCCTGCGCTGCTCGACCTCGACCTCATGGCTGATCCGCAGGATCTCCAGCGGCTGCTCCACGGTCGAGGTGTGGCAGTTCACGCCGACGATCCGCTTGTCGCCCTTCTCCAGCTTGCGCTGGTAGTCGAAGGCCGACTCGGCGATCTCCGACATGAACCAGCCGTCCTCGATGCCCCGGAGGATGCCGGCGGTCATCGTGCCGTCGCCGCCCATCTCCCGGATCCTCGCGAAGGTCTTCTCCGCCTCGGCCTCCAGCCGGTCGGTCAGCGCCTCGACGTACCAGGAGCCGCCCAGCGGGTCGACGACGTTGACGACCTCCGTCTCCTCCATGATCACCTGCTGGGTGCGCAGCGCGATCTCGGCGGCCTTCTCCGACGGCAGCGCGAGCACCTCGTCCAGCGCGTTGGTGTGCAGCGAGTTGGTGCCGCCGAGCACGGCCGCCAGCGCCTCGATCGCGGTGCGGACGACGTTGTTGTCCGGCTGCTGCGCGGTCAGCGACACCCCCGCCGTCTGGGTGTGGAAGCGCAGCCACTGCGCCTTCTCGGTGCGCGCGCCGTACACGTCGCGCATCCAGCGGGCCCAGATGCGCCGCGCGGCGCGGAACTTCGCGATCTCCTCGAAGAAGTCGATGTGCGCGTCGAAGAAGAACGACAGGCCCGGCGCGAACACGTCCACGTCGAGCCCGCGCGACAGGCCCAGCTCGACGTAGCCGAAGCCGTCGGCGAGCGTGAAGGCCAGCTCCTGCGCGGCCGTGGCCCCCGCCTCGCGGATGTGGTAGCCCGACACCGACAGCGGCTTGTACGCGGGGATCTCGGCGGCGCAGAACTCCATCAGGTCGCCGATCAGCCGCAGGTGCGGCTCGGGTGCGAACAGCCACTCCTTCTGCGCGATGTACTCCTTGAAGATGTCCGTCTGGAGCGTGCCGTTGAGCTTCCCCACCGGCACGCCCTGCCGCTCGGCCGCGACCACGTACATGCAGAAGATCGGCACGGCGGGCCCGCTGATCGTCATCGACGTGGTGACCTCGCCGAGCGGGATGCCGTCGAACAGCAGGTCCATGTCGAGGGCCGAGTCGATCGCCACGCCGCAGTGGCCCACCTCGCCGAGCGAGCGGGGATCGTCGGAGTCGCGGCCCATCAGCGTCGGCATGTCGAACGCCACCGACAGGCCGCCGCCCCCGGCGCCGAGGATCATCTTGTAGCGCTCGTTGGTCTGCCTGGCGTTGCCGAACCCGGCGAACTGCCTGATGGTCCAGGGACGGCCGCGGTAGCCGGTGGCGTACAGGCCGCGGGTGAAGGGGAACTCGCCCGGCCAGCCGATGCGCTCGAACCTGGGGTCCTCCCCGGGCGGCCCGTAGACGGGGTCCACCTCCAGCCCCGACAGGGTCCGGAACTCGCGGTCCCGTTTGAAGGCGGCGTCGTACCGCGCCTGCCAGCGGGCCCTGCCCGCCTCTGTCGCCTCGGCGCTCGTCGCATCCGGCTTCATGTACCCCTCCCCGGGTCTCACTCTCCGAGAAAATACTAGGACGTCCTAATAAATTCGGCCACCACCGCTCCCCCGGCCGGCCGGCCGCCTCCCCGCGTTCATGTCACACGTTGGTCGCGAATTGTCACGGACCTTTGACAGAGCGAGGAAATCTTCAAACATGGTCAGCGCCCTTGAAGTCCACACGGAGGTGGATGTGAAGCGCTTGACAGTCGTCGCCGCGACCGCGGCGATGGTGGCGGCAACCCTCGCCATACCCGCGCAGGCCGAACCAGCGGCCGCCGGGTCGGCGGCCCAGACCGAATACGTGGTTTTGTACAAGGAAGGCGCGGCCGCCGCGGACGCCCAGAAGGCGATCGAAGCGGCGGGCGGCAGCGTGATCAAGGTGAACACCGAGGTCGGGCTGGCCACGGTCAGCACCACCAACGCCGACTTCGCTGCCGCCCTGCAGGGCGCGGCGGCCATCGAAGGAGTCACCCGCAACCGAGTGATCGGCGGCGTGCCGGACGACGCGAAGGCGTCCGCCGCGGCGCGGAAGGCCGTGGCGAAGGCGGCCAAGAGCAAAGCCGTGGAGAAGGAGGGCCGGGGCGGCGCCACGGGCCCCAAGTGGGGCCGCAACGTCAAGGACGAGCCGCTCGCCGACCTGCAGTGGGACATGCAGCAGATCCACGCGGACCAGGCCCACAGGTTCGAGCAGGGGGACAAGGGCGTCCTCGTCGGCATCCTCGACACCGGTGTCGACGGCTCGCACCCCGACATCGCGCCCAACTTCGACCGCAGGCTGAGCCGGAACTTCACCGTCGACCTGCCCGCCGACGCCAACGGCACCGTGATCGACGGGCCGTGCGAGGAGGACCCCGACGGCTCCTGCACCGACCCCAACGACGTGGACGAGGACGGCCACGGCACCCACGTCGCCTCGTCGATCGCCGCGCCCATCAACAAGCTGGGCATCTCGGGCGTCGCGCCGAAGGTGACGATCGTGAACCTGCGAGCCGGCCAGGACTCGGGCTACTTCTTCCTCCAGCCCACCGTCGACGCCCTCACCTACGCGGGCGACATCGGCGTCGACGTGGTCAACATGAGCTACTACATCGACCCGTGGCTGTTCAACTGCGCCGACAACCCTGCCGACAGCCCGGAGGAGCAGGCCCAGCAGCGGCTCTACATCGCCGCCACCCAGCGGGCGATCGACTACGCGCACGCGCACGGTGTGACGCTCGTCAGCGCGGCCGGCAACGAGGCGATCGACTACACCAAGACGAACGTCGACGCCGGCAGCCCCGACTACGCCGCCTTCCCGGGCCAGCAGACGGAGCGGACCCGGACCATCCCCCCGTCCTGCGTCTCGCTCCCGGGTGAGGCCGAGCACGTGATCTCGGTCTCCTCGACCGGCATCAGCAAGCGGAAGGCCTACTACTCGAGCTACGGCAACGGCTACGTCGACGTGGCCTCGCCCGGTGGCGACGTCTACGACACCCCCGGCGACACGAGGGACATCACCAAGGCGACGCTCTCGGCCTATCCCAAGGCGCTCGCCGTCGCCAACGGCGAGATCGACGAGAACGGCGACCCGACGGTGCCGTACGTGGTGAAGGACTGCAAGGGCTCGGTCTGCGCCTACTACCAGTACCTGCAGGGCACCTCGATGGCCTCACCGCGCGCGGCCGGCGTCGCGGCGCTGATCGTCAGCCGGTACGGCAAGCACGACCGCGCCCACGGCGGCCTGACGCTGGACCCCGACAAGGTGGAGGCGATCCTCAAGGGCACGGCCACCAGGACGGCCTGCCCGAACCCGCCCGCCTACACCTACACCCGCCACCTGCCGGACGGCACCACGGCGACCGCCACGCACACCTGTGAGGGCGCCGCCGACAACAACGGCTTCTACGGCAGGGGCATCGTCGACGCCCTGCGCGCCGTCGGCCACTGAGACACGCTCGCCGGTGGCGCACCCCGTGCGGTGGTGCGCTACCGGCCCACCCGGGCGGCGCGGATCACGAACCGCCGAGACAGGCGAGGACCGCGCCGCACTGGAGGAGACCTCGGCCGCGCCCGAACTGCCGGCCCTCGTCCGGGGCTCGTTCGGGATGCCGACGCAGGGCCGCGTCAGGAGCTGAAGTCGCCCGCGGCGACGCGCAGGGTCCTGAGCAGGCCGAACATCTCGTCCAGCTCGGCGTCGTCGTACATGCCCAGGCAGAAACCCGCGTTCATCAGGTCGGCCGTGGCCCGCCGCACGATGTCGCGGCCCTCGTCGGTGATCTCGGCGAGCACACCGCGGCCGTCCCGCGGGTTGCGCATGCGGCGGACCAGGCCGGCCCGCTCGAGGCGGTCCACGGTGTTGGTCACGCTCGTCGGGTGCACCATCAGCCGCTCGCCGATCTTCGACAGCGGCAGCGAACCGGCCCGGCTGAACGTGAGCAGCACGAGCGCCTCATACCTGGCGAAGGTCAGGTCGTATGGCTTGAGCAGCGTGTCCAGTTGCGCCAGCAGGATCTGATGGGCTCTCATGATCGAAGTGACGGCGGCCATGGCGGACGACGGCCCGAACGTCGAACGCCAGGTCTCGGCAGCCCGCTCGATCGGGTCGAACGGGAGCTTGAGCGGCCGGGGGCCACCCGTGGGCGGTGGCTCTGAGCTGGGCGGAACGGACACAGCGATATACGGTAGCGCGACGGCCGCCAAGATCGACCAGCGCACCGAGCGTAACCGGATTCATTCCTTGACCCCAGAACTCCCCCCGTACGGGTCACGCTCCGTTATGGTTGCCACGTCGAAAGGTGAGGCGGCGGCAAACCCGGCGGCACGGGGAACCCCGTCTGCTAGAGGACGTCTCGCGGACGGGGGTCCGCGGGGGACGCGTCCGACAGCGGGCGAGGCGAGGCCGACCGGCGAACCAGCGCCACGGGGAACGGCGTGGGTTCGCGCACCGCTCACACAGACACGGGGGAGATTCTCAATGGACAGCATCGCTGTCCCGGCGCCGCATGCGCGCCGGACTTCGGCGGCGTGGCCGGGGGCCGCGCCCCGCTGTGGGTGAGCATAGGGGCGGTTCACGCGGTGAGCTGAGACACGGCGCGCTGGTCGCGGCGACCGTGCTGTTCGTGCTCGCGCTCGTCGCCGCGTGGAGCGTCCTCATTCCCGGTTTCATGGACTGGGACGACATAGTGGCGGCCGTCATCGGCTCGCTGCGCCTGACGGGGCCGCTCGGAGCCGCGTTCGCGGCCTGGGTCGCGTTCCGCAGGCGCCGAGCGGAAAAGGGCCGTGTCCTGACGCCGTGGCGGGCCGCCAGGGCGCCGCTGTCGATCATCGCGGTCGTCACCGGCTCCTTCGGGGCCACCGTGCTGCTGCTCGGGCTGCGCGCCGCGCTGACCGGGCAGGGCGGGCCGCTGCTGCCCGGCGGTCTCGCGATGTCCGTCGCCGGGCTGGGGCTGTACGTCGTGGTCGGCTGGATCCTCGGCTGGCTCGTGCCGGTCGTCGTCGTCCCGCTGATCGCGGGAGCCGGCACGTTCGGGCTGTTCACCTGGCTGGCCACCGGGCCCAACTGGGGCGACCGGCTCGCGCCCGCCACCGGGGAGCCGTACGACCTGCTCTCCGGCGTCAGCGAGACCGCCTACGGGGACCAGACGCTGTGGCTGCTGGGCCTCAGCACCGCGCTGCTCCTCGGATGGGTGGCCCTGGTGACCCGGCGGACGCTGGCGCTGGCCGCCGCGGTGATCGCCGTGCTGGCCGCCGGGACCGGCGCGGCCCGGCTCGTCACCGTGCCGCGGACGATAACGGTGAGCGAACGCCTCGTCTGCCAGGAATGGCCGATCAGCGTCTGCGTGCATCCGGCGCTGCGCGGGGGCCTGGCCGAGCTCGCCAGCGTGTTCACCAGGCTCGCGATAAAGCTGGACGGCACGCCGGCCGCCTTCAAGAGGGTCGAGCAACGGGCATACGGCGAGGAGGACCCGGCGGGGCGGGGAGTGGTCGTCGTCCACATCGACGACCTCGGGTCCGGGTACGCCCAGCGGGCGGCCACCGAGTTCCTCGACCGCCTGGCCCGCCCCTGCCCGGGAACCGTGGCCGCGGGCTACCGGGCCATCGTCGTCGCCTGGCTGCGGGATGTCTCGCTGCCCAGCGGGCCGTTGCGCGAGCACCACGAGGCGGCCATCTGGTTCTCCGAACTGAGCGACGGCCAGCGGCGCGACTGGCTGCGCATGTTCTACTCCGACTTCGTCTCCTGCGGCCTGCAGGCCAAGCACTTCGGCGGCGGCACCCGGCCCGCCGACCCCGTCGCGTCGGGTTATCCGGTGAACCCCACTCCCGCGTACGCGCCGGGCTATCCGGTCGAGCCGTCTCCTCCGGGTGCGGTCGTCGCCACCGGCATGCCGACCGGCCCCGACCCCGGCTGGGAGCAGGGCACGGACCCGCGCGGCGAGACCGGTCCGGGATGGACCGGCCCGAGTCCGGCCGCCCCGGTGTGGCCGTCTCCCGCCGCGAGCGCCGCCGGCCAGGATCCGGCGGGGCAGGGCCCGATGGGTCAGGGGCAGGGCCCGATGGGTCAGGGGCCGACGGGCCGCCCGGGTTACTCGGGTCCGTGGGACACGCCGAACGGCGAAGGCGCCCGGAGAGGCGGCCCCTGGGCCCCCGGCCCGGGACGGTCGCCGCACCCCTGGCGGCCCGGAAGGACCGGCAGGCCCGGTGACGCCGCATCCCCGGACCGGCCCGGAACACAGGAAAGACCCGGTGCGCCCGGCGCGCAGGAACGGCCCGGCGGCGTCGGCGCGAGCCCGTCACCCGCGCAGAGCCGGCCCGGCCGCCCGCAGACCGGCGCGCAGGAACGGCCCGGCGGCGCGAGCCCCTCACCCGTCCAGGACCACCGGCCCGGCCGTCCGCGGTCCGGCGGCACGGTTCCCGGCCGGAACGGGCACGACGGGCGCCCCGGACACACCGCCCGCCCCGGGGGAGGTGACGGCGGTCGAGTCGGCGATCGTGACGGCGACCGGGCCGGTGGTCGCACGGACCCCGCCCGGCCTGCCACGGACGACATCGACGCTCGCGACGCGAGCCCCCAGGACGACCCCGGCGTGGCGGGCGTACCCGGCACGCTTCTGGCCCCCGCCGCATAGTCCGCGCCCCGCGCGGGGCAGAACCGGGCGGGGCGCGGTAGACCGCCGGATGTGTGGGCGAGGCCGCGCCCGGCCACCCGCGCCGGGGCGTGCGCGTGGCGGCGGAGGCCGGCCCGGCCATCGGTCCGGACGAAAGACGGGTTTGGGAGGACCGAAGCATGGCCTGTAGACAGAACTGATCTTGTCGAACGTGAGATCGCGGGAATACCGGGAAGATTCCCCCCGTGGACCGTCAGACTCGTCCCTCGTTCGCGCCGGCCGACTCCGGCGCCGCCACCGACGCCACGGCGAGCGCCGGGGCCCCCGCACCCCGCTCCCGGCGCGGCTGGCGGGTGCTCGCCGGCCTGCTGTTCGTGATCCTGCTGCTCGTGGTCGGCGCCCGGTTGACCTGGTCCTGGCTCAACCCGCTGGGCGAGCAGACCATCGACCGCAGCGGCCCCGCGCTGCTCCGGTCGGTGCAGAACCTGAGCCGCTTCGAGGCCGCGACCGGCGACTTCCAGGTCATCGTCGACCTGGAGAAGGACGCGAAGTTCCTCCCAGACGCGATCAAGGGCTCCCGCACGCTCTTCGTGGGCGCCGGCACCGTGGACGCCTACGTGGACTTCTCCACGCTGCCCAAGGACGCCTTCACCGTCTCCCCCGACCGCACGGCGGTGACGGTGCGGCTGCCGCACGCGGAGCTGGAAAAGCCCAACCTCGACAACAAGCGGTCGTACGTCTTCGCGCAGGAGCGGGGCATCTTCGACCGGATCTCCGACTTCCTGTCGTCCTCGCCGCAGAACCAGCAGGAGCTCTACGTGCTGGCCGAACGCAAGATCGCCGACGCAGCCACCGCCAGTGACCTGCGCTCCCGGGCCGACCAGAACGCCAAGGCCATGATGGAGGGCATGCTGAAGTCCCTCGGCTTCACGACGATCAAGATCGAGTACAACGGCGAGCCCTGACCCGTCGGCCGCCGCGATGCGAGAGCCGTACGGGCCGGGGCTCGGCCCGGCACCTCAGCCCGCATACTTCAGCCCGAATGCTTCAGCCCGAATACTTCAACGCAGTGCGGCGATGAGGTCGTCGGCGGCGGTGTAGGGGTCGGTCTCCGCACCGAGCAGCCGCTCAGCGAGCGCGTCGAGGCGGTCACCGTGGAGCACGGCGAAGCGCGACCGGAGCTGGGCCAGCGCGATGGCCTCGATCTCGTCCCGGGCCCTGGCCAGCCGCCGCCTGCGGGCCTCGCCGGACTCCTCCAGGTATGCCTGGTGCTTGTCCAGCGCGGCCAGCAGGTCGTCCGCGCCCTCGCCCTTGGAGGCGACGGTCGTGACGATCGGGGGGCGCCACGGCGTCTCGACGAGGCCCGTCATGTTCCGCAGCTCCCGCACGGTCGTCTGAACGCCGTCGCGGTCGGCCTTGTTCACCACCAGCACGTCGGCGACCTCGAGGATGCCCGCCTTGGCGGCCTGCACGCCGTCGCCCATGCCCGGCGCGAGGATGACGACGGTCGTGTCGGCCAGGCGGGCGATCTCCACCTCGGCCTGCCCGACGCCGACCGTCTCGACGAGGATCACGTCGCACCCGGCGGCCTCCAGCACGCGCAGCGCCTGCGGCGTGGCCCACGCGAGCCCGCCCAGGTGCCCCCGGCTCGACATGCTGCGGATGAAGACGCCGGGGTCGGTCGCGTGGTCCTGCATGCGGACGCGGTCGCCGAGCAGAGCGCCACCGGTGAACGGGCTGGACGGGTCGACCGCCAGCACTCCCACCGTGCTGCCGCGCCTGCGGAACGCCCGGATGAGCATCCCGGTCGAGGTCGACTTGCCGACGCCGGGAGAGCCGGTCAGGCCGATGACCCTGGCGGGGTGCGGCCGGGCGGCCCCGGTGGCGAGCTCGGCCATCGCCTCGCGCAGCGTACGGCTCGCCGCCGCGGGCGCCGCCGCGGAAGCGGCGGCCTGCGCGGCGTTCTCGACGTTTTCGACGGCGTTCTCCACCAGCGAGATCAGCCGCGCCACCGCGCGCGGCTGTCCCTGTCGCGCCTGACCGACAAGCTCACGGACGTCCACCTGAGGCTCCGATCAGGCGCCGGGCGCGGGAACCCGGATGATCAGCGCGTCGCCCTGGCCGCCACCGCCGCACAGGCCGGCCGCGCCGAGGCCGCCGCCGCGCCTCTTCAGCTCGTGGGCCAGCGTCAGCACGATCCGGGCGCCGGACGCGCCGATCGGGTGGCCGAGCGCGATGCCGCCGCCGTTGACGTTGACCTTGTCGAGCGGGACGCCGAGCTCCTTCGCCGACTGCAGCACGACCTGGGCGAACGCCTCGTTGATCTCCAGCAGGTCGAGGTCGTCGACGGCCAGCCCCTGCTTGGCCAGCGCCTGCGTGATGGCGTTGGCGGGCTGGGACTGCAGCGAGTTGTCCGGTCCGGCCACGTTGCCGTGCGCGCCGATCTCGGCCAGCCATTCGAGGCCCAGCTCCTCGGCCTTGGCCTTCGACATGACGACCACGGCGACGGCGCCGTCGGAGATCTGCGAGGCCGATCCGGCCGTGATGGTGCCGTCCTTGGTGAACGCCGGGCGCAGCTTCGCCAGGGCCTCGGCCGTGGTGTCCTTGCGGATGCCCTCGTCGGCGGAGAACAGCACCGGGTCACCCTTGCGCTGCGGCAGCGGCACCGGGACGATCTCGTCGTCGAACAGGCCCTTCTCGGTGGCCTCGGCGGCGCGCTGGTGCGACCGCGCCGAGAACTCGTCCTGTTCCTCCCGGGTCAGGCCGAGCCTGGCGTTGTGGCGCTCGGTGGACTCCCCCATCGCGATCTGGTCGAACGCGTCGGTGAGGCCGTCGTAGGCCATCGCGTCCAGGATCCCGGCGCTGCCGTACTTCACGCCCTTGCGCAGACCGGGCAGCAGGTGCGGCGCGTTGGTCATCGACTCCATGCCGCCCGCGACGACGATGTCGAACTCGCCCGCGCGGATGAGCTGGTCGGCCAGCGCGATCGCGTCGAGGCCCGACAGGCAGACCTTGTTGATGGTGAGGGAGGGCACGGTCATGGGGATGCCGGCCTTCACCGCCGCCTGGCGCGAGGGAATCTGACCCGCCCCGGCCTGGAGCACCTGACCCATGATCACGTACTGGACCTGGTCCGGGGAGACGCCCGCCCGCTCCAGCGCCGCTTTGATCGCGATCCCGCCCAGCTCGACGGCGGACAGGTCGGAGAGCGAGCCGAGGAGCCGTCCGATTGGTGTGCGTGCTCCGGCGACGATGACGGAACCAGACATTGAGACCCTCCACTACGAGATCGGGGCGACGGTGTCACCATACCCATGAGTAGGACGGCCGCCCGGGAGCGGGCGGCGGCACGCTAACGGCAAAGGGAGACGGCGATGCTGCTGCGGATCGATCACGTGGGCGTGGCCTGCCACAACCTGGAAGAGAAGATCGAGTTCTACGAGTCCGTCTTCGGCCTGACCGTCGTCAGCCGGGAGGTGAACGAGGAACAGGGCGTCCGCGAGGCCATGCTGCACGTCGCCGACGGCGACCAGGGCGCGTCTTATGTCCAGCTTCTCGAACCCCTGCACCCCGACACAGCGGTGGGCAAGTTCCTCGCCAAGCGGGGCGAGGGCGTGCATCATATCGGGTACGGCGTGGCGGACGTCACCAAGGCCCTGGAGGAGATCGGGGCGAAGGGCGTGCGCCTGATCGACGAGCGGCCCAGACACGGGTCGATGGGAGCCTCGATCGCGTTCCTGCATCCTAAGGACGTGGGAGGGGTTCTCACCGAGCTCGTCGAGACGTCCAGGCGCTAGGCAAACGCAAGAAACGTTCATACGTAACAAGTCGCGCAGAAAGTCGGAGGGGGCCTCCAACGCGGCAGTACCGGAGTACGCTGGCGTACCACCGGACGTGGACGCCAAACCGGCTTCCTCGCCTCGGAACCGACCCCCCGTCCGGCCCCTGTAGCCGTCTCGACAACCAGGATCGAGCCTCATGCAGTCCGACATCGACGCCCAGCTCAACAACTTCTTCGAGGACGCCCCATCTCGCGAATTCGACGTGGTGCTCCGGGGTTATGACCGGCACCAGGTCCACGACCACCTGAAGACCCTCGACACCGAACTGCGTCAGGCCAAGGAACAGGTCAGCGCCCTCCAGCGGGAGCTGACCGACTCGCAGCGCCAGTTGCAGGAGCAGGAGCGGCCGACGTACTCGGGTCTCGGCGCCCGCATCGAGCAGTTGCTCAGGCTCGCGGAGGAGCAGGCAACCGAGCTCGTCCAGGCGGCCAGGTCGGAGGCGAACGAGATCCGCGCCGCCGCCAAGGTGGACGCCGCCGACCTGCGGGCGGCAGCGGAGAACGAGGCGGCGGAGAAGCGGGCGCTGGCGACGCGCGAGGCCGAGGAGATGCGCAGCACCGCCGAGCGCGACGCGGAGGAGATCCGGTCGACGGCCAGGCGTGAGTCCGACGAGCTGACCGCCACCACCGAGCGCGAGGTCGCCAAGATCCGCGCCACCGCCGACCACGAGGTCGCGGAGAAGCGGGCGGACGCCGAGCGCGAGATCGCCAAGCTGCGCACCACGACCGAGCGCGAGGTGGCCCAGCTGCGGGCCTCGACCAAGCGCGAGCGCGACGAGGTGCTCACCACGGCCAAGCGTCAGGCGGACGAGATGCGGGCCCAGGCGCAGCGGATCCTGGAGGAGTCGGAGGCCAAGCGCGCCCAGGACGAGGCGGAGTTCGAGATTCAGCTCGCCGCCCGCCGCGAGGAGGCCGAGCGTCAGGAGGCCGAGCGGCACGCCACCGCCCAGGCCAACACCCAGAAGCTGGTCGCCGAGGCCGAGCAGCGCGCCGCCACCGCCGAGCAGCGGGCCGCCAAGGCCACTCAGCAGGCCGAGCAGACCCGCCGCGAGGCCGACACCCACGCCAAGCAGCTGCTGGCCAACGCCCGCAAGAACGCCGACCAGCTCGTGGCCGACGCCAAGACCAGCGCCGACACGATCGTGACCGAGGCGAAGACCGAGGCCGAGCGCACCCGTACGGCGATGCAGCGCCAGGTGGACGAGCTCACCCGCCAGCGCGACAGCATCACCAGCCACCTCGCCCAGCTCCGTCAGCTGCTCGGCGGCGCCCCGCTGCCGGGCATGGACCCGGAGCCGGCGCCCGTCACCGCGGCCCCGCCGAAGCCGGCCCTGTCGGCTCCGCCGGTCGTGGAGAAGCCGGCCGTGCCCGCCACGCCGTCCGTCGAGCCGATCAGCTCCACCAAGAGCGACGACGACGCGGAGTGGTGGCAGGAGTAGTCACTGGCGCATTCGGGGAGTCTGACGGCTGAACGAACGGGGCCCGGCACCGCCGGGCCCCGTTCGTCGTGTCCGCGCTCCCGCTTCCCGGCTCAGCCGAGTCCGTCGACGGACTTGACGAACTCCGCGACGACGCGGTTGAACGCCTCCGGCTGCTCGATGGCGGACAGGTGGCCCGCCTTCTCGATGACGGCGAGCCGTGCCTGCGGGATGGCCTCCGCCATCGCCTGAGCGTCCGGGAGCGGCGACAGCTCGTCCTCGTCGCCGACGACGACCAGCGCCGGAACGGTCAGAGACCGCAACGTGCCGAACGCGTCGGGCCGCGCGGCCATCGCCCGCTGGGCCCACGCGACGGCCGCGGGCGGCGCCGCCTGGACGAGCCCGCGTACGCGCCCGAGAACCATCCCCCTGCGCTCCCTGGTGGTCGCGCCGAGCATCGGGGGCAGCGACTCGGTCACGAGGATGCCCGTGCCGCTCTCCAGGACCGCGGCGGCGATCCGCTCCCTGTTCGCCCGGGCCGGCTCGGGGTCGGCCTGGGCCTTGGTGTCGGCGAGGACGAGGCCGCGTACGCGGTCCGGGTGGCGGCGGCACAGCGCCATCGCCACGTAGCCGCCCATGGACAGGCCGCCGACCACGGCACGGTCGACGCCCTCCTGGTCGAGCAGGTGCACCACGTCGTCGGCCATGAGGTCGATCGAGGGCTCGTCGTCACCGAGCATCGTTCCGCCGAAGCCGCGCAGGTCCGGGGTGATCACCCGGCAGACGGGCGCGAGCCCCTCGCGCTGGGCGAGCCACATCGCGGAGGACAGGGGGAACGCGTGGAGCAGGACGACTGGCAGGCCGCTCCCGGCGGATCGCGAGTAGAGCTGCATCAGGTCACGGTAACGCGCCGCGCGCCCGCCGCCGCCGTTCGTCACCGATTCGCGACCCCAGCCGGCCCGCCCGCCACCCTCAGACCGTGGTCGGCAGCGGCGCGGCGGCCGGGTTCACGCGCTTGACGATCTCGTTCAGCACGATCCGCACGTACGGCTCGCCGACCCACAGGTGCTTGGCCCCCTCCACGCCGACGACCTCCGCCTGCGGCGCCGCCGCGAACCGGCGTGCGGCCTCCTCCGGCCGCAGGTAGTCGTCGTGCTCCGGCACCAGGGCCACCAGAGGGCGGCCGAACTCGCCCCAGGCGACGAGGTCCTTCTCGCCGGCCCGCTTCAGCGGCGGCGACAGCAGGATCGCGCCCCGCACGATCGGGTCGCGGCCCCACTTCAGCGCCAGCTCGGTGCCGAACGACCAGCCGAGCAGCCAGGGGTTCGGCAGGTCGTGGAAGTCGGCGTACTCCAGGGCTGCGGCGACGTCCCATCGCTCCCCCTCGCCGCCGTCGAAGGACCCCTGCGAGGTGCCCCGGTCGGAGGTCGTGCCCCGGGTGTTGAAGCGCAGCACCGCGATGTCGGCGAGCGCGGGCAGCCGATAGGACGCCTTGCGCAGCACGTGGCTGTCCATCATCCCGCCGTGGGTGGGCAGAGGATGCAGGCAGACCAGCGTCGCCACCGGCGGCCGACTCTCCGGCGACGCCACCTCGCCCACGAGAGTGAGCCCGTCGGCCGTCTGCAGCTCGATGTCCTCGCGCCGGGCAGGCAGCACCGTGGACGCCCTGATGTCCATTCCCACTCCGAAAGCTCGTGTCAGTAACGGCTGCGGCCCGGACCCCGGTTGGCCCGGTTGCGCCAGCACGTGGTGTGCCAGTGCCGCCGCTCGTCCTCTCCCCCGGACCAGGCCGGCCAACTCACCACGTGCGGCAGCCCGGGCCTGATCTCCTGCTCGCACCCCGGGCACCGGTACGCCTTGCCCTGGGCGGCGCCGGAGACGTTGCGGACGACCCACTCGCCGTCGTGCGCGCTCTCCACGCGGTCCACCCCGGCCACCTGGGGGCCCACCGGCCGTACGGCGTGGCCGTCCTGGCGTTCGAAGGGGCCGCGGCGGCGGGCACGGCGGGGACTCACGGCGGGCATCCTTCCGGGGGGTTCATGTCAGGCAGAACGGGAGATGACGGCCCATTCTTCCAGCACCCGCTCGGCCGGCGTACGCGCGGATGCCCCGGACGCGGGCCGTGACGAGCCGCCGGACCCGGCGACTCCGAGCGCCCGCGACGTCCATGCCATGCCGGACAGTGTTCCAGAACGCCTCCGGACCTCCGCAACCCCGGTAGGGTTGGCGCACATGCGGCTGGTCATCGCGCGATGCAGCGTGGATTACGTGGGACGGCTCACCGCCCATCTCCCCATGGCACCTCGGCTCATCCTGATGAAGGCGGACGGAAGCGTGTCGATACACGCCGACGACCGCGCGTTCAAACCCCTGAACTGGATGAACCCTCCCTGCAAGGTCCGCGAGGAGACGATCGACGGGGTTGTAACCTGGTCCGTCGTGCACGGCAAGACCGGTGAGAAGCTCGTGCTGACGATCGAGGAGATCCTGCACGACTCCAGCCACGAGCTGGGCGTCGATCCCGGCCTGCGCAAGGACGGCGTCGAGGCGCACCTGCAGGAACTGCTCGCCGAGCACATCACCACGCTCGGGGACGGCTGGACGCTGGTGCGCAGGGAGTACATGACCGCCATCGGCCCCGTGGACATCCTGTGCCGCGACCACCTCGGCGGCGCGGTCGCCGTCGAGATCAAGCGGCGCGGCGACATCGACGGCGTGGAGCAGCTCACCCGCTACCTCGAACTGCTCAACCGCGACCCGCGCCTGGCTCCGGTCAAGGGCATCTTCGCGGCCCAGGAGATCAAGCCGCAGGCCCGCGTGCTCGCCGCCGACCGCGGCATCGAGTGCGTGACGCTCGACTACGACGCCCTGCGCGGCATCGAGCCGGAGAATCCGACGCTCTTCTGAGCCGGGCGTGTGGCACCCGCCGGTTGTCCTCCGAAAGGAGGACAACCGAGTCCACCGGCCGTTGGTGTTCCACGAGCCGTACGGACGCGAATCTTGAGTCATGACGACAGCGGTGAGAGTGCGCGGGCTGGCCAAGCGCTACGGCGACGTGCAGGCGGTCGGCGGCATCGACCTCGACATCCAGGCGGGCGAGGTGTTCGCGATACTCGGCCCCAACGGGGCCGGGAAGTCCACCACGGTGGAGATCCTGGAGGGCTACCGGCGCCGGGACGCCGGTGAGGTGAGCGTCCTGGGCACCGACCCGGGCCGGCCGACGCGCGAGTGGCGGTCGCGGATCGGCGTGGTGCTCCAGACGGCCAACGACGTGGCCGAGGCGACCGTGCGGGAGACGATCCGGCACTTCGCGGGCTACTACCCGAACCCGGCGGACCCGGACGAGGTGATCGAGCGGGTCGGCCTGACCGACAAGGCGGGCAAGCGGATCAGGCAGTTGTCCGGCGGCCAGCGGCGCCGGATGGACGTGGCTCTGGGCGTGATCGGCAACCCGGAGCTGCTGTTCCTGGACGAGCCGACCACAGGCTTCGACCCGGAGGCGCGCCGCCGGTTCTGGGAGCTGATCCAGGACTTGGCCCACCAGGGGACCACGATCGTGCTGACCACCCACTACCTGGACGAGGCCGAGGCGCTGGCCAACCGGGTGGCGGTGGTGGCCCGCGGCCGGATCGTCGCAGAAGGCACGCCCGCGACCCTGGGCGGGCGGGCCACCGCCAAGGCCACGGTCCACTGGGCCGGCGGTTCGGAGGAGACCGACACTCCGACGAAGACCGTGCTGGAGCTGAGCCGCCGCTTCGACGGCGAGGTCCCCGGGCTGGCCGTGATCCGGCCCTCCCTGGAGGACATCTACCTCCGCCTCATCGAGGGCTGAGCCTCCGCCGGGCACAGCCGCCCGCCCGGCGGCGACTCCTCCCGGCTCACCCGAGGTATGCGTACTCCCGCGTAGGACGGGCCCCTTCTTCCCTCCCGCCGGTGGTGGACCCCGCCGGCTCCCCCATACAGCCGAGGACTGCTGACTGCCATGACCGAAATCGCCGCACCGAGGGCCGCGACGGCCGCCCCCGCCCGAATGCCTTCCACCCTCCGCGTGGGACTGTCCCGGGCGGCCCTGGAGACGAGGATGTTCTTCCGGGAGAAGGACGCGGTCCTGTTCACCTTCTCGTTCCCGATCATCCTGCTGGTGATCTTCGGATCGATCTTCTCCGACCAGATGGAGGGAACCGGGCTGAGCGTCTCCCAGCTCTACGTGGCCGGACTCATCGGCTCGGCCACCATGACCGGTTTCCAGAACCTCGGCATCGGCATCGCCATGGACCGGGAGGACGGCACGCTCAAGCGGCTGGCCGGGACGCCGATGCCGCCCGCGGCGTACTTCATCGGCAAGGCGCTGAACACGCTGCTCGTGTCCTTCCTCCAGGTGGCCATCCTGCTGGCCATCGGGGTGGCGATGTTCGATCTGGAGCTGCCCTCCGCCGCATCGAGCTGGCTGACCTTCGCCTGGGTGTTCGTGCTCGGAGTGCTGGGGTCGTCGCTGCTCGGCGTCGCGGTCAGCAGCCTGCCCAGATCCGGCAAGAGCGCCGCCGCGGTGATCACGATGCCGTTCGTGGTGCTGCAGTTCATCTCGGGGGTGTTCATCCCGCTCAGCCAGCTTCCCGACACGCTGGCGCGGATCGCCTCGTTCTTCCCGCTCAAGTGGATGTGCCAGGGTTTCCGGTCGGTCTTCCTCGGTGACGCCGGTGCCACACTGGAGCTCGCCAAATCGTACGAACTCGGCCGGGTCGCCCTCGTCCTGGGCGCCTGGCTCGTTGGAGGGCTGGTGCTGTGCCTGACGACCTTCCGCTGGAAGGGGCGGCGCGACGGTTGAGCGGACCGGCGGAAGGGCCGCACCGCCGCGCGTGGCCTATCCGCCTGTTCACCCGGCAGAGCCCGGACCCGGCCGGGCCGCATGTATGGCACCGGCGGCTCGGCTGGGAGCTGCTGCTCGCCGCCTCGACCCTGCTCCCGGCCGTGTTCATCGCGATGGAGGACCTTCCCCCGTGGCAGCGGATCCTCGCCGCCGGGTCGCTGGCCGCGATCCCCCTGCTCTACGTGTTGTTCGGCCGGCCCGCGATCACGAACGGCGACCGGCGCCGGGGCGTCGTCTACATCGTCCTGCTCGTCGCGTTGTTCACCCCGGCCGTGCTCATTGAGCCATCGGCGTCGATAGCGCTCTTCGGACTCTGCTCACAGTGCTTCATGGTGCTGCGGGCGCGCTGGGCGATCGTCGGCCTGATCACGCTGAACCTGCCCCTGGCCGTGCGCTACCTGGTCCAGGAAGACCAGCGGAGCTCGTTCAACTACCTGACCATCATCACCACTGTGATCTTCTTCTCCTCGATCTTCGGCATCTGGATGGAGCGGATCATGGAGCAGAGCGAGGAGCGGGCCGCGCTCATCCAGGAACTGGAGGCCCAGCGGGCCGAGGTGGCCCGGCTCTCGACCGAGCACGGAGCCATGGCCGAGCGGGAGCGCCTGGCCGGGGAGATCCACGACACCCTGGCTCAAGGGTTCACCAGCATCATCATGCTGCTCCAGGCGGCCGAGGCGCAGCCGGACCCGTCCCGCCACCTGGCGCTGGCCGTACGGACCGCGCGGGAGAACCTCGCCGAGGCCCGAGCCCTGATCAGCGCACTCAGCCCGGCCCCGCTCGACGGCCCCAGCCTGGACGAGGCGTTGCGCCGGCTGACCGACCGGCTCGGTGAGGAGACCGGGATCGTCACGGGCTTCTCCGTCACCGGCGAGCCGCGGCCGCTGCCCCGCCCGGCGGAGGTCGTGCTGCTCCGGGCGACCCAGGAGGCCCTGGCCAACGTACGCAGGCACGCGGAGGCGGGCCGGGCCGAGGTCACGGTGGCCTACCGGCCGGAGTCGGTCGCCCTGGAGGTCCGCGACGACGGGCGCGGCTTCGACCCCGCGGCCACCGGCGGGTACGGCCTGCGCGGGATGCGCGCTCGCGTCGAGCAGGCCGGCGGCTCCGTGACGGTGACGAGTTCGCCCGGCGCGGGCACCCTCCTGGAGGTCGCCCTGCCGACCGGCCCGGCCCGTCCCGGCGCCGCTCTCCCCGGCGCCGCTCTCCCCGGGGCGACGGCGACCGCGGGACCGGCCTCCGTCCCTCCCGCCCGTACGGCGCCTGCCGTGGTAACGGCCGACGCCCACCCCACCGAGTCCGGAGTGTGACCCGATGCTGCGCCTGATGATCGTCGACGACCACCCCGTTGTGCGCGAAGGACTGCGCGGCATGCTGGAGTCCGACCCCGGGATCACCGTGGTGGGCGAGGCGGCCTCGGGAGACGAGGCGGTGGCCCGGGCCCGGGAGCTCACACCCGACGTGATCCTGATGGACCTGCGGATGCCGGGCGGCGACGGGGTGAGCGCGACCACCCGCATCCTGGCGGACCGGCCGGAGAGCCGGGTGATCGTGCTGACCACCTACGAGGCCGACCAGGACATCGTGCGCGCGGTCGAGGCCGGGGCCGCCGGCTACCTGCTGAAAGACACCTCCCGGGCGGATCTGCTGGCCGCGATCGTCTCGGCGGCGCGGGGCGAGACGGTGCTGTCGCCGTCCGTGGCGACCCGGCTGGTGACCCGGATGCGGGCGCCGGTGACCGAGACGCTGTCCCGGCGTGAGACGGAGGTGCTGGCCCTGGTCGCGCGGGGGCTGACCAACGCCGAGATCGGCAAGGCGTTGTTCATCAGTGAGACCACGGTGAAGACGCATCTGCTGCGGGTCTTCACGAAACTCGGCGTCTCCGACCGCACCGCCGCGGTGACGACCGCCCTGGCGCGCGGGCTGCTGTAATTGCCGATGCAATTGCAGCAAGGTCTGTGTATCTCAATTGGTAAGCGTGCTGACCTCTTGACGGCCTTGTCAAGCTAATGACCGTCTTTGGCATAGCCCGAAAGTGCTTATTTCTCAGCACTTCCGCAAAAAGGATCTTGCGTTCATAATGGGGACTTCTGGGGGGACCATGACAGGGTGAGGTGAAAAGTGGCGGGACGGGACTATCGGGGGATGTCGGCTGCCGAAAGGCTTGCAGACAGGAGGGAAAGGCTCATATCGGCCGCTTACACCCTGTTCGCCCAACCCGGCTTCCACGCCACCACCATCGAGAGGCTGTGCGCGACCGCGCGCATCTCCAATCGCGCCTTCTACGAATGCTTCTCCAGCCGTGAGGACCTGATGCGCGCGGTTTACGAGCGGTGCATCGAGGAGACCCTCATGTCGGTCACCGAGGCCATCGACACGGCCCCGCCCACGCTCGACGACCGGATCGTCGCCGGCATCGCCGAATACATCCGCTTCGTCACCAAGGACGTGCGGCGCGCCCGTCTGATGCACCTGGAGGTACGGCGGGCGGGCAACGTGCTCAGCGGCGCCCGCCAGCAGGCGGTGGCGTCGTTCACCAAGGTCATAGAGTCCTCGGCGCGGGGTGCGGCCCGCATGCCTCCCCTCGACCTCCACCTGCTTGCGCTCGGCCTCATCGGCGCCATCACCGAGTTACTCATCGAGTGGGTGATGACCGAACCGTCCCCACCCACCGAGCAGCTGATCGAGACCGCCGTGTACATCTTCCGCCGCACCTTCTCCTCCGACGGCCCCCTGGCCGCCTCCACCCAGTGACCCGTGACGGCCTCCGCCCGATGAAGCAGGGCGCACGGCTACGCTGAGCGGCATGACCCGAGCCGACAACGACAAGCCGGTCGTCCTTTCCAAGATCTACACGAAGACGGGCGACGACGGCACGACCGCACTGGGCGACATGAGCCGCACCCGCAAGACCGACCCCCGCCTGGCCGCCTACGCGGACGTGGAGGAGGCCAACGCCGCCATCGGCGTCGCTCTCGCCACAGGCGGCCTGTCCGAGGACGTCACGGCCGTCCTCAGCCGGGTGCAGAACGAGTTGTTCGACGTCGGCGCAGACCTGTGCACCCCGGTCGTCGAGAACCTCGAATTTCCGCCGCTGCGGGTCGAGGAGCCGTACGTCGCCTGGCTGGAGGAGCAGTGCGACCGGTTCAACGCGGAGCTGAAGCCGCTGCGCAGCTTCATCCTGCCCGGCGGCGCACCCGCCACGGCCTTCCTCCACCTCGCCCGCACGGTCGTACGGCGGGCCGAGCGCTCGGCCTGGGCGGCGCTGGAGGCGCACGACGACGTGAACCCCCTGACGGCCACGTACCTGAACCGCCTGTCCGACCTGATGTTCATCCTCTGCCGCGTGGCCTCCGCCGGCGACGAGATCCTCTGGAGGCCCGGCGCCACCCGCTGAGCGTCACGCGGCGTCGAGGTGGGCGCTGGGCGGGGCGGACTCCAGCCAGGCGAGGAAGCCGGTGAGGGCGTCCTCGCTCATCGCGAGGGACAGCGGGCCGCGCTCCGCGGAGCAGACGACGGTCCAGTAGCCGGCGGGGCCCTCACCCGTGTCGAGCATCCTCCGGCTGGAAACGGTGAGGCCGCGCCTCGCGATCGCGTGGCGCGGCCTCAGGCCGAGTCCCAGGAACGGGATCCAGTGGAGCTCTCCCCCTGCGTAGCGGGCGACCCCGCTCTTCCAGCCCCCCTGGCCGTCCCGTACTCGGCAGACGATCGTGCCCCGGGCCCGTGCCAGGACGAAGCCCCGGATGACGAGGAGCGCGGCCACGGCGAAGACGCCCGTGAGTATCCCAAGCGCCGCCACTGGCCGCCCTCCTCCTGTCGGTCAGACCTCTTCGCCGGCCGCCCGCAGCCGGGCAGCCGCACGCTTGGCCTGCAGTCGTGCGTCCGCGTCCTCCTGGTCGGCCTCGATCGAGGCCTGAGCACGCTGCAGCGCGTCCTTGGCCCGCGCGACGTCGACCTCGGAGCCGAGCTCGGCCGCCTCCGCCAGGATCGACACGTCGTTGTCGGCGACGGAGATGAATCCGCCGTGCACCGCGGCCACGAGGTCGCCTTCGTCGCCGCGCTTGACGCGCAGCACCCCGCCCTCGACGAGGACACCGAGAACGGGAGCGTGGTTCGGCATAATACCGATCTCGCCGTCCACGGTCTTGGCAATGACCATGTCGGCCTCGCCCGTCCAGATCTCACGTTCCGGCGACACGACGCCCACGCGAAGCTTTGCCACTTCTCAGCTCCCTTTCGACGGACGCCTGTACGGCGCGGCCGAGGCCGTGCCGTACAGGCGTCGAAGGCGTCCTAGCGCTCGAGTTCCTTCGCCTTGGCGATGGCCTGCTCGATGCCGCCCACCATGAAGAATGCCTGCTCGGGCAGGTGGTCGTACTCGCCGGCGCACAGGCCCTTGAACGAGGCGATGGTCTCGTCCAGCGGCACGAACTCACCCGGCTGGCCGGTGAACGCCTCGGCGGCGTACATCGGGTGGGACAGGAACCGCTCGATGCGGCGCGCCCGCTGAACGGTGACCTTGTCCTCTTCGGAGAGCTCGTCGATGCCCAGGATGGCGATGATGTCCTGCAGTTCCTTGTACTTCTGCAGGATTCGCTTGGTCTCCTGGGCGACCGCGTAGTGCTCCTCACCAATGATCTGCGGGTCGAGGATCCGCGAGGAGGAGTCGAGCGGGTCCACCGCGGGGTAGATGCCCTTCTCCGAGATCGGCCGGGACAGAACGGTCTGCGCGTCGAGGTGCGCGAACGCGTTGTGCGGCGCCGGGTCGGTGATGTCGTCCGCGGGCACGTAGATCGCCTGCATGGAGGTGATCGAGTGACCGCGGGTGGAGGTGATGCGCTCCTGGAGCACACCCATCTCGTCGGCGAGGGTCGGCTGGTAACCCACGGCGGACGGCATGCGGCCGAGCAGCGTGGACACCTCGGAACCCGCCTGGGTGAAGCGGAAGATGTTGTCGATGAACAGCAGCACGTCCTGCTTCTGCACGTCGCGGAAGTACTCCGCCATGGTCAGAGCGGACAGCGCCACCCGCAGACGGGTGCCCGGGGGCTCGTCCATCTGGCCGAAGACGAGCGCGGTGTCCTTGAGGACGTCCGCCTCCTCCATCTCCAGCCACAGGTCGTTGCCCTCACGGGTGCGCTCGCCGACGCCCGCGAACACCGAGGTGCCCGAGAACTTCAGCGCGACGCGGCGGATCATCTCCTGGATCAGAACGGTCTTGCCGACGCCCGCGCCGCCGAACAGACCGATCTTGCCGCCCTTCACGTACGGCGTGAGCAGGTCGATGACCTTGATGCCGGTGGGCAGCATCTCCGTACGGGCCTCGAGCTGGTCGAACGCCGGGGCCGGACGGTGGATCGGCCACCGCTCGTTGACCTCGATGGAGGCCTTGGGCGCGTCCAGCGGCTCGCCCAGCGCGTTCCACACGTGGCCCTTGACCGCGTCGCCGACCGGCACCGAGATCGCGGCGCCCGTGTCGGTGACGGCCGCGCCGCGGACCAGGCCGTCGGTGGGCTGCATCGAGATGGCCCGGACGATGTTGTCGCCGAGGTGCTGGGCGACCTCCATCGTCAGGGTCTTGGTCTCCTCGCCGAGCGTGACGTCGACGGTGAGCGCGTTGTAGATGTCCGGCATGGCCTCGACGGGGAACTCCACGTCGACGACCGGACCGGTGACGCGGGCGACACGGCCCACGGTGGTCTCAACAGTCTGTGCGGTCATTTCACTCTTTCCCCGCTGCGGCGTCAGCCAGCGCGTTCGCGCCACCGACGATCTCGCTGATTTCCTGGGTGATCTCGGCCTGACGCGCCTGGTTCATCTGCTGGGTGAACACGCGGATGAGCTCGTTGGCGTTGTCGGTGGCCGACTTCATCGCGCGGCGCCGGGCGGCGTGCTCGGAGGCGGCCGACTGCAGCAGCGCGTTGTAGATGCGCGACTCGATATAGCGCGGCAGCAGCGAGTCGAGCACGTCACCGGCCGTCGGCTCGAACTCGTAGTAGGGCGGGATGCCCTCCGGGGGCGTCTCCGCCTCCTCGACCTCGAGCGGCAGGATCCGCTTGACGATCACGTTCTGCGTCAGCATCGAGACGAACCCGGTGTAGACGACGTGGATCTCGTCGATCCCGTCCTCCGCCTTAAACGCCGTGATGAGCGCGTCGGCGATCTCCTTGGCGTTGGCGTACGTCGGGTTGTCGGAGAAGCCGTCCCACTCGCCGAACATCTCCCGGCTGCGGAAGCGGTGCCAGGTGAGGCCCTTGCGACCCACGACGTACGGCCTCACGGTCAGGCCGCGCCCGGTCAGGTGGCCCTTCAGCGCCTCGGCCTCACGGAGGATGTTGGCGTTGTAGCCGCCGGCGAAGCCGCGGTCGCTGGTGACGATCAGGACGCCGGCCGTGGCCGGCTGCTCCTTGGCCACCGTGAGCGGATGGTCGACGTTCGTCGTGTTCGACAGGACCGCCGACACCGCGTGGGTGATCTCCCGCTCGTACGGCACGGCCGCCTGCATCCGCTGCTGCGCCTTGACGATGCGCGACGAGGCGATCAGCTCCTGCGCACGGGTGATCTTCGCGGTGGACTTGACCGACTTGATCCGCCGCCGCAGCTGTCGAAGCTGGGCACCCATGGGTTACTTCGCCTCGGCCTTGCGAACGTGCTTGACGACCTTCTCCTGGCCGACCTCGCTGGCGTCCAGCGCCTCGACCGGCTCGTCGTTGACGAGCAGCTCACCGCTGGAGGTGGTGAAGCCCTTCTTGAACTCCGTGATGGCGTCCTTGAGGGTGGTCACCGTGTCGTCCGTCAGCTCCTTGGTCTCGCGGATGCTGTCGAAGACACCCTTCTGGGCGGTGCCGAGGTAGTCGAGGAACTCGGCCTCGAAGCGGCGGATGTCCTCCACCGGCACGTCGTCCAGCTCGCCGGTGGTGCCGGCCCACACGGAGACGACCTGCTTCTCGACCGGGAACGGGCTGTACTGCGGCTGCTTGAGCAGCTCGACCAGGCGGGCGCCGCGCTCCAGCTGGGCGCGGGAGGCCGCGTCCAGGTCGGAGGCGAAGGCCGCGAAGGCCTCCAGGTCGCGATACTGGGACAGCGACAGACGGAGCGTGCCGGCCACCTTGCGCATGGCCTTGACCTGGGCGGAACCGCCGACTCGGGAGACCGAGACACCGACGTTGATCGCCGGGCGGACACCGGCGTTGAACAGGTCGGTCTCCAGGAAGCACTGGCCGTCGGTGATGGAGATGACGTTGGTCGGGATGAAGGCCGACACGTCGTTGCCCTTGGTCTCGATGATCGGAAGACCGGTCATCGAGCCGCCGCCCATGTCGGCCGAGAGCTTGGCGCAGCGCTCCAGCAGACGCGAGTGGAGGTAGAAGACGTCGCCGGGGAACGCCTCACGGCCCGGCGGACGGCGCAGCAGCAGCGAAACGGCGCGGTAGGCGTCGGCCTGCTTGGTCAGGTCGTCGAAGACGATCAGCACGTGCTTGCCCTGGTACATCCAGTGCTGGCCGATGGCCGAACCGGTGTACGGGGCGATGTACTTGTAGCCCGCGGGGTCGGAGGCCGGAGCGGCGACGATGGTGGTGTACTCCAGCGCGCCCGCCTCCTCGAGGCGGCCCCGCACCTGGGCGATCGTGGAGCCCTTCTGGCCGACGGCGACGTAGATGCAGCGAACCTGGCGGCTCGGGTCGCCGGAGAGCCAGTTCTCCTTCTGGTTGAGGATGGTGTCGACCGCGATCGCGGTCTTGCCGGTGCCGCGGTCGCCGATGATCAGCTGACGCTGGCCGCGGCCGATCGGCGTCATGGCGTCGATCGCCTTGAGGCCGGTCTGCAGCGGCTCCTTCACCGGCTGGCGCTGGACCACCGAGGGGGCCTGCAGCTCGAGGGCGCGGCGGCCCTCCGCGGCGATCGGGCCCTTGCCGTCGAGCGGGTTGCCCAGGGGGTCGACCACGCGGCCGAGGAAGTCGTCGCCGACCGGCACCGACAGGACCTCGCCGGTGCGGCGCACCTGCTGGCCCTCCTCGATGCCGCTGAAGTCGCCCAGGACGACCGCACCGATCTCGCGCACGTCGAGGTTCAGCGCCAGGCCGCGGGTGCCGTTCTCGAACTCGAGCAGCTCGTTCGCCATCGCCGAGGGAAGGCCGGAGACATGGGCGATGCCGTCCCCGGCGTCGACGACGGTCCCGATCTCCTCGCGCGCGGCACCTTCCGGCTCGTACGCCTGGACGAAGCGCTCAAGGGCGTCCCGGATCTCGTCCGGCCGGATCGTAAGCTCCGCCATCTCTTTCTTGTCTCCCTATTCGCCTCAGCCGGCCAACCGGCGGCGGACTTCTTCGATACGTCCGGCGATCGTGGTGTCGATGTAGTCGTCTCCGACCCTGACGGAGAACCCACCGAGCACCTCCGGGTCCACCTCGACGTTCAGGTGGACGTCTCGCCCGTAGGTGGTTCGCAGCCAGGCCGCGAGCCGCTGCTTCTGTTGCTGTGAGAGCGGCACCGCGCTGCGGACCACGCCCACCAGGCGCTCGCGCGCCCGCGCGACGATCCAGCCGAACTCCTCCAGTGCCGTCTCCAGGCTACGTCCCCGCGGGTGCACAACAGCCTGCGTGACGAGCCGTACGGTGGAGGGAGCGGCCTTCCCGCCGAGCAGCGTGGCGAGCAGGTCGCGCTTGCGCTCGGCCGGGATGGCCGGGTCGCTGAGCGCGCGGCGCAGCTGCGGGTTGGCGGCGAGGATGCGGCCGAAGCGGAACAGCTCGTCCTCGACGTCGTCGAGGCGGCGCTCCGACTCGGCCTCGGCGGCCGCGGACATCACGCCGACGCGCTCCAGGGCGTCCGGCAGGTCGCCGGCCTTGGACCACTTGGCCCTGACCGCGGCGACCGCGATCTCCAGCGCGGCGTCGCCGACCTTCCCCTGCAGCAGGGAGCGCAGGACGCTCCCCTTCTGCTCCGCCGGGCGCGAGGGGTCGGAAAGACCCCGGCGCAGCCCGTGCTCGCGGTCGAAGAGGTCGGCCACGGCGAACAGCTCCTCGGCGAGGGCGCCGAGGTCGGCGGACGCGGCGGCGGTGTTGAACCGCTCCTCGACCTCCGTGAGGGCGGTCCTGCTGAGGCCGCGCATCAGCGGACCGCCTCCGGACGGCCCTCGAGCTCTTCGAGGAACCGGTCCACGACGCGACGCTGGCGGGCCTCGTCCTCGAGCGACTCGCCGACGATCCGGCTCGCCAGCTCGGTGGACAGGCGCCCGATCTCACCGCGCAGCTGGGTGAACGCCTGCTGGCGGTCGGCCTCGATCTGGGCGTGAGCCGCCTCGACGATGCGCCGCGCCTCGGCCTGGGCCTCCTCGCGGAGCTCGGCCTTGATCGCGGCGCCCTGCTCGCGGGCCTCCTCGCGCAGGCGGGCCGCCTCCTGGCGGGCCTCCGCGAGCTGCGCCCGGTACTGCTCCAGAGTGCGCTGGGCTTCGGCCTGGGCGTCCTCGGCCTTCTTGATGCCGCCCTCGATAGCCTCGGTCCGCTCGGCCAGCGTCTTCTGGATGCGCGGGGTGAGGATCTTTCCGACGACGAGGAAGACGACGAGGAAGGCGAAGCTGCCGACGACCAGCTCGTAAGCGTGCGGGATGAGGGGGTTCTCCGCCCCCTCGGCCGCCAGGAGCGTAGCTGCCATAGTCATGGGTGCAGCCTTCCGTCAGAGTGGGTACGTCAGCTCGTGGGGTAGATGAAGGGGGCGACGAGGCCGATGAGGGCCAGCGCCTCGGTGAGGACGAAGCCGAGCAGCATGTTCTGCCGGATGAGGCCGTAGGCCTCGGGCTGGCGGGCGATGGCCTGCACTCCCTGGCCGAAGATGATGCCCACGCCGATGCCGGGGCCGATGGCGGCCAGGCCGTAGCCGATGGCACCAAGGTTGCCGATGACGCCGGTGGCCGCAGCGAGAACGCTCATTCGTCTTTTCCTTTACTGGTCGGCCGGTGAGTGTCGCCTCACCGGTCTGGTCTACGTAAGGGGCGGGTCTCAGAGATCCGTCAGTGGTCGGGGTGCAGCGAGCCGCCGATGTACATGGCGGCCAGCAGGGTGAACAGGAAGGCCTGCAGGAACTCGATGAACATCTCGAAGCCGGTCATCGCGATCGTCATGATCGCGCCCACGACACCGAGGCCCGCCCCGAGCGGGGTCGGCTTCTCGAAGAGGAACCAGAATCCGACGGCGCTGAAGAAGGCCAGGATCAGGTGTCCGGCGAACATGTTCGCGAAGAGTCGGACGGCGTGCGTGAAGGGCGCGATGATCAGGTTCGACAGGAACTCGATCGGCGCGAGCAGCACGTAGATCGGCTTCGGCAGTCCGGGCGGGAACATCATGTTCTTGAAGTAGCCGCCGAGACCCTGGTGCTTGATGCCCAGGTAAATCTTGATCACGTAGATGGTGACCGCGAAGACGATGGGGAACGCGATGTGCGACGCGACCGGGATCTGGATCAGCGGGACGACACCGAAGATGTTCCACAACAGGATCAGGAAGAACAGGCTGAGCAGCAGCGGCATCCACCGCTCCGCGTCCTTGCCCAGGAACGGGCGGGCGACCTGGTCGCGGACGAACTGGTAGCCCATCTCGCCGATGTTCTGCATGCCCCGGGGCACGAGCTTCGGATTGGCGAAGGCGCTCCACGCGAGGGCGGTCACCACGAGGGCGCCGAAGATCGCCATGAGCACCGGCTTGGTCAGCCAGGACGGCGCACCCTCGTACAGCGGAGGGAAGTCGAAGATGGACGGTCCCGGCGCCGTGAAGTCCTCGGCGACGAGCATGAGGGGGGTCACTTGGCCACCTCGCCTGCCTGCTTGGGGCCGAATGCCCGAAGCATGTGCTTGTTCGTCCGTTCGCTACGCTCGCGCACGGGCGTTCCCTTCAACGATTTGATCAACAGAAGAGCGTGGGAAGCGGGCCGGCTGTCAGCGGCCGTACTTCAGATAGACGAGGTAGGCAGCCAGCCCGACCCCGAGAATGACGCCTATGGGGATGAACGCGTGCACGCCGGTCCACCAGCTCAGCAACCAGCCGAGGCCGCCCCATACCAGGATCCCGGACAGCAGATAGCTCGGGACCGACCAGGCGGCGTCGGCGAAGTCGCGGCCGTCGGTCTCGGGCCTGCGCTCCTGTTCGCTCATCGCGCCATGACGATAGCAGGAGCCATGCGGACTAGTCATATCGGGCTGCCCCGTACGCGTGGTCATCCGCGGCCCTGCCCGGGAACCTTCGCCTCAGGCTCCACATAAAGCATCTTCAGTTTCATGAATCCGCGCATCTCACCGATGGTCCAGGCGAGCGTGCACGCGATGACGCTCAGCGCGAACACCCGGGAGTCGAACGCGGTCGTGCCGGAAAAGGCGTTCATCATCGCCATGATCGCGAGGATCTTGACGACGTAACCCAGCACGGCGGCCGCCATCATCGCCATGGGCGAGACCCTGCCGGCCCAGGAGACGACGACCAGGCCGACAGTGAAGAAGGCGGCGACGAGGACGAGACCGATGCCGGCGCCCAACGCACCCTTGGCCCCGGTCGTGAACACCGCGACGAGCGCGGCGAGGAGACCGACGATCAAGGTCGGCACGGCGGCGCCCTTGAGAACGCGCACGTCGTTGGCCTGCATGGGACTCCAGAATCGGTTGTCAAACGAGCGATTGCTACCTGCTGGGGCGTCGTTGGCCTTGCCCCTTGCTAGTGAAAGCTATCACAAGCCCCGGAGTGCCACCTTTACCTGGTGTTTCGGGTCGTCGCCGACCTGCGGGGACGGCTCAGAGGAAGGTCCCGGTGTCGGCGTGGGAAGTGGTGGGAGGGACGCCCGGGGAACCCGGAGCACCCTGCCCGGGGTAGGGATGCCGGCCCGGCGCCGCGAACCTGCCGGGGACCGCCTGGCCGGAGGCGGCGGGAGCGGCCTGGCCGGGGGTGACGGGCGGGGCGGGCGGGGGGACGACGGGGTAGACGAGCGTGTCGTGCTCCGTCGTCCCGCGTCTGGCGGGGCCGGGGCCGGACGAGCGGCTCCCGGCCGGACGCGCTCCGATCTGCTGGTCGCCCTTGGGGTCCTGCGTCGCGGTGCGGCGCGACCGCCACCGCGGCAGGCCCATGATCACCAGCACCGCCACCGCGAGCACGATCGTCAAGGGGAACACGATGAGCGGCACGCGGCCGATCGACAGGCCCACGATCGCGAAGGCGAACAGGAACGTCCACGCGTACATGATCAGAACGCTGCGCCGGTGGGAGTGGCCGATGTCGAGCATCCGGTGGTGCAGGTGGCCGCGGTCGGGTGCGAAGGGCGACATCCCGGCCGATGTCCGCCGGACGACCGCCATGATCAGGTCGGCCAGAGGAAGGACCACGACCGCGATCGGCAGCACCAGCGGCAGGATCACCGGGAACCGGTTGATCTTGCCGACGACCGCGTCCGGCTCGACCGACGACAGGCTCGTGATCAGCGAGGTGGCGAGCAGCAGGCCGAGTAGCATGGCGCCGGTGTCGCCCATGAAGATCTTGGCGGGGTTGAAATTGTGCGGCAGGAAGCCCACGCACATCCCGATGAGGATCGCCGCGATGGCGGCCGTCCCGTTGATCCGCGAACCGCTCGCGGTCTGCTGCAGCACGATCGAGTAGGCGAAGGTCGCCATCGCCGCGATCGCGACGATCCCCGCGGCCAGGCCGTCCAGCCCGTCGACGAAGTTCACCGCGTTGATCACGACGACCACGATCATGATGGTGAGGATCGTGTGCAGGGTGTCGTCGAGGGCCTGGGAGCCGCCCATCGACTGCGGCAGCGGGAGGAACTGCAGGTACACCTTGAAGTAGACGAGCAGCCCGCCCGCCGCGATCTGGCCGCCCAGCTTGACGAGCGCGTCCATGCCGAGCCAGTCGTCCAGGAAGCCGGTGACGACGATCAGGCCGCCGGCCGCGAGGAGGGCGGCCACCGTCTGGCCCGTCTGTCCGCTGTCGAACGCGCCGCCGACGTACGGCAGGTTGCTCGCCACCAGCAGCGCCGCCGCCATCCCGCCGAACATCGCGAGCCCGCCCAGACGCGGGGTGGGCACCGTGTGCACGTCCCGCTCCCGCACCTCGGGCGCCGCGCCGATGCGCAGCGCGAACGCCCTGACCGGCGGCACCAGCAGGTACGTCACCGCGGCCGCCACGAGCGCCAAGAGGAGATATTCGCGCACGGACCTAGTTTCCTGGATAGGCGGATCGGTTGTGACGGGCAAAAGACATAGATCGCCCTATCCCTAACGGGGATATGCCGGATGCGTCGCGGTCAGCCCCTTTACCCGTTCGAGGACCGACGTTATCGCACCCGGCTGCCGGATGGCCCGGACGACGAGAGACGCGATCTCCCTCATTTCCGCCGCGCCCATGCCCTGGGTGGTCGCGCAGAGCGTGCCGACCCTGATCCCGGAGGTCACGGTCGCGGGCGCCGGGTCGTACGGGATCGCGTTGTGGTTGAGCAGGATCCCGGCCTCGGCGCAGCGCCGCTCCGCCTCCGCCCCGCTGACCCCGGCGCCGCGCAGGTCCACCAGCGCGAGATGGGTGTCGGTGCCGCCCGACACCGGGCGCAGCCCCTCATCCGCCAGCCCCTCCGCCAGCGTCCTCGCGTTGTCCACCGCCGACGCGGCGTAGGCCCGGAACTCGGGGCGCAGCGCCTCGCCGAACGCCACCGCCTTGGCCGCGACCACGTGCATCAGCGGCCCGCCCTGGCTGAAGGGGAACACCGCCCGGTCGATCCCCGACGCCAGTTCGTCCGTGCACAGCACGCCTCCCCCGCGCGGGCCGCGCAGCGACTTGTGGGTCGTGAAGGTCACGACGTCCGCGTACGGCACGGCCGACGGAATGGCCCGGCCGGCCATGAGGCCGATCTCATGGGCGACGTCCGCCAGCAGCCAGGCCCCGGCCTCGTCGGCGATGTCGCGGAAGGCGGCGAAGTCGATCAGCCGGGGATACGCCGTGGCACCGCAGACGATCACGCGGGGCCGGTGGCGCAGCGCCAGGTCCCTCACCTCGTCGTAGTCGATCGTCTCGGTGTCCCGCCGCACGCCGTAGGAGACGACGTGGAACCACCTGCCGGAGAAGTTGGCCTTGGACCCGTGGGTGATGTGGCCGCCGTGCTCCAGCGCGAGCGCCAGGACGGTGTCCCCCGGCTGCAGAAGGGCCGCGTACGCCGCCAGAATGGCCGTGGTGCCGCTGTAGGGCTGCACGTTGACATGGTCGGCCCCGAACAACCGCTTGGCCCGCTCTACGGCGATCTGCTCGGCGCGGTCGGCCACCTCGCAACCGCGGTAGTACCTGTGGCCCGGGTAGCCCTCGGCGTACTTGCCGTTGAGCGCCGAGCCGAGCGCGGCGAGGACGGCGGGCGAGGAGAGATTCTCGCTGGCGATGAGCTGGAGCCCGCCGCGCAGCCGGGCGACCTCGTCGAGCAGCACCTGGGCGACGTCCGGGTCCTGCGCGGCGAGCCGGGCGAAATCAGGCCCGTAGAACGGCTCCGAACTGTCCATGGAACCGGCTCACAATCCCGTGGCGGTCTTCGCTCCAAGAGTAGACCGCCGGGAGCCCGTCGCGCGGGCGTCGTCGCTGCTCAGGAGGTTGTCAGAGGTCGTCGGTCGTCGCTCGGGAGGTTGTCAGAGGTCGTCGCTCAGGAGGTGAAGGCGTGCGGCGCGCCGGCCTTGCCCGGAATCCAGCGCGGCGTGTCCGCCGCCTGGTCGCTGATCGCCGTCAGCACCGCCTGGCGGTACATCCCGAGGCGGTTGCGCCATTCGGCCACGTCCTGGACGTACCGCTCGGCGACCGGAGCGTCCCACACGTCCCTACTCCGCGCCATCTCGTACGGTTTGTCCAGAGACTTGGTGAGCTGGTCCATCAGCGGAACCACCTGCAGCCACAGGTCGACGAGCTTCTGGTACTCCGGGTTGAACACCCATCCCGTCGGCTGCCCGCCGGGCGAGAGCAGGTCGGTGCTCGACGGCGCCGGCGGGGTCTCCCCCGGCTGCAGCGGAGTCGGCGCCGGCGGGTCGACATAACTCACGATCACGCCTCCTGTGCGAAGCCGGCCAGCACGCCGGCGTTGGTCGTCGCCTGCCCTGCCCCGAGCACCCCGGCGGGCCGCCGCCCGGCTCTGCTCATCCGGTCGCCCCGCCCCGCACCGTCGTCCGGCCCGGCCGCCCGAGTCGCACGGCAGCGGCCCTCGGGAGGCGGGCCCTGGAGGCGATCCCGCCCGAGCGGGAACGTCACTCGCACGCGTCACTTCTCCGGCTTCTCGATGACGACCTCGACGGCTTCGACGCGGCCGGCGGGCCCGTCGGGCTGGATCTTCCTGGCCACCCAGTCGCCCTTGCCCCACTCCCCTTCCGGGACGCCGACGTCCGGCATGTCCACGGGCTCGATGTCCCGATGATGGTCCACCAGCATGCGCGGCACGGCCTCGTCATCCGAGTGGCGAGCGGGATAGGTGAGCACGTCCCCGGGCTGCGCGGCGGCGAGTGATCGGGGATCGGGAGCCGGAGCCTGGCCGGTGTCCGGCGTCCCCGCCGCACCGTTGGTCCCCGCGCTGTTCGTTCCCGCGTCATGTGCCGCCGCGCCGTGTGCGTCATGCCCCTGCGTTCCCGCACCGTGCATGCCATGACCATGCGTCCCCGCACCGTATGCGCCGGAGTCATGCGTCGCCGCGCCGTCCCCGGCTGCCCCGATCGCGCCCGTAGCGGCATCGTTGTCGCACGCTCGCCCGTTCGTACCGGTCGCGCCGTCGGCCCTGTCGCTCACACCGGTCGTCCCGGTGTGGCCCGTCGCGCCATCGCCGCCGGCACCCGTCGCGCCCGCAGCCCCGACCGTCCCGGCCACGTGGCCGTCTCCGGCCGCCGTCCCCACCGCGTGCAGGCTGCCGGTCGCCGTGCCCGTTCCCGCCGCGTGCCCGGTGCCGGGAGCGTCCACCGCCTGCAGGCTGCCGGTCACCGTACCCGTCGCGCCTGATGTCGCGGGCGCCGCGTCGGCCGTGCCCGTGGCACCTGCCGTCCCGGCCGCGTGAGCCGCGCCGTTCGCCGCATTCGTCCCCGCGGGTGCCGCGGGAGCCGCGTCGGCCGTGCCCGCCGGGTGAGCGGTCCCGGTCGCCCCGGGCGCCGCATGGGTCGCATCGGCCGTACCGGTAGCACCCGCCGTGGTCGCCGGATGCGATGTCCCGGTCGCCGTACCGCTTGCGGCCGTGTCGCCCGTGTATGCATGACCGCCGGCGCTCGCCGTCACCGCGCCGTGGCCGGCGGGAGTCCCCTGCACGGCGTTCGGGTTGTCGCCCGCGAGCGGATCACCGGAAAGGTTGTCCGCGGGCGTGCCGACGTAGGCGCCCATGGGATCGCCGGGCGCGAGGCCGGGTTGCGGAGGCTGGTTCGCCGCCGGGTTGGTCGGCTCGGCGGGTGGCACCAACCCGGGCGGCCCGTCCGGGTGCGCGCCGGTGGCGCTCGCCGTCTGCGCGTCTGGCGTGCCGATCGGCTGGACGCCCTGCGGGTGCTCGGCGCTGGGCTGGTTCATCGGGGTGCTGACGACCTTGACCCCGTCGACGACGGTCACCTGCCGACCGGCGGGGTCGATGTCGTCCGGGTGATCCTTGCCGGGAGTGTCGTAAAACGCCGAGTCGTTTCCGCCCGAGGAGGGTTGCTCCCCGGCCGCTTTCGGATCGACCGAAGTCCCCTGCCCCGGGTTCTGGTCCTGCACCGGGTTCTGGCCCTGCCCGTGGGCGACGGGCTGTTGCCGGCCGCCGTCGGACTGGCTCTGAGCGGCACCCTGGCTGTCGCCGACGGGCTGCGCGTGGTTCGCGCCCTGATCCTGACCCACGATCTGATCACCGCCGGCAGGCTGACCCGGACCGGTGGGCTGGTCCTGGCCCACGCCCTGCCCCACACCCTGACCATCGCCGACCGGCTGACCCTGACCGGTGGGCTGGTGAACCTGGCCGGAGTCGCCGCGGGTCGCGCCCGTGTCGCCGGTGCCGCCTGCGGCGCCGTCGGCGCCCGCCTGGCCCGCACCTGAGCCGGTCCCCGCACCGGTGTCGCCGCTCGCGCCGGTGGCCGGCGGCGTCCCCGTGCCTGTGCCCGTCCCCGTGGCCGTGCCGGTATCGGCGGGGTGGACCGGACCGTGTGTCGAGGAGGGCATCTGGGCGAGGGAACCCTCGACGGTGCCGTAGGAGGGCTTGCCCGCGAGCTTCCCTTCGGCCACTCCGCGACCTCCGCCGTCGCCGTTCGCGCGGGTCGCGCCGTCGGCGGCGCTGTGCGCCCGGTGGGAGGTCTCACCCTTCGCTGCCGCGCCGGAATCGCCGGAACCATGCGACGACGTACGGATGGCGTCCTGCTTGTCGTGGGCCGCCTTGCCCTCGGACTTGGCATCCGGCTTCGCGTCGGACTTGCCGTCGGCCTTGTGTTCGGGCTTGTGCGCGTCCGTCTTCGCGTCGGCCTTGTGGCCGGATGTGCCGTCCGCCTTGTGGTCGGACTTGCCGTCGGCCTTGTGGTCGGCCTTGTGGTCAGGCTTGTGGTCAGGCTTGGCGTCGCCCTTGTCGCCCTGCGTGCCGGACTTCGGCGCCGGATCGTCCGCCGGCGCGGTGGTGTCCCTCTCCTCCGTGAAGGAGGCCCCGCGGGCCGTGGGTGCCTGGCCCGTGCTCTGCTGTTTCTCCTTCTTCTCCAGCAGGGTCACGCGGTTCGTGACGTCCTTGACCATCGTCGAGCACGCGTCGGCGACCTGCGACGGCCGGTGGGTCACGTGCACGGAGACGCCTGCCGTACGCGTCAACTGGGTGACCCGGGCCTCGATGCCGTCCATCTGCTTCGCGGCGTGCTGAACCTCCGACAGCAACTCACGGACGAGCTTCGGATCCATCCCGTCGAGCTTGGCCATGGGCGCGCCTCCACTGAGATATCGGCGCACTTCACGGTAGCCGGGGTGGCATCAGTAAAGAAGCCCGATAGCCAGACGGCATCGATCGCCCTGATCAGAGCCCTGACGACGTCTCACGCTGTGAGACGTACGCTCGGATCGCGGTCACTCCTCGGTCGCGAGGTATCCCACGAGGCCACGGATCTTGTCCACGGGGATCGCGCCCTTGCGCAGCACCCGGGGGACGGCGGTGGTCAGGTCGACGATCGTGGACGGCACGTTGTCGTCGCAGGGGCCGCCGTCGAGGTAGACGTCCACCGACTCGCCGAGCTGCTCCTCGGCCTCGTCGACCGTGGTGGCCGCCGGGTTGCCGGACCGGTTGGCGCTGGAGACCGCCATCGGGCCGGTCTCCTTGAGGAGGTCCAGCGCGACCGGGTGCAGCGGCATGCGGACGGCGACCGTTCCCTTGGCGTCGCCGAGGTCCCACGACAGCGACCGGTTGGCTCTGAGTATGAGCGTGAGCGGCCCGGGCCAGAAGGCGTCCACCAGGTCCTGCCCGTACGTCCCGAGGCTCTCCACCAGGGCGTTGGCGGCCCGTACGGTGCCCACGAGGACGGGCACGGGGATGTCCCTGCCCCGGCCCTTCGCCTCCAGCAGCGCGTTGACGGCGGAAGGGGTGAAGGCGTCGGCGCCGATCCCGTAGACGGTGTCGGTGGGAAGCACCACGAGCTCGCCCCGCCGCACCGCCGAGGTCGCCTCGGCCAGTCCGGTCATCCGCTCCGTCTGGTCGGCACAGTCAAACCGTCGGCTCACGAAGCCATCCTTCCACGTGTCCCGCCCGGCTCCGCCGCCGCGTGGCCACCGACCGGGCCGTTCGAGTCAGTCCTGGGTCAGCCGGGCCGTGACGAACCTGTCCCGGCCGGTCAGGTCCTGGCGCAACCGCACGTCGCGCCAGCCGTTCTCCTCGGCGAACAGCCAATAGACGGCGTTGCCCTGCTGGTCGGCGTGCTCGACCACGGCGAACCCGCCCGGCCGCAGCAGCCGCCGCGCCGTTCGCTCGACGGCTCTCACCTCGTCCAGCCCGTCCTCACCCGACCCGTACAGGGCCCGCGAGGGATCGTAGTCGCGCACCTCGGGGTCGCGCGGGATCGCTCCAGGCGGGATGTACGGCGGATTGGAGATGACCAGGTCCACCTGGCCGTTCAGTTCCGGCAGGCAGTCGGCCAGATCCTCCGGATGCAGGGTGGTGCGGCCCTGGCCGTGTTCGAGGATGTTGCGCTTGGCCCAGCCGTACGCCACGGGGTCGATCTCGACGGCGTGCACCTGCGCCAGCGCGACCTCCTGTGTGATCGACAGCGCGATGGCCCCGGAACCGGTGCCGAGGTCGACCACGACGGGAGAGGCGACGTCCATCTCGCGCAGCCGGTCGATCGCCCAGCCGGCCACGACCTCGGTCTCCGGCCTGGGCACGAACACGCCCGGCCCCACCTCGAGGGAGAGGTAGCGGAAGTAGGCCCGGCCGGTGATGTGCTGCAGCGGCTCGCGTGCCTCGCGCCGGGCGACGCCCTCCCAGAAGCGCGCGTCGAAGTCGGCGTCCTTGATCGTGTGCAGCATGCCGCGCGGGACGCCGTGTACGAATGCCGCGATCTCCTCGGCGTCCGTTCGCGGTGACGGCACTCCCGCCTCGGCGAGCCGGGCGGTGGCGAGGGCGATTTCGTCGAGCAGGAAGGTCATGGTCTCTTACAGCACGGTCCTCGCGGCGTGGCCTGGGAATCGTCGGTCATGGGCAGACGGGCCGCCGGGACGGCCCACCGTCGTTCGACGACCCACGTCCATCACCGTTTCTCCCATCGTCCCCTCATCAGGCTCGCCGCGGGCTCACGAATGAGCGGCCAGCTTCTCCGCGAGTTCGGCGTCGAGCAAAGCCTGTATCACCGCGTCGAGATCGCCGTCCAGGACTTGGTCCAGGTTGTAGGCCTTGAAGCCCACGCGGTGATCCGAAATGCGGTTCTCCGGGAAGTTGTAGGTGCGGATGCGCTCGGAGCGGTCGACCGTGCGCACCTGCGACTTGCGCTCGGCCATCGCGGCCGCCTCGGCCTCCTCCTGTGCCATCACGAGCAGCCGGGCGCGCAGGATGCGCAGCGCCGACTCCTTGTTCTGGAGCTGGCTCTTCTCGTTCTGGCAGGAGACGACGACGCCGGTCGGCAGATGGGTGATCCGCACGGCCGAGTCGGTCGTGTTGACGCTCTGGCCGCCGGGGCCGCTGGAGCGGAACACGTCGATGCGCAGGTCGTTGGGGTCGATCTGGACGTCGACCTCCTCGGCCTCCGGATAGACGAGCACTCCGGCGGCCGAGGTGTGGATGCGGCCCTGCGACTCGGTAACCGGCACCCGCTGGACGCGGTGCACGCCGCCCTCGAACTTGAGCCGCGACCAGACGCCCTCCCTGCCCTTGATGGCGACGGTGACGTCCTTGTAGCCGCCGAGGTCGGAGTGCTGCGCGTCGATGATCTCGGTCTTGTAGCCGATCCGCTCGGCGTACCTGAGGTACATCCGCAGGAGGTCTCCGGCGAACAGGGCCGACTCCTGGCCGCCCTCGCCCGCCTTGATCTCCATGATGACGTCCTTGTCGTCGTTGGGGTCGCGCGGGACCAGGAGACGGGTGAGCTTCTCCTCCAGCACCGGGATGCGGCCCTCGAGCTCGGCCGCCTCCTCCGCGAACGCCGGGTCCTCCGCCGCCAGCTCGCGCGCCGCCGAGAGGTCCTGCCGTACGCCTTCGAGCTCCCGGTAGGTCGCGACGATCGGCGTGAGCTCCGCGTAACGCTTGCCGTAGGTCCGCGCCTTGCTCTGGTCGGCGTGCACGGCGGGGTCGGCGAGCCGCAGTTCCAGATCCGCGTACTCACTCATGATCTCGTCGAGGTTCACCGCACACTCCTTTGCTCAAGCTCCTCGGTAAAGGCCGTAATCACCAAGAACGCCGACCCGGAGACGCCCCAAGAGAGGGGCGCCCCCGAGCCGGCGTCCTGGAGGAGCTACTTGCTCTGGGCCTTCTTGCCGAAGCGCGCCTCGAAGCGCGCCACCCGGCCACCGGTGTCGAGGATCTTCTGCTTGCCCGTGTAGAAGGGGTGGCAGGCGGAGCAGACGTCGGCGTGGAGCACGCCGTTCTTGGCGGTGCTACGCGTGGTGAAGGTGTTCCCGCAGGTGCAGGTCACCTGGGTGACCACGTACTCCGGGTGGATGTCGGGCTTCATGTCTCAGTCCTTAACGCTAGGCGCGGTCGCCGGGTCGCTCCGTCTGTCACGGCCTGCGCGCATCGGCACACCTGTGATGCGCGGTGCGGGAACCGGTACCGCTGCGGTTCGGCTACCAGTGTGCCAGATCCTCCAACCATCCCAGGCCATGTGCTATTCCCGGGGCCGACCGTGGTGGTGGCGGGCGGCGGATCGGCGGATCACGCCGACGCCCCGGACGGCGCGGCCGTCCGGGGCGTCGGTCGAAAGGGCGTCAGTCGCGGTCGTTGCTGACCGTGGTCTTCTGCACCTGGAGCAGGAACTCGGCGTTGGACTTGGTCTCCTTCATCTTCTCGAGAAGGAGCTCCAGCGCCTGCTGCATGTCGAGGGCGTGGAGGACGCGGCGGAGCTTCCAGACGATGGACAGCTCCTCCTTGGCCATGAGGATCTCCTCCTTGCGGGTGCCGGACGCGTCCACGTCCACCGCCGGGAAGATGCGCTTGTCCGCGAGCGACCGGTTGAGCTTGAGCTCCATGTTGCCGGTGCCCTTGAACTCCTCGAAGATGACCTCGTCCATCTTGGAGCCGGTCTCGACGAGAGCCGTGGCGAGGATCGTCAGCGAGCCGCCGTTCTCGATGTTGCGGGCGGCGCCGAAGAACCGCTTCGGCGGGTAGAGCGCGGTCGAGTCGACACCACCGGACAGGATGCGGCCGCTCGCGGGCGCCGCGAGGTTGTAGGCGCGCCCGAGACGGGTGATCGAGTCGAGCAGGACGACGACGTCGTGGCCCAGCTCCACCAGGCGCTTGGCCCGCTCGATGGCGAGCTCGGCGACGGTGGTGTGGTCCTCGGCCGGGCGGTCGAAGGTCGAGTGGATGACCTCGCCCTTGACCGACCGCTGCATGTCGGTGACCTCTTCCGGACGCTCGTCCACGAGGACGACCATCAGGTGGCACTCGGGGTTGTTGTGCGTGATCGCGTTGGCGATCGCCTGGAGCACCATGGTCTTGCCGGCCTTGGGCGGCGACACGATCAGGCCGCGCTGACCCTTGCCGATCGGCGAGACGAGGTCGATGATCCGCGTGGTCAGGACGTTCGGCTCGGTCTCCAGGCGCAGGCGCTCCTGCGGGTAGAGCGGCGTGAGCTTGTTGAAGTCGGGCCGCTGACGGGCCTGCTCCGGGTCCATGCCGTTGACGGTGTCGAGGCGGACGAGGGCGTTGAACTTCTCGCGCCGCTCGCCGTCCCTCGGCTGCCGGACGGCGCCGGTGATGACGTCGCCCTTGCGCAGGCCGTTGCGGCGGATCTGGGCGAGCGAGACGTAGACGTCGTTCGAGCCCGGCAGGTAGCCGCTGGTCCGCACGAAGGCGTAGTTGTCGAGGATGTCCAGGATGCCGGCGATCGGGATCAGGACGTCGTCCTCGCCGATGACCGGCTCGTTGCCCTCGAAGCGGTCGCGCCCGCGGCGGCCACGCTCGCGGAAGCGGCCACGGCGCCCGCGGCTGTCCTCGCCCTGCTGGTCGCCCTTGCCGTCGGTGCGGCTGTCCGTACGGCTGTCGCCGCGCCCGTCGGAGCGGCCGTCACGCCCGTCACGCCCGTCACGGCCGTCACGGCCGTCGGCGCGGTTGTCGCCGCGGCCCTGCTGGTCACGACGGCCCTGGCCGCCGTCTCCAGCGTCGGCGGCGCGCTGGTCACCGCGCTGGTCACCGCGCTGGTCACCGCGCTGGTCACCGCGGCCGTCGCGCTCGCGACCTCGCTCGCCTCGCTCGCCCCGCTCGCCTCGCGTGCGGCGCTCGCGGCGGTCGCCGCGCTCGGGCCGCTCGGCGCGGGTCTCGGACTGGGCGGCCTCGGCCTGCGGCTCGGCGACGGCGGCGACGCCGTTCTGCGTGGCCTCGGCGGCCACGGCCGGCGCGGCCTCGACCACGGGACGCTCCTCACGAGCCGCGACGACGGGCTCGGCGGCAGGCGTGGCGGCGGGCGCGGCCTCGGGTGCGGGCGCCGCGGCGGCGCGGGAACGTTCCCGACGGCCACGGGCGGGGCGCTCGACGACGGCGGGCGCTTCGGCGGCGGCCTTCGGCTCGGCCGCGGCCTCTCCCGACCCGCCCTGCTTCTCCTGGATGGCCGCGATGAGCTGGCTCTTGCGCATCCGTCCGGTCCCCGTGATGCCGAGGCTGGTCGCCAGGGCCTGAAGCTCGGGGAGCACCATGCCGGCCAGGCCGGTGCCGGAGCGACGTCGCGGACGGGCCGGGGCGGAAGTGGGGGTGTCGCCGGCGGCCTGGCCGTCGGAGAGGAGTTCGGTGGTGTCGCTCAACTAAGGGTCCTTCCCAGGGGTCGGGCGCCAGAATCGTGCGTCCAGGCGTCCCGGTGATGCGACCCGGCGGGACAGACCGGGTCGGGCTTCGCGAATCTCATGTGTCGGTGACCCTCGGGATTCGCGAGCGGTAGGTGCCCGGGGGCGATCCCCCGGATTGCCGCCACCGACCAGATGTCTTGGTGGTTCGAACGCGCATGTCTCCGAGAACGCCGCCTCCTGCCATGCCACCCGAGGGTGTGCCGACTGGAGGAAACGGTTTCGGGGAAATCGCCCTGCCCGCGTCGAAGGACGCGAGGCGAAGTGCAGCGATGTGCGAATGACAAGCACGCACCCAACACGGGGGCACCTGGTGCGGCTATCAGCCTAACATCACCAGCGCGCACAGCTATTCCCTGAAGGTCGAAGAAGCATCAGCGTGTCTCGGGAAACCGAACGTACGCACCAAGCGGGTCGACGTTCATTGGCTGGATGTGCCAGTCATTACCCACTTCTGGCGCGATCAAATCCTTGGTATCCCGTGTCGTCAACGCGAGAACCGTCGGACCGGCCCCCGAGACGACGGCGGGCACCCCGGCCTCGCGGAGCCGTCGCACCAGTTCGGCGGTGCGGGGCATCGCGGGCGCGCGGTACCTCTGGTGCAGGCGGTCTTCGGTGGCGGCGAGCAGGAGATCCGGTTCCGGTCTCTGCGTGAGCGCCGCGACGAGCAGAGCCGCCCGCCCCGCGTTGGCCGCCGCGTCCGAATGCGGTACGTCCTTCGGCAGCAGCCCCCGAGCCTCCTCCGTGGACAACCGGAAATCCGGGATCAACACCACCGGCCGGACGTCCTCGTGCGGAGTCAGTTTCACCATACTCGCCGCCCGCGACTGGTCCGTCCAGGCGATGGTGAGACCGCCCGCCAGGCACGGCGCCACGTTGTCGGGATGCCCCTCCAGCTCCGTGGCCAGCGCGAACACCTCGGCGTCCGGTAGATCCCCCGCGCCCCGCCCGCGCGCGAGGGCGCGGGCCGCGAGGATGCCGGCGCAGATCGCCGCCGACGACGAGCCGAGCCCGCGCGCGTGCGGAATGCGGTTGTGGCAGCGCAGCGCGATGCCGTCCGGCTGGGCGAACCCCATGCGGTCGAACGTCGCGCGCATCGTCCTGACGACGAGGTGGCCCTCGCCCTCGTCCAGCTCACCGGCGCCCTGGCCCTCCACGTTGATCCGCACGCCGGGCGAGCCGGAGATCTCGGCCTCCACCTCGTCGTACAGGTCGAGCGCGAGGCCGAGGCTGTCGAAACCGGGGCCGAGGTTGGCGCTCGTCGCCGGCACGCGGACGACGACGCCGTGACTGTCCGTCAATTCGTCACCTGAACCCTTTGATGGGCGGGAATGAGAGGGCCGGTCAGGCCAGTCCCAGCGCGGCCGCGGCGGCGTAGGCGTCGATCGGGATCGTCACGGGCGCCGGAGCGCCGGAGATGGCCCAGTCGGGGTCCTTCAGGCCGTTGCCGGTCACGGTGCACACGACCCGCTGCCCCGGCGTGAGCAGGCCCTGCTCGTGCGCCTGGAGCAGGCCGGCGACGCTCGCGGCGGAGGCGAGCTCGACGAACACGCCCTCCTCCTGCGCGAGCAGCTTGTACGCCGCGGCGATCTGGCGGTCGGTCACGGCCTGGATGTCGCCGCCGGACTCGTCGCGTGCGGCCTCGGCGAGCCGCCACGAGGCGGGGTTGCCGATCCTGATCGCCGTGGCGATCGTCTGCGGGTGGGTCACGGGGCTGCCGCCGACCAGCGGCGCCGCGCCGCTTGCCTGGAATCCCAGCATGCGCGGCCGCTTGGTGGCCACGCCGTCGTCGGCGTACTCCTTGTAGCCCATCCAGTAGGCCGAGATGTTGCCGGCGTTGCCGACCGGGATGCAGTGGACGTCGGGCGCGTCGCCGAGCGCGTCGACGATCTCGAAGGCCGCCGTCTTCTGGCCCTGCAGGCGGTGCGGGTTGACGGAGTTGACCAGCGCGATCGGGTAGGTCTCCGCGAGCTTCCTGGTCATCTCCAGGCAGTCGTCGAACGAGCCCTCGACCTGGAGCAGCCTGGCGCCGTGCACCAGGGCCTGGGCGAGCTTGCCCATCGCGATCTTCCCGCGCGGCACGAGGACGGCGCAGGTCAGCCCGGCCCGTACGGCATAGGCGGCGGCCGAGGCGCTGGTGTTGCCGGTGGACGCGCAGATGACCGCCTGGGCGCCCTCCTCCACGGCCTTGCTGATCGCCACGGTCATGCCGCGGTCCTTGAAGCTGCCGGTCGGGTTGAGGCCCTCGACCTTCAGATGGACGTCACAGCCCGTGATCTGGGACACCCGCCTGGCCGGGACGAGCGGCGTACCGCCCTCGAGCAGGGTCACCACGGGCGTCGTCGTGGAGACCGGCAGACGGTCGCGGTACTCCTCGATCAGGCCACGCCAAGCCCTGAACATTGGTCGCTCCTCCCACGCGCGCACACGCGTGTCACCAGGGGTATCGGTCACCGAGTCTACGGCCAACCGTTTGACGTGCGGACTCCGTTGTCCACCAAATGGACATATTGGGCGTCACCTTAGGGAACCGTCAGCGGGTTTCGCTAGTGTGGACCAGCCCTTTGACCATCGCTGTAGAGGACGAGGATTGGCCCACCTGACGGGCGTGGAGCCCCGGCCGAGGATTCGCCACAACGACTACTCTCCGCTCACGCCGCCGCCCATCGGCGGCTGGACGCCCACACTCGGCGCGAGTGTCGTCATCCCCGCGCACGGCGGGCAGCACCGCCTCGACCTGACGCTGGCCGCGCTGGCCGCGCAGACCTATCCCGCGCACCTCACCGAGGTGATCGTGGTGGACGACCGCAGCGACCCTCCGCTGCGCCTGCCCGATCTGCGGCCGGAAAACACCCGTGTCGTGGTCGTCCCGCCCGGCGGATGGGGCGCCGGGCACGCGATGAACGCAGGCATCGCGGCGGCCGAGGGCGAGATAGTGCAGCGTCTCGACGCCGACATGGTGATCTCGCGGGAGCACCTGGAGGCGCTGTTCCGCTGGCATCACCTCACCGACTATCTCGTCACCATCGGCGGCAAGAAGTTCGCCGAGGAGCCGGCCCTCACCCCCGGGCAGGTCCACGAGGCCGTACGGCACGGCTCGCCTGAGGACCTGTTCGACCCGTCGGCGCTGGTGTCCAGCTCGACCGAGGAGACCATCCGCCGCCTCGACGGCCTGCGGGCCAGCAAGAACCCCTACCAGGTGTGCACCGGCCCGACGGTCTCCCTACGGCGGGCCCTGCTCGACGAGGTCCGGGGCTTCGACCCCGAGGTGGTGCGCGGCCAGGACACCGAGTTCGCCTACCGGCTCGCCCAGGCGGGGGCGGTGTTCGTCCCCGACATGGAGGCCCGCGCCGTACATCTCGGCCTGCCGGCCCAGCGCGGTGAACACGGCAAGTCGATCGTCCGGCTCGTCGAGGCCCACCTGGCGCACCGGGTCCCGCTCCGCCGCGACCTGCGCAAGGAGCCCGGCCGGCGCTGGCTCGTGCCGTACGTCGAGGTCGTCTTCGACGTGACCGGGGCGGACGAGCGGCGGATCGTCGCCGCGGTCGACGCGGTGCTGCGCGGCACACTCACCGACGTCGTGGTGACGCTGGCCGGCCCCTGGTCGTCGCTCGAAGGCGGACGCAGGTGGGCGCCGGGGACCGGCGCGTTCGACCTCGCCCTGGTCAGGGCGGCGTTCGGGCACGACGCGCGGGTGCGGTTCGCGGAACGGGCGGCGCCGACCGCCGCGCCCGTCCCCTTCCGCTACACGGCGCCCGTCGACGCCCCGCCGGCTCCGGCGCTGCTGGAGCGGGCGGTCAAGGCGATGTCGGAGGAGCGGATCGGCCTGCTGGTCCTGGATCTGCCCGGTGGGGGCACGGCCACCCTGGAGCGGACCGAGGCCGTCGCGCGCGCCCGCCGGCTCGCCACGCCGGGCGAGGACCGGGCCGACGTGATCGACCAGACCCACGGCGTGCGGCACGGCGCGGCGAGCGAGTTCGAGGAGCTTCCCAGGACGCCGGCGAAACCGGCCACGTCCGCCGCGCCGCGGACCACCCCGGAACCGGCCGCGGCCCAAGCCCCGCAACCGGCGTCGGCTCATGGCCCGCAACCGGAGGCCACACCGGCGCGCCGCCGCGGCCTGTTCCGCCGTTCCTGACCCATCCGGTGGCCGGCGCCCGGCTCCGCGACCCGCGGCGCCGTGTCGCGTGGCACCGGAAAGGGCAGCCGCCGGTCGCGGGCCCGCACGGGACGGCCTGCCCGGCGTCGGCGGGGGAGGGGGCGGGATGGCTCGCCTCACGTCGGCGGGGACGGGGCGGTCAGGTCTTCTTGAACGTGAAGGGCCGGCTGAAACCCCGGGCGATGCCACGCAGGCTGCGGGCGCGGTGCAGCGCCGAGATCTGCCCGCGCAGCGCCGAGACCTGCCGCCGCAGGGTGCCGATCTCCCGGCGGAACTCGACGGCGGACTTGCGCCACCGCGCCGCCTCGTCGCGCCATCTGGTCACCTGTCCGCGCAGCCGCTCGACCTCCTTGGTCAGCCGCTCGACCTCGGCCTGCGCCTGCACCCGCTTGCGATAGGCGGTGCGCGGATTCACATAGGCCGGGGCCTCCGCGGCGGCCCGGAAGCCGAAGGTCTCGCCGTCGACCCAGTAGGTGCCGAACATCTCGTCGACGGCGTCGTCGAGATCCTCGCTCTCCTCGGCGACGAGGGCGGCGCGGGAGAACGCCTCGGTGCGTTCCAGACGGGCGGCGGTGACGCCTTCGGGGTCCTCGGCCAGGAGCACGCTCACCAGTCCGCGTTCCCGCCCGCGCAGCACGTCGAGCAGCCGTCCGAGGCTGTCCTCCTCCGGCACCCAGCCGGGCGGGATGCGCAGGCGGTACGGCGACTGGGTGTCGGACGCCGTCGTGGCCAGCCGCACCCGGCCCTCGTGGGTGTAGTGGGCCCGCAGCAGCACGAGGTCGAGGCGCGGGTCCTTGAGCGGCGCGCGCTGCTCGGGCGCGAGCTCGTCCCATGGACCGGTCAGCACCACGGCGAGGTCGGTCACCGTGCCGGCCAGCACGCCGTCCACGGTGGCCCTGACGTCGTCGTATGACCCCGCGGTGGCGTCCACGAGGACCTCCACCTGCGGGATCTTCCACTGCCGCGAGGGATGGGTGCGCAGCCACCGGTAGCCGGGGACCCGGTCGGTGACCAGGGCGTGGCTGACCCGGCTGATCGGCGCGCTGTCGCGCATGCGCATGGACGGGCCGAGATGGTAGGCCCTGGCCTGCGGGTCGGGGATGAAGACCGCGCCCGCCTGCGCGAGCCGGTAACCCATCTCGGTGTCCTGGCCGAGGATCATCGCGGGGTCCATCGGCCCGGCCCGCTCGAACAGCCGGGCGGAGACTGACGACGCGCCGCCGATGTGGATGCTGAACGGCCGCGGCGAGCGGAGCAGCCCGTCCGACCGCTGCACCAGGTCCTCGATCCAGGCGTGCGGCTCCGCCGGCTCGAAGAGCTTCGCCAGGTCGTCCGTTCCCGCGACGTCCGCGGGGCAGGGCAGCGGGGCGGTGGTGAAGCGCAGGTAGGAGGTGACCGACAGATAGGGCGCGAGGTGGTGCCAGCGCATGTGCGCCTCCACCTCCTCCGGTTCGGGAACGACGTCGGAGTCCATCCAGTGGATGACGTCGCCCGTCGCGGCGGCCAGCCCGGTGTTGCGCGCCCTGGCCCGGCCCGGCGCCGCGCAGACCAGCAGCCGCGTGTCGCGGGGCCGGATCTCCGGAAGGCGCAGCGGCGGCTCGCTGCCGTTGTCGACCACGATCACTTCGAGCAGGTCGGCCGGGTACGTCTGCCTGGCCAGTCCGGCGAGCGTGAGATCGAGCTTGACCTGGTCGGCGTAGGCGGGGATCACCACGCTGACCCGCAGGCGGGGCGTCCACGACGACCCGAGGGCGGGCGGCTGGAGGACGGTGTAGTCGTTTCCCCTGATGCGTGGCGTCATCGTGCTTCCAAAATCACACTCGGGCGAAAGCCGCGCCACTGGTTCGCGGCGACTCGCAGGAAGTGGGCAAGAGGAAGGTTCCAGGTGTGGTCGGCGCCGACCGATCGCCGCAGGACGTAGCCCAGGCCGTGGGTGCGGTAGACGCGGCCGCCGGCCGCCTCGACCGCGCGCAGGAGGTGTGCGTCCTCCCCGCGGTCCCGCGGCCCGAAGCCGCCGGCCTGCTCGAAGATCTCACGGCCGAGCAGGATCGTGCCGCCCGCGACGTGGTCGGCCCACACCTCGCTGCTGTAGTCCACGCGGCGGATCGTCGTGTGAAGAGGCTGGAGGTAGAAGAACTCCGGCGCGGTCCCGACCAGCTCCGCCCCGGAATAGGCCATGGCGAGCAGCAGGTCGGCCAGGTGCTCGGGGCCGTACCAGTCGTCGTCGTCCCATTTGGCGACGATGCCGGTGGACGCCCGTGCCGCCGCCATGTTGAGCACCGTCCCGAGCGGCGCGTCCGGCTCGGCCTCGATCACCGTTATCGGGTGGGGGAACTCCTCGACCGCCTCGCGCACCCGCGCGGCCGGGAACCCGTGGAGGGCGACGACCGCCTCCAGACCGACGCCGCGCTGGCGGGCGAGCTGCCGCAGCGCGTGGCCCACGTAGTGGGGCCGCCGCGTGGCCATGACGACGGTCACCGGGGCGAGGCCGGTGCCGACGCCCCTGGCCCGCAGCGCGTGCCTGCGCAGACGCACGCTGTGCTCTTCCCTGCGCAGGTCGGCGACCGAGTCGGGCCTGCCGTCGCCGGCCTCGGGGGTCCAGGCCGCGGCCAGGCCGGCGAGCACGGGATCGGCCTCGCGCACCCACCTCGGCGGATCATGAAAGGCGAGCGGCACCCCCGCGGCGGCCAGGCCGCCGACCGCGTCCAGCGCCTCGGCGGCGGGCTCCTCCGGCCACTCCACCCGTAGCCCGCGCAGCGGCCGGAGGGCGGCGACGTCGGCGGCCTGCGCGGGGACGGCCAACGGCCGGCCTCCCATCGTCCACCGGCCGTCGCTCCAGGACAGCGTCGCGGTCTCCTCGGTGGGACTGCGCGTGAAGCCGTACGGCGAGCACATGCCGGTCGTCACCGTCACGGTGTCCCTCCCGCGCGTCCGTTTTACAGGCTGGTGAACTTTTATCAGCCGAACCTTGTGAATCCCTGTGACCCTTGCGGTCAACCTGACGACTCGCTGTGACCTGGCGCGGCAGCCGGGATCACGGAACGGGCGACAGGCTCCCGCCGACGAGGTCGCCCAGCGTCCTCACGTCGATCTTCTTGGCTTTCCGCTGCCGGGCCACCCAGTCGACGAAGGCGGCGAACTCCTTGGGCGCCGTCGCGTACTTGTCCCGCGGCTCGTCCTTGATCTCGTGGAACACGAAGGTCACCATGCCGGGGCCGCCCTCCCGCTGGGCGCGCGTGACGAACTCACGGAGCGTGCGGGCCGTGCGCGGCAGGCGGGTCTGGCTCGTCACGCGTACGGCGGCGAGGTCCGCGGGCGGAATCGTCTCTGTGACCGGGCAGGCGCTGCAGCTGTCCGGCCGGTACAAGCCGTTGATGTCGCGCGCGCTGTTGTAGCCGCAGCTCATCGCGATCCGCTTGCTTGCCTCGTCCGAGGCACCGAAGGGATAGGCGAACGACCGCACGGCGAAGCCCATCTTCAGCAGCGCCCGCCTGTCGTCGCAGATCTCCGTCTGCTGCGCCGCGTCGAACATCTCCGGCAGGTGCGGATGCTGAAGGGTGTGGCCGCCGATCTCGTGCCCCTCCTTCGCGATGGCCCGCAGCGCGGCGGCGCTCAGGAAGCCGCGCTTGCCGAGGCGGCCGCTGTTGACGTAGAAGGTGCCCTTGAGGCCGCGCCTGCTCAGCATTCTGGCGACGGCGAGATGGTCGGCCGTGCCGTCGTCGAAGGTGAGGACCACGGTCGGCACCCTGGCCGCCCGCGCTTGCTGTTGAGTCACGTGCGCGGGGGCCGCCGCCCGCCCGAGGACGGCCGAGCCGGCCGTGGCCGCGGCCGGATGCTGGAGTCCCGCGATCGACGCCGCGGTTAGGAGACAGGCAGGCAGAAGTCTCTTCACCGTAAGTCGCATGAAGAGAAACTTTACTCACATTTGGCAATTACTCTTTCGCGTGATGTCCAACCGTGATGAAACGGTCCACAAATCTCAGCCCTTGCCGCGCACGCGCTCGAACAGTGCGACGGTCAGGCCCGGCAGCTCCGCCGAGTGCCAGGCCGTCGAGAGCCGATATCCGGCCGCGCGCACGGCGGCCACCTTGGGGATCTTCTTCCCCGTCAGCCCGGCCTGCTTCGTCCCCCGCCAGACCACCCAGACCCGGCGGCGCCCCGCCAGGGCCTCGGCGAGGTCGTCCCGCTCCGCGTACTCGAAGGCCGGGCCCGGCCCCCTGACAAGCACGTCCTCGGGGAGGCCCTCGCGGCCGTAGTAGACGAAGCCGGTGCGCAGCCGGCTCTGGCCGTACACGATGGCGTCGCCGGGGCGCTCCCGCGCCCGGATCACGCCGGCCGCGCCGGGGAAGTCGTCGTAGTGGCCGTTGCGCTGCCGGTAGTCGGCCTGTGCGGGCAGCCCCAGCAGCGCGACGGCGAGGACGACGGGCGCGCAGACCAGCGCGAAGGGGACGGGGGCCAGGCGGACCGAGGCCAGGGCCACGCCTCCCGCCAGGGCCAGGGCGGGCGCCGCGACGAACACGTAACGGTCCACGTACGCCGGGGTCACCAGCGCGTCGATCACGAGCAGCAGCACGGGCGGGAGGACGAGCCAGCCGCCGGCGAGGACCCCCCAGGGGACCGACCTGCGCAGCAGGATCACCACCCCCACGACGGCGAGGGCGAACAGCGGCGGCCCGGCGAGGTCGGAGCCCGCCGCGTGCTTGGGGAACTTCAGCAGCACGTCGGGCCCGTGCGGCTGGATCCAGCTGATCGCGTGGCGCTCACCCCAGCCCACCAGGGCGAGGATCGCGAGGGGGACGCACCCCACCGCCGTCGCGGGGACGATCCTGGTCAGGAACGTACGGCGGGGCAGGACGAGCAGGGCGGCCAGGAACTGGGCCGGAAGCACCAGGACCGAGAACAGGTGCGTACAGCCGAGCAGCGCCACCGACGCCGCGTACCAGCGGATCCGGGAGCCTGTGGGCGCCTCGGCCACCCGATGCAGCGCCCAGGCGGAGACGACGGCCGCCGCCGCCGCGAACGCGTACGGCCGGGCGTTGGCACCGTGATAGGACACCGACGGCAGGACGGCGAACAGCGCCGCGGCCGGCACGCCCGCCCGAGGACCGGCCAGCCGGCGGCCGAGGTCGGCCAGGAAGCCCGCCGCCACACCGGCCGCGAGGGCCGAGGGCAGGCGCAGCCACCACTCGGCATCCCCCAGCCATGACCAGACATGGATGAGCAGGTAGTAGGGCAGGAAGTGGCCGTCGATCTGCTGGACGAGTCCCCACAGCCCGCTCAGCGGCCGGGCCACCGCGGCGCTGTAGGTCGCCACCTCGTCGCCCGACAGCGACGCCGTGGTGCCGGAGATGGCGACACAGGTGGTCAGCAGGCCCGCGAGCAGCGGGGTCCAGCGGGGCCAGTCCTTCGCGTCCGCACCCGGTCTCCGGCCGGACGTCCGGACCGCCTCGCCCGTAACCACGCTTCCCCCAAAGAACTGATCATTTCAGGCCGCATCAAGGACATCGAACACGCACGGACGCGCGGATCGGCGGGCCGTTATCCGATCGAGTCATTGCCCGCGACCACCCTGCGCTTCCGGACATGCCGGGCTCCACCGTACGAGATCTCCGTGGGGACTCCTCGCGGAACTGTTTGCTTGTTATGGTGACATGCAAACAGTTTGGGAGGTGGCTCGTGTACGACTCCCCCCAGTACGACGCCGCGCGACCCGGCCGGCCGCGCCGCCTGGTCCTGACCGCCATGCCACCCCTTCTCGCCCTCCTCTTTCTCCTGCTGCTCTTCGCCGTCTTCCGGGACCGGCTGCCCGACCGGGCCTACGTCTCCGCTTGGGAGCCGCGGTACGCGTCTGGATGGGGTCAGTGGCTGAGGTTGGTCGCCCTCTCCGCAGGGGTCTTCGAGGTGGTGTTCCTCGCCGCGTTCACGCACTACTGGCGCTGGCCCGAGTTGCAGCGCTGGTTGGTCACGTGCTCCGTCGCCACGAGCGTCCCGATGGCGGCGGGAAACGGTGTCGCGGTGACGGCATTGATCGACTCCGCGCGGCCCGCGGCCCCGCCGGCGTGGGAGGTTCCGGCCGAAATCGGTCTTACCCTTCTCGGAGGCGCCGCGGGCTGGTGGCTGTCGGGTCCCCTGCCGCCTGCGCCCGGCGCGCGCACCGCACCGCCCCCCGGGGTGCCCCTGCTGCCGCTCGCGCCGGCCCAGCGGGCCGTCTACGCGGTGTCCGCCTGGTATCCGCGTTCCCTCCTGCAGGGGGCCGCGATGCTCGCCTTCGGCTGGTTCGGGCTCTTCAACCTCTCACGCTCCTGGCAGGGGGCGACGCTGATGGCGCTGATGGGGCTCATCGCGGTCCTCTCGGCGCGCACCCGGCTCCGCATCGACGGCAGCGGCGTGGAGGTGAGCCTGCCCTGGCTCGGCGGCCTGCGGCGGGCCGTGCCATACGACACGGTGCTCTTCGCCTCGGTGCGGACGGAGGCGTCCGGCAGGGGACTCGGCATGATCGGCAGTAGCAGAGGATGGGGATACGTGAGCGGCCGTGGTCCGGTGCTGGCCCTCCGGCTCACCGACGGCCGGGAGTTCCTGTACTCGACCCGGAACGCCGATACGGCCGCCGCGCTGGTGAACGCGTCCCTCGCCCGTGTCAGGGGAGCCGCCGAGTGCTGATCGTCGTCGATCCGTCCTCCGCTCAGCCCCTGGCCGACCAGGTGGCGGCCTCGGTGCGCGCGGCGGTCGCCAGGGGCACGGCCGTCCCCGGCGACAAACTGCCGTCGGCGCGCGCCGTCGCGGCGGCGCTCGGCATCAACCTGCACACCGTGCTGCGCGGCTACCAGCAACTGCGCGACGAGGGCCTGGTAGAACTGCGCCGGGGTCGCGCGGCGACGATCACCGATCTCGCCGCGCAGGGCGGTCGCCTGCGCCTGCGCGAGGCCGCCGAGGAGTTCGCCGGCGCCGTGCGACACCTCGGGGCCTCCGAGGAGGAGGCCCTCGACGCGGTCCGCAGGGCTCTGGCGGAGCGCTGATCCGCCCCTCGCCGGGTGTGGTGTCCGTACGGGCCGGGCCGGTGCGCGGGTCAGGCCGCCTCGCCGTCCAGGGGGCGGCGGCGGAACCGGCGCAGGTTCACGACCAGGAGGACCGCGGCGGCGAGGGCCGCGGCGGCGCAGGCCGCGAGGACCGGCACACTGGGGTCGCCCTCCGCCACGGCCCGTTCTCCGGCCGGGGGGAAGGTGATCGTCCCGCCGGCCGTACGGCTGACGCGGCCGCTGCGCAGGGTGAGCCGGAACCTCCAGGGCCCGGCGGGCAGGTCGTGGCCCAGCAGCACGGTCACCTGACCGTGGCCGCCGGGAGGCAGGGTGGTGGCGCGGGTGCTGCGGAACGGCCCGGCGCTGAGCGCGCTCGGCCCCTCCGACAGCCGCACCTCGCCCTCCAGGTCGACGGCGCGCTCCCCCGTGTTGCCGACCTCGGCCACCAGCCGCGGCTGCCCGCCGTCGGTGCGCCCGGCGGTCACCTCGCCGATCCGGAAGCTCGTCGGCGGTTCGCCGCCTGGGCCCACGTCCAGGTAGGTGCGGACGCCGATCCGGTTGACGAGCGCGACGTTGCCCGACGGGCCGGGCGAGGCCGAGGAGATCTCCGCCCAGATGACGGCGTAACGCTCGCCCTTGGAAGCCGTGGGCGGCACCGCTACGGTGGCCGTCACCGGGACGTGGCCGTGCGGCGGCAGGTCCACCGCCGTCCGGTCGAGCGTGATCCATGAGGTCAGCTCGTTGCCGGTGCGCGCGGGGGCGAACGTGAAGCCCTCGTCGCCGACCCGGGCCGCGGCGGGATACACGTTCACGTGCTGCCGCACCGGCGAGGTGCTGAAGACCTCGAGACGCCGGGTGAACGTGGTGCCGGGATTCACGTGGTCGACGATGAACGCGTGCGAGCGCGGATCGTCCAGGCGGTTCTCGGGAATCTCCAGCAGCCGGATGCCGAACCTCTCCGGGCGGTGCCGGTGCGGGTCGCCGGCGGCGGCCGCCGGTGCGACGACCGCCGTGTGCAGCACGATCGCGAACAGGCCGGAGGCGATGGCCCTGCGGGCCGAGCGGTCAGGCAACGGAGTGGTTCACCGTGCCGGTGTAGGTGCCCGCCACGGCCTGGGCGGGGACGTTGACGACGATGGTCGGGTCCCATGTGGCGGAGTTGTCGCCGGAGCCGCTCGTCTTGCTGAACGCGGTGCGCGACACGTCGAGCGACTGGGCGGCCGCCGCGTCCACCTGCCCCGGCACGAACGTGCCGGTGCCGGTGGTGGCCGTCGCCGGACCGGACCAGTAGAGGACCTCGGTGTTGGGCACGGTCTCCGCAGCGGTGCCGCCGCCGGTGGTGAAGCCCCCCACGGCGGCCGACACCGTGGCCACCCACGTCGCGGTGAGCACCGCGCGCTGGTCGGACACCGTCACCGGGCCCAGGAAGCCGCTGATCTGGCCTCCCGGCGCGCCGCTGCCGATGTTGACGGGACTTTCGGGCACGGTGATCGTCAGACCGTCGGGGGCGTTGACGGTGAAGGTGACGGTCGTGGGGCAGGTGGTGGAGGCGGGGCACGTGCCCGCCAGAGCGGGCTGCGCCGCCGGCGTCATCGTCAGCGCCGCGACCAGCGCCAGTCCCGCGGCACCCGCCGACGGTGCGGCGACACTCCTCTTGCCCATCTGCCGATCTCCTCCCTCGATGCGATGCCCCGTCCGGGCCGCGGTCGGTGACATCCTGGCCGGTCGGGGGCCTACGACACGGTTCTTCCGCCGACGTCTGGAGACCCTTTGTGATCAGATGACGACCGGCGGAGACGTGCGGCCCGATGTCCACGGTTACGGCTGGTCTCGGCGTGGCGACGGCCGGACGCCGCTTCGGCGCCCTAACCTGCCGTGGGTCGTTCACGGGCGAGATCGGCCGCGTGGCGGCGGAACGACGGCAGGGCGACGAGGAAGGCCACACATGCGGCAGGTCGGTGCGGGCGTGATCGTGACGGCGACGCTGGTCGCGTCGATCGCTGCGCCGGTCGCGCTGCCCGCCGCGCTGTCCGCCTCGCTGTCCGCCGTGCCCGGCCTCGCGCCGGCGGCGCGGGCCGACACGGGAACGGTGCTGGTCCCCCTGCGGGCCGACCCGCTGACGATCACCGTGCCCGGCTCGGCGAACCTCGGCAGCGTCGCGCAGGGCGGCACGATCAGCGCTTCCATGGGCACGGTGACCGTGGCCGACTCCAGGGGAGGAATCCCTCCCTGGACGGCGACCGTGTCCGCCACGAACTTCACCACCGGCAGCGGCACCCCCACGCAGACGATCACGACGGCGAACGTCTTCTACTGGTCGGGACCGGTCACCGCGTCGTCCGGGGTGGGCACCCGCAACCCCGGTCAGCCCACCGCGGCCAGCCGGGTGGCCCTCACCTCGCCGGTCACCGCGTTCAGCGGGCGCAAGCAGGCGACGCCGATGTCGACGAGCTGGCAGCCCACCGTGGTCATCACCATCCCGTCCAACGCGGCCGCCGGTGTCTACACCGGGACCATCACGCACTCGGTCGCCTGACCGTCCCCGCTCCGCACAGGAGTTGGCGGTCTCGTGACCCGCCACGGACGCGGCGGGTCGGCGGCCGGTCAGGCAGGTCGGCCATAGTGAGGCCCGCCGGGCCGGCGGCGCGGCTTCCGATCCGGTGTCTCGTGTCGCTCCTCAGCCGAAGGGATGCCATGCCCCGCTTCTCACGACACCTCCGCCGCCCGCTCGCGGCGATGGCGCTGGCCCTGGCGACGGCCGCGCCCCTGTTCACCGGCCTGCCCGCCGGTGCCGCCGCCGGGCCGGGCGAGCGTCCGAAGCCGCCACCGCCATGGGTGCGGATCTGCCAGAAGCTGAAGCGGATGCCGGAGCACCGGCACATGCGGTGTCCCGTCCACCGGCCGCGCCCGCTCGCCAGGTCGTCCGGCTCCGGCGACGCGGCGCGGGTTCCCACGGTCTCGGAGATGGACACCCCGACCCATACGTCCGGGCCCGTCGGCATCACCTCGGGTCCCGACGGCGCGCTGTGGTTCACGGAGAACTACGCCGGCAACATCGGACGCGTCACCACCGGCGGCGACTTCACCGAGTTCGCCGTGCCGACCGACGACGCCGAGCCGGGGCACATCACCACCGGACCGGACGGCGCCCTGTGGTTCACCGAGGCGACCGGCGACAAGATCGGCCGGATCACCACCTCCGGTGTCATCACGGAGTACGCGCTGCCCAACGCGGGGTCCTACCCCTGGGGCATCACCGCGGGCCCCGACGGCGCCCTGTGGTTCGTCGAGACGATCGGCAACAAGATCGGCCGGATCACCACCTCGGGGACCATCACGGAGTACGCCCTGCCGACCGCCGACGCCTACCCGATGCGGATCACGGCCGGGCCCGACGGCAACCTGTGGTTCACCGAATCGTTCGTCGGCAAGATCGGCCAGATCACCCCGGACGGGGACATCACCGAGTTCGCCATCCCCTCCTCGGGGGCGACGCCCATAGGGATCACCACCGGGCCGGACGACAACGTGTGGTACGCCGACGCCAACGGGAAGGTCGGCTCCGTCACCACGGACGGCGACTTCACCGAATACTCACTGGACGACCCCAACGCCTTCCCGTGGGGCATCACCAGCGGCTCCGACGGCAGGCTGTGGGTGACCGAGCAACTCGGGAACGCGGCGGCCAGCGTCACCACCTCGGGAATCGTCATCGAGTACAACATGCCGACCAGTCTCGCCGGGCCCTTCGACATCACCAGCGGGCCCGACGACAACGTCTGGCTCACCGAGAACTACGTCGACCAGATCGCGAAGGTCGCCCTCTAGCTCGACCGATGCGGCAGCGGGCACTCCCGGGTAGAGCATACGGGAGTGCCTTCTACGTCAGACGAAGCCGCCGCCCTCGGCGTCAGGGCGTGTCGTCGCCCTCGACCCGCATGACGCTCGCGACCGCGCGGACGATGTTCAGGTCGCGCAGGTCCTTGATCGTGCCCGACAGGGCGGCGTCGCTGGCCCGGTGGGTCACCAGCACGAGCTGGGCGTCGTCGCCGCGGCCCTCCTGCCGCACCGTCTGGATCGACACGTCGTGGCCGGCGAAGATCTCGGCCACCCGGGCGAGCACACCGGGCTTGTCCGCGACGTCCAGCGACACGTGGTAGCGGGTGACGCTGTCGCCCATCGGGTGGACCTTGAGGTCGGCGTACGTCGACTCCTCCGGCCCGCGGGTGCCGGCGAGGCGGTTGCGCGCCACGGCGACGATGTCGCCCAGCACGGCGCTGGCGGTGGGCGCGCCGCCCGCGCCCGCGCCGTAGAACATCAGCCGCCCGGCCGACTCCGCCTCCACGAAGACGGCGTTGTACGCCTCGCGCACACCGGCCAGGGGGTGCGACCTCGGGATCATGGCGGGGTGCACCCGGACGCCGACCGACCGGCCGTCGTCGGAGCGGGCGCAGATGGCCAGCAGCTTGATGACGTACCCCATGCCCTTGGCCGAGGCCACGTCGGCCGCGGTGATCTCCGTGATGCCCTCGCGGTGCACGTCGGCGGCCGTCACCCGGCTGTGGAAGGCGATGCCGGCCAGGATCGCCGCCTTGGCGGCGGCGTCGAAGCCCTCGACGTCGGCCGTGGGGTCGGCCTCGGCGTACCCGAGCGCCTGGGCCTCCTCCAGCGCGTCGTTGAACGAGGCGCCGGTGGAGTCCATCTTGTCGAGGATGTAGTTGGTGGTGCCGTTGACGATGCCCAGCACACGGCGCACCCGGTCGCCGGCCAGCGACTCGCGCAGCGGGCGCAGCAGCGGGATCGCCCCGGCGACGCTCGCCTCGAAGTACAGATCGGCGCCGTTCTCGCGGGCGGCCCGGTGGATCGTGGCGCCGTCCTCGGCCAGCAGCGCCTTGTTTGCGCTCACCACGGACTTGCCGTGCGCCATCGCGGCGAGGATCAGCGACCGGGCCGGCTCGATGCCGCCGATCACCTCGACGACGATGTCCACGTCGTCGCGGGTGACCAGGGCCTCCGCGTCGGTCGTGAGCAGGGCGGGGTCCACGTCGGTGTCCCGCTTGCGGCCCATTCTGCGTACGGCGACGCCGGCCAGCTCAAGCGGGGCGCCGACGCGGGCGGCCAGGTCGCCGGCCTGTTCGTGGAGCAAACGCACGACCTGCGACCCGACGACGCCGCAGCCCAGCAGCGCGACCCTGAGCGCCGGTTTGGCTTTACTCACGACCCCTCCTCGCTTCGCCGCCGGACTGTCCGGGACGGCCTGTCACAGCTGCCCCCTGAGCAGGTCGTCCTCGGTCTCTCTGCGGATGATGACCCGCGCCTGGCCGTTGGACACCGCGACGACGGCGGGCTTGGGCAGATAGTTGTAGTTGTTGGCCAGCGACCGGCAGTAGGCCCCGGTGCCGGCGACGGCGATCAGGTCGCCGGGGGCCAGGTCGCCCGGCAGGTACAGGTCGCGCACGACCATGTCGCCGCTCTCGCAGTGCTTGCCGACCAGGCGCGACAGCATCGGCGCCGCCTGGCTCACGCGGGAGGCGAGCACGGCCGTGTACTCGGCGCCGTACAGGGCCGTGCGGATGTTGTCGCTCATGCCGCCGTCGACGCTCACGTAGGTGCGCAGGCCCTCCACGTCCTTGACCGTACCGGCCTCGTACAGGGTCACGCCGGACACTCCGGCGATCGACCGGCCCGGCTCGACCGTGAGGCGCGGCACCGGCAGCCCGGCCGACTCGCACACCTTCGTGACGATCTCCCGCAGGCCGTCCGCGATGACCTTGACGTCCAGGGAGTCGTCGCCCACGACGTACGGGATGCCGTATCCGCCGCCGAGGTCCAGCTCGGGGAGCACCACGTCGTGCTCCTCCTTGATCTCGACCAGCAGCCGGGCCAGGCGGCGGGCCGCGACCTCGAAACCGCCGGTGTCGGTGATCTGCGACCCGATGTGGGAGTGCAGGCCGACCAGTTCGAGCTGCGGCAGCGCGAGGATGCGCCGCACCGCCTCGGCCGCGGCGCCGCTGCTCAGCGACAGGCCGAACTTCTGGTCGTCGTGAGCGGTCGCGATGAACTCGTGGGTGTGCGCCTCGACGCCCACGGTCACCCGGATCATCACCTTCGGCCGCACGCCGTGCTCGTCGGCGAGGAAGCCGAGGCGGGCGATCTCCTCGTACGAGTCGACCACGATGTGGCCCACGCCGGCCTGGACGGCCTTCTCCAGCTCGGCGAGCGACTTGTTGTTGCCGTGCATCGTGATCCGCTCGGGCGGGAAGCCCACGCTGAGCGCCACGGCGAGCTCACCGGCGCTGCACACGTCGAGGCCGAGGCCCTCCTGGTCGATCCAGCGGGCGACCTCGCGGCACAGGAACGCCTTGGCGGCGTAGTGGACCTCGCCGTCGTGGAAGGCGGACCGGTACTCGCGGCAGCGTGAGCGGAAGTCCTCCTCGTCGATGACGTACAGAGGCGTGCCGAACTCCTTCGCCAGGTCGCGCACATCGATTCCGCCGATCGTGACGGCGCCGTCGGCCCGGCCGGACGTTCGCGGCCAGATGGCCGGTTCGAGCGCGTTGAGGTCGGCGGGCACGTGATGCGGACGCTCCTCGGGCAGTCCGGCGGTCACGGCGACGATCGTTGAGGCGGCGTGCAGGTCGCCGGCGGGGTGGGCGAATCGACTCACCCGAACGAGGCTAGCCGACCCGGCGATTCACTCGCGCCCGCTGTTCACCCTGCGAGACGGCCTCGACGGAAGATATTCACATCCGCAGGTCATCGGCGACAGCACTTTCAGCCAACCGATGGTTTTGTTCAGATTTTGCCGGGCGGGGCGACGCCGAGCTCCGCCAGTCCCTCTCCGAGCACCCGGCGCACCGCCTCCCCCATCCGCACCCGGGCCGTGTGCACCTCCGCCGGCGCCTCGTCGCCCCTGGGGATCGGGGACGCGCGCTCGACGGCGGTGTGGTAGACCTCGGCCAGCCGTTCGAGGTATGCCGCCCATCCCGGATCGCGGCTGTCCCTCCTGCTCGGCAGTTCGGCCAGGACCCGCAGCACGGCCCGGTCGAACGGGCCGTCGAGGAGCTCGGGCCGTGCCGCCCCACCGGCCGGCACGCCGAGGTCGCGCGCCCACCGCTGCACTGCACCCGCCCGCACGTACGCGTACCGCACGGCGAAGCCCGGGTTGTCCCACGTACGGGGAAAGTCGGGCCACGGCGTCGCGGAGCCCGTCTCCGGGCCGGTCTCCGGCGGGGACACGGCGAGCGGGGCGGCGAGGATGTCGTGGACGATCTCTCCCGGCGCGGCGATCCCGATGACCAGGAAGCCGTTGGGCCGCACGTCCACGTGCCGCACCCCCGGCACCGCGCGCAGCCGTACGGCCAGCCGCTCCGCCACCTCGGCCGCGGGTTCGGCCGCGGGTTCGGCCGCGGGTTCGGCCGCGGGTTCGGCCGCCCTCCGCAGCGCCGCGGTGGAGACGAACCGCGCCTCCCGCTCCCACGACCCCTGCGGCACCGGCGGCGCGCCGAGGACGCCGCGGAGCGCCTCCATGATCATGGCGCGGCCGGGCCGTCCTTGGGCGCGGCGGTCAGCGTGAGGCACCCGGGGATCGCGGCGAACGCCTCACGCAGGCACGCGGCCAGATCCGCGGACGTGGGCTCGCCCGGCCTGGACGTCCAGGACTCGAGAGCGCCGTGCCAGGCCGCGACGAGCAGGTCGAGCACGAGCCTCGTCCGCAGTCCGTCCACGCCGTCCAGGTCGAGACGGCGGCCCAGGATCGCGAGCGCCTCACGGGTGGTGCGGTCGCAGAAGTGCAGGCCGTGCGCCCCCATCGAGGGGGTGCGCGCGGCCAGCCGCTCGCTGAGCCTGACCTGGCGCGCCCAGCCGTCGGCGGTCATCCGGCCGACGGCGGCGAGCAGGCAGTCCTGCACCACCTCGATGACGGGGCGTCCGGCGTCGGGCTCGAACCGCTCCAGTTCGTCGAGGAACGCCGCCCACATGTCCTGCGTGGGCGTCAGCGCGACGTCTTCCTTGCTGCCGAAGTTGCGGAAGAAGGTGCGCTTGGAGATCTCCACGGCCGCGCACAGATCGTCGAGGGTCGTCGCCTCGAAACCCCGCTCGGTGAACAGTTCCAGGGCCGCGTCGACCAACGCCCGGCGGGTGCGCAGCTTCTTGCGCTCACGCAGCGGGAGCTCGTCGGCCGGGACGGCTGTGGTGGTCATCGCGGCCAGTCTAGCTCCGGCCCGAGATGCGCCTTGATGGCATGTGCCACCGAGTGGCATAGTGGGCGGCCTCGGCGATTCTGCCACCGAGTGGCACTTTTTCAGGAGGAGACTCCCCATGCGTGCTCTGCTCGTCGACCGGTCCGCGCCCGCCGGCCTGAGGCTCGGTGAGGCTCCGGACCCCGAGCCCGCCCCGCATCAGGCGCTGGTGCGGGTGACCGCGACCTCGCTCAACTACGGCGAGGTCAGTTTCGGCATCGAGAACGCCCCTGAGGGCGCCGTCCCGGGATGGGACGCGGCCGGGGTGGTCGAACAGGCCGCCGCGGACGGGTCCGGTCCCGCCGCGGGAACCCCCGTGGTGACGCTTGGCGTCGACGGCGCGTGGGCGGAGTACCGGGCCGTGGACACCTCTTATATCGGCACGCTCCCGGAGAACGCCGATCTCGGCGCCGTCAGCACGATCCCGGTGGCCGCCACCAGCGCGCTGCGCGCCCTGCACCGGCTCGGCCCCATCCTCGGCAGGAGGGTGCTGGTCACCGGCGCCACCGGCGGGGTCGGCAGGTACGCCGTGCAACTGGCCCGGCTCGGCGGGGCCCATGTGGTCGCGTCCACCGGCGACCTCGCGGCGCACGGCGACGGCCTGCGGGCGCTCGGCGCGCACGAGGTGGTGGACCGGCCGTCCGCCCTCGGCGACCCGGTGCACGGCGTGCTCGACATGGTGGGCGGGCCCACCCTCGTGGAGGCGTACGACAGGCTGGCCGAGGGCGGCACGCTGGTGGCCGTCGGGCATGTGACCGGCGAGCCGGAGACCTTCCCGTTCGGCGCGCTCTCCGGCGACCAGGGTCATGACCGTTCGATGGTCACGTTCTTCCTGCTCGCCTGCGGCGGGCTGGCTCCCGACCTGACCTGGCTCGCCGGGCAGGTCGCGTCCGGCCGTCTCGATCCGGGGATCTCCTGGCGCGGCGGCTGGGAGAAGGCGCAGGAGGCGGTGGCGCTCCTTCTCGGCCGCCGCCTCCACGGCAAGGCCGTGCTCGACCTCGGCCCCGTGGTCTGAAGCCTCGGCCCCGTGGCCTAAAGCAGGGCGAGGGGCTCGGCCGGGACGTATCCCTCCATGCGCGCCGAGCCGAGCAGCGAGCCCTCCGCCGAGTCGCGGACGCAGACGTAGGAGTACCGGTCGGCCGAGTAGACCCGCACCCCGTCCGTACGGCACTGCCGCATCAGGACCTCGCCCCACTCCTCGGAGACGTCGGCGAAGCCGAGGTCGGTGAGGACCTGGCGGCGGGCCAGCACGGTGCCGCCGGCCACCTCGGGCAGGAACCGGTGCTCGGCCCCCGGCTGGCGCAGCAGGGTCGCGCCGGTCTCCGGCAGGTGGGCGTAGAACGACGCCTTCCCCAGCACCTCGGCGTCGGTGGAGGCGAAGTGCCGCACGAGGTCGGCCAGGTAGTGCTCGCCGTACAGGTCCCTGGCGTCGAGCACGGCCACGTAGTCGCCGTCGGCGAGCCTGATCGCGCGGTCGAGGGCGGCGCCCCGGGTGACCGGCTCCTGCGTGGCGCGGACCACGACGTCGAGGTCCGGGCACGCCTGGCGGACCGTCTTGTCCACCAGGCCCGCGTCCAGGCCGTCCGACACGATCACGAGCTGGCCGGGCCGTTCGACCTGGCGGGTGACCTGGGCGAGCAGGCGGTCCAGCTCCGCCGGGTCCGAGACGGCGGTGATCGCCGTGATCACGCCGCTGTTCCGCACGCTCGGCACGCCGAGGGTGTCGAGGACCGGGTCGAGCAGCGGGGTGACGCCGGCGCGGGCCCGCCAGGCGAGATGGGCCTCCCTGGCCAGCCGTCCGGGGTCGGCCATGAGGATCTCGGCCGCCGCGAGGATCTCCTCGCCCTTTGCCCCGGCCCGCACCTGGAGCACCGGGGTGCCGCAGGCCGCGACCTCCCCTATCACCCTCGGCTCGGCGTCGGCGCCCGCGATCACCAGGGCCGGCTGCCGGTAGGCCGTCAGCACGTCGTCGTACGCCGTCGTGTCGTCGTCCTGCCCCGCCAGCGGCTGCCAGGCCGCGCCGCCGGCCGGAGGGGTGACCGTGCCGAGGGTGACGATCTCCCCGGTCCTGCCGCCCTCGGCGGGGATGGGGTTGTGCACGCGGGGCTGGATCGCGTGCGGGAGCACGCCGACCCGGTCGTGCCGCAGCGCCGAGCGCCACTCGCGGGCCCGGGCCTCGGTGGTGGCCAGCACGTACTCGAAGTGCTCGGCCGCCGGAAACGCCCGCGACACCGCGCCGCCGGAGTGCCAGAAGACCGTCTTGACCCCCCGCTTGTGGCAGGCCGCCACCAGGTCGCGCAGCGCCCGCGTCTCCCCGGCCAGCGCCTCCAGCCAGCGCCCGCCGTTGCCCTGCCGGGGGCCGGGCCGTACGGACTCGACGAACAGCACGTGCGGCCGCTGCTGGTCGAGCATGGCCTCCCAGTTGTCCGGGCCGAAGTTGGTCACCAGCCGCCACTCGTACCGCAGCAGCGCCTCGGTCTGCCGGTCCACGATCGCGGCGACCGTCATGTACGGCCGGGCCGTCGGGCCCTTGGGGACCACGAACGACTCGGCGAGCGGCGCGGAGACCTGCGGGGCCCTGGGCTCGGGCGCGGCGGGGGCCGCCTTCACCTCGGGGACGGCGGGGACCTCGGGCTTGAAGTCCGAGCGCTTGGGCGCGGGGCGCTTCCTGATCGGCGCCTTGAGCGTCCTGGCCACCGAGCCGGGGTTCTTGCTGTGGATCGCGTCGCCGAGTTTGCTCCACCGGCTCTCCTGGAGCGAGGCGAGCTTCCAGTTGGCGACCTCGGTCTGGTACTTCTGCTCCGCGAGCTGCTTGGCGAGCTGCGCGTTCTGCCGCTCGACCGTCTTCAGCCGCGCCTCGGCCTCACGCATCTTGGTCAGGGCCTCGGCCTCCGAGCGCGCCACCTCCTCCAGCCGCCGCTGGTAGTCGGTGATCAGCCGGGCGAGCTCCGCCGCGCCGGAGGCCCGCTCCACCGCCTCCGCCAGCGCCTGCCGCAGCGCCGCCGGGTCGCTCCGCTCGGGTTGTCCGGCTGCCGGCTCGCTTACCTCGCTCATAGGGGGTGACTCCGCGGTAGACCTTCAGGACCAGAGTCACAATATTCGCAGAACGCCCTGATCGCTCTCAGGCAGAGCCGAGACCTCGTCCACCCCTTCCGCCACATCCCCCCGGCGACCGACACCCCGGCCGCCCGGCTCAGTGTCCGATTCCAGCCCCTCCAGGAGGCAAGTCAGCCCGGAGCAGGACCGCACCCCGGTGGCGGACGACGCGGAGGCGCGGGGGTCCGTAGACTCGGCTGCGGTTCAAGGGAGGGCAAACCGTGCGCAAGGGTGAGTGGCCGCGATTCCAGGCCAGACCGTACGTCTGCGGGGCCGTCGGGCCCTTCGAGCAGGCAACGCTCGACCTGCTGGCACGGTCGGGGCCGGCCGTCCAGGCCGTGCACACCGCTCCGGAGGCCGCGCTGCTCGCGTCGGCCGCCCTGGCACCGTACGCCACGGGAGCCCGGGCGACCGCGTACGCGTGGGGCGGCCGGCGGCCGGAGACCGGGGGCGAGCCCCGGGCGAACGCCTGGCTGCGCGTCGCGGAGACGTACGAGACCCCGGGCCTGGTGGACGAGCCTGACACGGTGAGCCTGCACACGGGCGGTCTCGGCCTGGTCGACGTCTACTACCTCCAGGACGGCGACGCCGTCTACTTCTCCTCGCTGATCGAGCCGCTCCTCGCGCTGGCCCGGCGGCCCTACGAGGTGAACTGGGAGGCGTGGGCGGCGATCCTCACGCTGACCTACCCGCTGCTTGAGGACACGCCCTACCGCCAGATCCGGCGCCTGCCCGGCGCGACCGCGCTGACCTGGTCGCGGCGCGAGCGCAGGCTGCGGGCCGACCGGCGGGCCCCGCGCTGGGTGCGGGAGGAGCCGGTGGACCGGGGCGTGACGGGCGGCGACCTGGTCGCGCTGCTGCACGACGCGCTCAAGCCGTACGAGCGGGTGCTGGTGCCGGTGAGCGGCGGGTACGACTCGCGGCTGCTGGCCAGCGTGGCGGTGGACAGGAAGATGGACGTCGAGTCGTGGACCACCAGCCCCGACGACGGGCTGGACAACGACATCGACTTCGCCCGCTACATCACCCGCGAGCTGGGCATCCCCCACCGGATCATGCCGCAGGACCCGGCCGCCTACCCGCAGGAGGCGCTGTGGGCGGCCCGGCGCCTGGAGTTCCTCACCAGCCACCACGCGTGGTACTCCCCCTTCGCCCGGGAGGTGCACGGCGCCGGCCGGGCGCTGGTGGACGGCCTGGCGGGCGGCCCGCTGATGAAGAACTTCCTGATCACGGCGGACGCCGTGGGCGCGGGGACGGGCGCGTCCCGCCGCGAGGCGCTGCTGAAGGCGCTGGCGACCGGCGACGCCCACATCCCCGTGCTCGGCGAGGCCGCCGCCGCGTGGATGGGCGACCGGGTCCTTACGGCGTTCACCCGGGCGACCTCGATGCTGCACGGGCACCGGGCCGAGCTGCCGTTGAGCGTGCTCCACACCCGGACCGTGCGGGGCATCGCCCGGTCCCCGGTCAACCTCGTCGGCCCCGAGGCGACCCCGGTCTTCCCGTTCCTGCACCCGGAGTTCTTCGACGCGGCGCTGTCGGTGCCGGTCGCCCGCAAGGAGGGCGGCAAGTTCTACCGGGAGGTCCTCCGGGCCGCCAACCCCCGCGTGGCGGCGCTGCCCTCGACCAACACCCCGCTGTTGCCGAACCGCCGGGTGCCGTTGCGCTCGAACGGGCCGGTCGCCCGCGAGTGGAACCATCGGATGCTGGTCAAGGCCGCGGAGATCCCCGGGCTGATGTCGCCCCAGATGCTGGACTCGATCGCCGGCGGGCCGGACGCGCTGACCGCCTTCGGGTCGTGGAACTCGCGGTTCTGGCTGCGCGCCCTGGTGGCGTTCGGGGCCTGGCTGGCCGACTACGAGGACGTGCTCGGCGACCTCACCCCGCCCTGGCCTGCGCAGTCGGGAGGGTAGCCCCCGCACAGTCCTGGGGCGCGTGTGTGCGGTAGCAGTCCGTGATCACCTGAAAACAGGTAAAAACTGCATGTCAGACCGGCGTCAGCCTTTTCGGTCAGGCCACTTCTAGTGGTAGTTTTGGTCAAATAGAGCCAAACATCGTGGCGAGAGCTTCAAAGCTCGGGTGTGACCTGACAACACGCTCCTTCTTTCCTCAAGCGAGAACCAGATGAACGCTGCTGCGCCCTGCCCTGACCCGGTTCCCGGGTCGTTCGGCGCCACTACCGGCGATCTCCCGGAGATCACCGATTTCACCTCCCAGGACCCACGCTGGTACAAGCGCGCGGTCTTCTACGAGGTACTGGTCCGCGGCTTCAAGGATTCCAACGGCGACGGCACCGGCGACCTGCGCGGGCTGATCGAGAAGCTCGACTACCTCAACTGGCTCGGGGTCGACTGCCTCTGGCTGCTGCCGCTCTACGAGTCCCCGCTCAAGGACGGCGGCTACGACATCTCCGACTACCTCAAGATCCTTCCGGAGTTCGGCGACCTCGGCGACTTCGTGAAGCTGATCGAGGCCGCGCACGAGCGCGGCCTGCGGGTCATCACCGACCTGGTCATGAACCACACCAGCGACCAGCACCCGTGGTTCCAGGCGTCCCGCACCGACCCGGACGGTCCGTACGGAGACTTCTACGTCTGGTCGGACGACCCGGACAAATACTCGGGCGTTCCCATCGTCTTCGTGGGCTCCGAGGAGTCGAACTGGACGTACGACCCGGTGCGCAAGCAGTACTACTGGCACCGGTTCTTCCACCACCAGCCCGACCTGAACTACGACAACCCGGCCGTCCAGGACGCGATGATGGAGGTCATCCGCTTCTGGCTCGACCTGGGCGTCGACGGCTTCCGGCTGGACGCGGTGCCCTACCTGTTCGAGCGCGAGGGCACCTCCTGCGCCGGACTGCCGGAGACGCACGACTACCTCAAGAGGGTCCGCGCCGAGGTGGACCGGCTCTACCCCGACCGGGTGCTGCTCGCCGAGGCCAACGGCTGGCCCGAGGACGTGGTCGAGTACTTCGGCGACCCCACCGTGGGCGGCGACGAGTGCCACATGGCCTTCCACTTCCCGCTGATGCCGCGCATCTTCATGGCCGTGCGCCGGCAGAGCCGCGAGCCGATCTCCGAGATCATGTCGCGTACGCCGAAGCTGCCGGAGAGCGCCCAGTGGGGCATCTTCCTCCGCAACCACGACGAGCTGACGCTCGAGACGGTGACCGAGGAAGAGCGCGACTACATGCACGCCGAGTACGCCAAGGACCCGCGCATGCGTGCCTACCTCGGCATCCGGCGGCGCCTGGCCCCCCTGCTGGAGAACGACAGGGACCAGATCGAGCTGTTCACCGCGCTGCTGCTCAGCATGCCGGGCTCGCCGGTCATGTACTACGGCGACGAGATCGGCATGGGCGACAACATCTGGCTGGAGGACCGCGACGCGGTCCGCACGCCTATGCAGTGGACCCCGGACCGCAACGCCGGGTTCTCCGAGGCCGACCCCGGCCGGCTCTACCTGCCGGTGGTCATGGACCCGGTGTACGGCTACCAGTCGGTCAACGTCGAGGCCCAGACCAAGAGCGAGTCGTCGCTGCTGCACTTCACCCGGCGGATGCTGCAGATCAGGCGGGAGCACGCGATCTTCGGCACCGGCGACTACACCGAGCTGTGGTCGCCGAACCCCAGTGTGCTGGCCTTCCTGCGGGAGGAGGGCGACGACGTGGTCCTGTGCGTCAACAACCTGTCGCGCTTCGCCCAGCCGGTCGAGCTCGACCTGCGGCGCTTCACCGGGGTCACCCCGGTCGAGTGCCGGGGCGGCGTCTCCTTCCCGACGGTCGGCGACCTGCCCTACCTGCTCACGCTGCCGGGCTACGGCTTCTACTGGCTGTCCCTGCGCAGGTCCCCGGACGCCTGAGGGGCCGCACGCCTCAGCGGGCGGTGACGGGCACCCGCGCCCGCGCCGCCCGCCTGGCGGGGATCAGCGCCACCAGCAACGCCGCGCCGATCGCGATCAGGAGGGTCGCGGCGAGCATGCCGGGCGTCGGGGCCCGGCCGATGCCGGCGCCGACGCCGCTGCCGCGGCCCTCCAGGTCGATCAGCCACCGCGACCAGGACGCCCCCGCCGCGGCCCCCAGCACGACCCCCACCGCCGCGGGCAGGCCGGTGGCGGTGACCAGCGTGGCCATCACCTGACGGGGAGTCAGGCCCATCGCCTTGAGCACGGCCAGGTCGAAGACGTGGTCGCGCAGCCCGAGCGCGCTGGCCGTCAGCAGGCTGGCCAGCCCGATCAGGGCCAGCACGGCGACCAGCGCGACGATGATCACGCGGATGACCGCGAGCCGGTCGGCCGGGTTCACCGCCTGGGCCACCTCCAGCCCCTGCCCCTGCAGGCGGGCCCGCACCTGGGCCGCGTCGGCGCCGGGCCGCAGCACCAGGGCGTAGAACTGGGGCGGCAGCGCGTCCTTGGCCGCCAGGCTGTCCACCCCGAACGACAGCACCTCGCCGTCCTGCTCGGGCTCGACCACCCGGCCCACGATCCGCACGATCAGCGGGGTGCCCCCGATCGTCATGCGGACCCGGTCGCCGATCCGTACGCCGAGGAGGTCGAGCAGGCCCTGCCCGGCGACCGCCTCGCCCCGGTCGGCGAACATCCGGCCCTCGACGACCGGGAAGGGGTACGGGTCGGAGGACAGACCGAGCGCCCTGGTCCGCACGGTCCTGGTCTGCCAGGGGACGAGCGCGTCGAGTTCGGCGCCCGGGTAGGCCGCGACCACGTCCTGATCGGCCATCGCGCGCTGGCGCGCCTCCTCGGCGGTCAGCTCGCCCGGCCTGACGGTCAGGGCCGCCGCCTGGCCCACGCTCTCCGGGTGGCGGATGAAGTCGTCCAGGGTCGTCCAGCAGCCGAGCCCTATCGTGATCATCATCATCGGGATGGCGACGCCGCACACCGTGAGCGCGGCGGGCGTCCTTCGGGTGAAGGCGTCCCTGGCGCCGAGGACGAGCGCGGGCGGCAGCCGTACGAGCAGGGCGACCCGGGCCAGCCGCGACAGGTGCCCACGCGGCGGCGCCGCCGGGGCGGCCGGGATCGGCGGGGTGCGCCCGCCGCGCCAGGCCGGGATCAGCACCGCGATCAGCACCGTCAGCGACGTCCCCACGATGATCGCGGCGAGCGGGCCGGCCGACAGCGGCACGACGACCGTCTCCCCCATGGCGTACGCCGTGATCAGCCGGGCGACGACCACGCCTGCGGCGATGCCGAGCAACCCGAGCGTGCCGTGCTCGGTGACGAGCATCCGGACCACCTGGCCCCGGGTGAAGCCGAGCGACTTGAGCGTGGCGATGTCACGCAACTGCATCAGCACCCGGCCTCCGGCGGCGTTGGCGAGCGCCAGCGCGGCGGCGGCCAGGCCCGCGCCGCCGAATAGCGCGAGCAGCAGGCCGAGCAGCCGGTTGTCCAGCTCCATGGAGGCCCGCACCTCGCGCCAGGTCGTCACCCGCTGCACCTGGTTGCGCATTGTGAAGACGGCCCTCTGGACGACGAGATCGGTGGTGGCGGGGTCGGCCAGCCGCAGCCCGGTCACGGTCTCGGTGCGGCCGGGCGCGGGCTCGACCACGTTCAGCGTCTGCGCGAGCGTCCAGGCCAGGCCCGGGGTCCACTCCGGATAGAACCCCTGGTCGCCGCTTTCGGCCAGTCCGGCGACGGTCAGCGTGTGGGTCGCGCCGTTCAGTCCTGTGACGGTGAACGGGCTGCCCGGCCGCAGGCCGAGAGCGCGGGCGAACGACCGCTCGACGACCACGCCGTTCGGGGTGCGCACGTCGAGCCAGCGGCCCTCACGCAGGAGCGGGCGGGCCACGGCGGGGAAGGCCGCCGGCGTCTCCTGCAGGGTGATCGGCACCCGCCGGCCGCGGGTGACCAGCGTGGCGGGCGCGCTGTGGTAGGGCCCGGCGACGTCGGTCACGCCGTTCAGGCGGCGCAGCGCGGACACGTCGGGGACGTCCTTGCTGTGGATCCAGATGTGCGCGCTGTTGCTGCGCTCGAACAGGCCGCGCCAGGGGTTGGTGCCGTCCTCCAGCAGCGTGGCCGCGATGATCAGGGCGGTGACGATCCCCGCCACCGCGAGGACCGTGAGCGCGGCCTGGCCCCGGCGCGCCCGCAGGTCCGCGCGGATCCACCGCAGCTCCGCGGTCCTCGTCGTGATCAAGCGGCCCCCTCGTGCCGGTCCGCGCTCTGCGAACTCTTCGGGCGTGTGGCCGGGGGAGCATGGTGGCCGGACGATCTCAACTGCGCAGCTCCACGACGTCTCCGGCCGCTCCCAAGGGGCGCCGGCGCGACTTCGGGATCGCGCCGTCGTCGACGATCTGGCCGTCCAGCAGGCTGACGACGCGGTCGGCCATGCTCGCCACTCGTGCGTCGTGGGTGACCAGCACGATCGTCTGGCCCTGCCCGTGCACCTTGCCGAGCAGGCGCAGCACGTCGCGGGTGTTGCGGCTGTCGAGGTTGCCGGTCGGCTCGTCGGCCAGCAGCAGCCTGGGCTGGTTCGCGAGCGCGCGGGCCAGCGCGACCCGCTGCTGCTCGCCCCCGCTGAGCTGCGCGGGCGACGCCTCGGCGCGGTCGGCCAGGCCGAGCTCGCCGAGGAGATACTCGCGCCGTTCCCTGGCCTGCCGGGGCGAGACGCCGCCCAGCAGCGCGGGAAGCTCGACGTTGTCGGCCACGGTCATGTTGGCGACCAGGTTGAAGAACTGGAAGACGAAGCCGATCTTCTCCCGGCGGAGCACCGCCCACCCGCTCTCGGAGAGCGTGTCCGCCCGCCTGCCGTCCAGCCAGATCTCGCCGCTGGTGCGCGTGTCCAGGCCGCCGAGCATGTGGACGAGCGTGGACTTGCCCGACCCGGACGGGCCCATGATGGCGACGAACTCCCCGGCCTCGACGGTCAGGTCGACCCCGCGTACGGCGGGCACGGGCAGCCCGCCGGTCTGGTAGATCTTCACCACGTTGACGGCCCGTACGACGGGAGCGTCCGCGCTCATGCCACCCCCTCGCCTGGCGGCTCGGCGTCGCATGAGCGCAGCGCACTGTGTTTACCGATTCGCTCGCTCCGCTCGCTCATGGCAGGTCCTCCTGGCAGCGTTCGAGCCAGTCGAGGTCGGCCTGCAGGTGCAGCATGGCTCCCTCGATGAGCAGCAGCGCGACGCGGTTGGCCGGGTCGGTGCGCTCGGCCAGCTCGCGGAGGTCTCTCATGAGCGCAAGGTAGTGCCGTCGCTGCCGGTTCACCAAGGCCATGCGGTCGGACAACCCGGTCATCGGAGCCAGCACGAGCTTCATGAAGAACTCGTCACGCACCCGGGGACCCTCGGTGGGCTCCTCGACCCAGGTCTCCAGCGCCTCCCGGCCGGCGGCGGTGATGTAGTAGACCTTCTTGTTCGGCCGGTTGGCCTGCTCGACGTCGACCGACCGGACGTACCCGTCCTTCTCCAACCGGCCCAGGGTCACGTAGATCTGGCCGATGTTGGGCGAGGGGTAGGCCCCGCCGAAGATCGTTTCGAGTGCCTGTTTCAGCTCGTATCCGTGGGCAGGTTCCTTCGCCAGGAGCGCCAGCAGCGACTGCCGCACGCGCCCACCCCCAAGCCGTATCGAGCAGTTATCGGAGCGTTACGAGCTCATCCGTTGACGCTCACATTATCGCTATGCATAACATGCATGCACCTACCTAACACGTATGTAACCGGCTTTTCATACGGAGGCCACATGGTTCGCCGAGCCCTCGCCGTTCTGGCCACCTTCCTGGTGGCCGGGTGCGCCGGGCTCGCCGACACCGGCACCGAATCCGCTGTGGGCAGCGACGGCACCGGGCCGATCACGCTGGCGATCGGCAGGGACACCACCGCGTATCTCCGCCCACTGCTGGACAGGTGGAACCAGGCGCACCCGGACGAGCCGGTGTCGCTGCTCGAACTGCCCGAGGCGGCCGACGAGCAGCGCGCCCAGATGGTGGCCAACCTGCAGGCGCACAACGCCGTCTACGACGTGCTCGCACTCGACGTGATGTGGACGGCGGAGTTCGCCGACGCCGGCTGGATCGTGCCGCTCGACCGTAGCCTGTTCCCCCTGGACAAGCTGCTCAAGGGCGTCGCGGACACCGCCATCTACCGCGACAGGCTGTGGGCCGCGCCGTACACCAGCAACGCCGGCCTGCTCTACTACCGGTCGGACATCCTGAAGAAAGAGCACCTGAAGCCGCCCAAGACCTGGGCGGAGCTGCGCGAACAGGCCTCCCGCCTGAGCGCGAAGTATCACATCGGAGGATATGCCGGGCAGTTCCTGCCGTACGAGGGACTGACCGTCAACTTCGCCGAGGCCGTCCAGTCGGCGGGCGGGTCGATCCTCGGCCCGGACGCCCGCACGGTCACGATGGACCTCGGCAGCGCGCGGGCCGCGCTCGACTTCCTCGTCGGCGGCGTCAAGGAGGGGTGGATCCCCCGCGAGGCGCTGACGTACAAGGAGGAGGAGTCCCGGCTCGCCTTCCAGGAGGGGCGGCTGCTGTTCGCCCGCAACTGGCCCCACGCGTACGGACCGGCCGCCCACTCGAAACTGGCCGGGAAGTTCTCGGTCGCCCGGCTGCCCGGCCTGAACGGGCCCGGATCCAGTTCGCTGGGCGGCTACAACCTCGCCATCAGCGCCTTCTCGAAGCGGCAGAAGTCGGCACTCGACTTCATCCGCTACTTCACCGGCCTCGACAACGAGCGGCTCGTGCTCACCGAGGGCTCGTTCCCGCCGGTGTGGGCGGAGCTGTACGACGACCCGGAGCTCATCGAGCGGTTCCCCTACCTGCCCGCGCTCAAGGAGGCGATCGTCTCGGCCCGGCCCAGGCCGGTCACCGCCGACTACAACCAGGTCAGCCTGCTGATCTCCAGCGCCGTCTCCGGCGCGCTCACTCTCGCCAAACCCGTAGACGAGACCGTCGCCGACCTGAAACAGGGGCTCGGCGAGGTCATCCAGTTCGGAGGATAGATATGCGGAAACTCCCCCCCATCATGGTCGCGTGCCTCGCTCTCGCCGCCGCCGCCGCGTGCGGCAGCGACACCGGCGGCCAGCCTGCGGCCTCGGGCAGCGCCCCGGCCGCCGGCGGCGGCGCCGCCAAGCCCTTGGAGGGTGTGAAGGTCGAGGTCGCCGCGAAGTGGACCGGCGACGAGCAGGCCAACTTCGAGAAGGTGCTCAAGGCGTTCGAGGAGAAGACCGGCGCCAAGGTCACCTACGCCTCCACCGGTGAGGACACCGGCGCCTACCTCGGCCCCCGCATCCAGGGCGGCAACCCTCCGGACGTCGCGATCCTGCCGCAGCCGGGCCTGGTGCAGCAGTACGCCGACGAGAACGCGCTCAAGCCGCTGTCCGCCGAGGTGCAGGCGCAGATCGACCAGAACTACACGCCGTACTGGAAGGAGCTCGGCTCCGCCAAGGGCCAGGTGTACGGCGTGCTCGTCAAGGCGGCGCACAAGTCGCTCGTCTGGTACCGCCAGTCGGCCTACGACGACGCCGGCGCCCAGCCCGCGTCCACCTGGGACGACCTGGTCAAGAACGCCCAGACGCTGTCCGACTCCGGCGTCTCGCCGTTCGCGCTGTGCGCCGCCTCCGGCTGGACGCTGACCGACCTGTTCGAGAACGTCTACCTGTCCACCGCGGGCCCGGAGAACTACGACAAGCTCTCCAAGCACGAGATCCCGTGGACCGACGCCTCGGTCAAGACCGCCCTGGAGAAGCTGGCGCAGATCTTCGGCAAGAAGGAGTTCATGCTCGGCGGCTCGTCCGGCGCGCTGCAGACCGACTTCCCGACCTGCGTCACCCAGGTGTACGCCCAGAAGAAGGCCGCGATGGTCATCGAGGCCGACTTCGTCGCCGCCTCCCTGGGCCAGTCGGGCGCCAAGGTCGGCGAGGAAGCCAAGATCATGCCGTTCCCGAAGGCCGGCGACACCGCTCCGGTCATCCTCGGCGGCGACGTCGCGGTGGTGATGAAGGACAACAAGGGCGCGCAGGCGCTCGTGGAGTACCTGGCGTCCAAGGAGGGCGGCGAGGTCTGGGCCAAGCAGCCCGGCTACCTGTCCCCCAACCGCAACGTCTCCCCCGACAACTACCCCGACGACCTGACCAAGCAGCTCGCCCAGACGATCATCTCGGCCGGTGAGTCGGTGCGGTACGACATGTCCGACCTCGCCCCCAGCGCCTTCGGCGGCACCGACGGCAAGGGCGAGTGGAAGGACCTGCAGGACTTCCTCCGCAACCCCTCCGACGTGAAGGGCGCGCAGGAGAAGCTCGAGGCGGACGCCGCCAAGGCCTTCAAGAAGTAAAGGAAGGACGGCCGTGACCGAACGGTTGGACGGCCCGCAGGCCGCCGGCGGCGGAGAATCCGCCGCCGGGGCCTCCTCCGGCCCGAGCGAAACCCCCGCAGATCCTTCCTCCGACTCCCCCCAGCCGGGAGCGCCCCTCGCCGGCTCCGACACTTCCACCCCCTCCGGCACCCCGACCGCCTCGGACTCCCTGACCGCTTCCGAGGAGCCGCCGGCGGGTCCGGCGGCGGCGGGGTACGCGACGGCGGCCCCGCCCGGCGCGGTCGCCACGGCGGGCGCGGCGCAGGCGTCCGCGCGCCTCGGCCCGTCGCCGAGACTGGCGGTGACGTTCCTGCTGCCGGCGGTGCTGCTGCTCGTCGCTTGGATGATCTATCCGGTCGTCTACTCGATCTGGCGCAGCCTCTTCGACGCCACCGGTGACCGCTTCGTCGGACTGGGCAACTACGTCTCGATCTTCACCGACTCCTCGACGCTCACCACGATCAGGAACAACGTCATCTGGGTCGTGGTGGCCCCGATCATCGTCACCGCGCTCGGCCTGGTCTTCGCGGTGCTCACCGAGCGCATCCGCTGGTCCACGGCGTTCAAGCTGGTGCTGTTCATGCCGATGGCCGTCTCCCTGCTCGCCGCCGGGGTCATCTTCCGCCTGGTGTACGAGCAGGACCCGGACAAGGGCGTGGCCAACGCCATCATCACGACCGTCCACGACGCGTTCTCCTCCAGCGCGGGCTACCCCGGGGCCCGGCCACGGGAGAACGACCATGCGCCCGCGGTCGTGCAGGGCGGCGCGGTGGTGACGAGGCAGCAGGCGCAGGCCGGCACTCCGGTGCTGATCCCGCTCGTCGGCCTGACCCAGGACGCGGTGAAGGACACCGCGCCCGCCAAGGCCGCTCCCGCCGGCGACGGCCTGAGCGGCACGGTCTGGCTCGACGTCGTCCGCGGCGGCGGAGGCACGCTGAACCAGATCGACCCGCAGGAGAAGGGCCTGGGCGGCGTCACGGTCGAGGCGGTCTCCGGCGGCGCGGTCAAGGCGACGACCGAGACGGCCGCCGACGGCACGTTCCGCTTCTCCGGCCTCCCCGCCGGCTCCTATGTCGTACGGCTGCCGCAGTCGAACTTCACGGCGCCCTTCAACGGGCTCACCTGGCTGGGGCCGTCGCTGATCACTCCCGCGATCATCGGCGCGTACATCTGGGTGTGGGCCGGGTTCGCGATGGTGCTGATCGCGGCCGGGTTGTCGGCGATCCCCCGTGACGCCCTGGAGGCGGCCAGGATCGACGGCGCGACCGAGTGGCAGGTGTTCCGCCGGATCACCGTGCCGCTGCTGTCGCCGGTGCTGCTCGTCGTCTTCGTCACCATGATCATCAATGTGCTGAAGGTGTTCGACCTGGTGTTCATCATCGCCCCCGGCTCGGTGCAGCCGCAGGCCAACGTGGTCGCGCTGGAGATGTGGCGCGTGTCGTTCGGCGGCGGCGGCAACCAGGGCCTGGGCAGCGCGCTGTCGATCTTCCTGCTCGTGCTGGTGGTGCCGTTCATGATCTTCAACATCCGCCGGTTCAGGAGGGACGAGGGATGACGACCCTGGCCGAACCACGGCACGCGCAGCCGATGCGGCGCGGCCTGTTCACGCGGACGGTCGACCGCCTCGGCGGCGGCCTGGTCCAGGTCTTCATGATCCTGGTCGCGCTCTTCTGGCTGCTCCCGACTCTCGGGCTGCTCGTCGTCTCGCTGCGCGGCGAGACCGACAACAACTCCTCCGGCTGGTGGACGCTGTTCACCAAACCCGCGCAGCTCACGTTCGACAACTACTCGAACCTGCTCGCGTCGGGCTTCGGCTCGTCGTTCTGGAACACCGTCCTCATCACGGTGCCGGCGACGCTGCTGGTGATCGGCATCGCGGCCATGGCGGGGTACGCGTTCGCCTGGATCGAGTTCCCCGGCAGGGACCTGGTGTTCCTCGTGGTCATCGCCCTGCTGGTCGTCCCGGTGCAGATCGCGCTGATCCCCATCGCCAAGCTGTACGGATTCCTCGGGATCTTCGGCTCGATTCTCGGGGTCGTGCTGTTCCACGTGGCGTTCGGCCTGCCGTTCGCCATCTTCCTGCTGCGCAACTTCTTCGTGGGCATTCCGCGCGAGCTGCTCGAGGCGGCGCGGATGGACGGCGCGCCGGAGTGGCGGATCTTCGCCACCGTGGTGTTCCCGCTGGCCAAGCCCGCGATCGCGTCGCTCGGCATCTTCCAGTTCCTGTGGGTGTGGAACGACCTGCTCGTCGCGCTGGTGTTCGCCGACACCGAGAACCAGCCGATGACGAAGGCACTGCAATCCCAGATGCGACAGTTCGGCACGAACGTGGACATCCTCGCGCCGGGCGCGTTCCTGTCGCTCATCATCCCGCTGGTGCTGTTCTTCGCCTTCCAGCGGTATTTCGTGCAGGGCATGCTCGCGGGCTCGGTCAAGTGACCGGCCGGAGGCCCCGAATCGTCCGGGGCCTCCGGCATCACCGCGGTCGACACGGGAAATGTCCCGTGTGTGGCGAGCCGTGCCGGAAGGGCGTCGGATGCCCGCTTCACGGGGGTAAGCGGGCATCCGATCTTTCCGCCGCCGGGCCGTACGGGGGCCGAAAAGCCGATAGAGTGCGCGGACATGTCAGGACGTCCGTTGCACGAACTCGTGGAAGCCGGGTGGGCCGAGGCCCTCGCACCCGTGGCCGGGCGGATCGCCGCCATGGGCGACTTCCTCAGGCAGGAGATCGCGGAAGGCCGCCAGTACCTCCCGGCGGGGGACAACGTCCTCCGCGCGTTCCAGCAGCCGCTGAGCGAGGTCCGGGTGCTGATCGTCGGCCAGGATCCCTATCCCACTCCCGGACACCCGGTCGGGCTGAGCTTCTCCGTGGCCCCCGACGTACGGCCGCTTCCGGGCAGCCTGGTCAACATCTTCAAGGAGTACATGGCCGACCTCGGCCACCCCACGCCGCCCTCGAACGGCGACCTCACCCCGTGGACCGAGCAGGGTGTGCTCCTGCTCAACAGGGTGCTGACGGTGATGCCGGGCAAGCCCGCCTCCCACCGGGGCAAGGGCTGGGAAGAGGTGACCGAGCAGGCCATCAAGGCGCTGGTCGAGCGGGGCGGGCCGCTCGTGGCGATCCTGTGGGGTCGTGACGCCCGCAACCTGCGGCCCATGCTGGGGGACGTGCCGTGCGTCGAGTCGGCCCACCCCAGCCCGCTGTCGGCGCGCAGCGGGTTCTTCGGCTCCCGTCCGTTCAGCCGGGCCAACGCCCTGCTGGAGCAGCAGGGCGCGGCGCCGGTCGAGTGGAAACTGCCGTGACGGCTTGCCGATAGGATCACCACCATGAGCGATGGAACGGACACCGGTCGCTACCTGCGGCTCACCGTCGACCTGGTGGTCGAGGTCCTCGATGTCGACGCGCTGCAGGCGGCGGCGCTCGCCGAGATCCGCGACCCCCAGGCCGAGTTGGACGACGCCGAGCGGCAGGAGCAGATCGAGCTGGTCAACTCCGACGAAACGGGCGCGGCGGCCCTGCAGTGGCTGATCGAGCCCGACCACGTGCTGGGCCTGGTCGAGCACGTCACCGAGGTCGAGCCGCGGGAGGCGATGCTCGGCGTGGAGCCGTCGGAGGGCGTCCTGGAGGACGAGGACGACCACGATCACGACGAGCCGGGCCACATCCACTGAGGCCGCACTGAGGCCGCGCTGAGGCCGGTCCACGAGAGGGCGTCGGGCCGGCCCCGCCGGCCGGGCCCTCACACGGGCCGGCCGATCGTGCGCTGGTAGTGCGCCGCGATCTCGTCGCTGGTGGTGAGCCAGACGTCGGGCTGCGCGGCGAGAAAGGCCAGCGCCTGATCGAGATACTTGGCCCGGAACGCCTGCCCGATGACGAAGGGGTGCAGGGCCAGCGCCATGACCCTGCCGCTGTGTTCGGCGTCGGCACGCAACTGCTCGTACTGGTCCCTGACGATCTGGACGAACTCCGGCCCCGTGACACCCCGGTCGAACAGGAGCAGGTCGTTGAGCTCGACCGAGTAGGGGACGCTGATCATCCCGGGCACGTTCAACGGGTACGGCTGGTCGTCGTTGGTCCAGTCCAGCAGGTAGCCGAACCCCAGCTCGGCGAGCAGCGCCGGCGTGTCGAAGGTCTCGGTCAGGCCGGGGCCCATCCAGCCGCGCGGCCGCCGGCCGGTGGCCTCCGCGACGGTGTCGGCCATCTCCGTGAGGAGACGGCGTTCCTCCTCCAGGGACATGCCGGCGTGCAGGATCGAGTTGGTCCGGCCGTGCAGGAGCCAGGCCCAGTCGCGGTCGAGGCCGGCCTTGACGATCTGGGGGTAGTGCTCGGCGACGGCGGAGTTGAGCAGGACGCTGGCCCTGATGCCGTGCCGGTCCAGGATGTCGGCGACCCGCCAGATGCCGACCCTGGCCCCGTAATCGCGCCAGCCGTAGTTGAGCGCGTCGGGGACGAGATTGGCCGTACCCGGCCAGATGCTGGTGGACGGGCGGTCGACCAGGAAGTGCTCGATGTTGAGGCCGATATAGACGGCGACCCTGGCGCCGCCCGGCCAGCTGATCGTGGGGCGTTCGGTGATCGGACTGTAGTCGAAGAGCGTGTTCTCCATGCCCCGACGGTAGAAGCTAACATCGATGTCAGGTTCAAGCCCTCGGGGGTGATGCGATGCGGATCGGCGAGCTGGCGCGGCGCACCGGGGTGAGCGAGCGGTCGCTGCGCTACTACGAGCAGCAGGGGCTGCTGGTGGCCGAGCGTACGCCCGGCGGCCAGCGGGAGTATCCCGAGCAGGCGGTCGATCGCGTCATCCGGATCCAGGAGCTGTTCGCGGCGGGCCTGCACAGCAAGAAGATCGCACAGCTGCTGCCCTGCATGCGTGACGCCGACGGCGGCCCCTCCACGATCGCCACCCCCCGGCTGGTCACCGACCTTGTCGCCGAGCGGGACCGCATCGACCGCATGATCACGGATCTGGTCAACTCGCGCGACGTCCTCGACGAGGTGATCAACGCGGCGTCGCAGGACCGCGGGTAGGCGTCACGGGCCCGCGTAGGCGTCGTCGCACGACCGCGTAGGCGTCACAGGACCGCGTAGGCGTCACAGGACCGCGGGTAGGCGCCCGCCCCGCTCATACCGGCCGAAGAGGCTGGTGGGGTCCGGCCGGCGGCTCTACCCGAATGGGGTCGCCGGGCCGGACCTCGCCGCCCGCGACGACGACGCCCATGACGCCGGCTTTGCGCACCAGATTGCCCTCCTCGTCCCGGTCCAGCACGGCCTTCATCAGCCCGTCCTGGAAACCGTCGAGTTGCACGCAGGGGTTGCGCAGGCCGGTCACCTCGACGACGGCCGTCTCGCCGAGGTGCAGCCGGGTCCCGGTGGGCAACGCGAGCAGATCGACACCCCTGGTTGTGACGTTCTCCCCCATGTCCCCCTCCCGTACGGCGAAGCCCGCCTCGCGCAGTTCGTCGTGCAGCTCCGCGTGGACCAGGTGCACCTGGCGCAGGTTCGGCTGGCTGGGATCGCGGGCGACCCGCGACCGGTGCTTCACGGTCACCCCGGCGTGGGCGTCCCCCTCGACGCCCAGACCCGCCAGCAGCCGGATCGACTCCAGCGGAGTCTTGCTGAAGGTATGGGTGGCGCTGCGGCTCACCGCCGTCACTCTGCTCGTCATGTCTCCTCCTCTTGGGGCGATGGCTCCATTCCGCGCACGAGGGCGAGGAGGCGGTCAAGCAGATATTCGTCACACGGAGCCTGCTCGCTGACCCACGCGATCGCGTTGACCAGCGTGAGGAGGTCGCCGATCTCGATGTCGCCGGGCACCGCCCCGTTTCGTTGCGCGCGTTCGAGCAGGGCGGCGCCGGTGACCCGGATCCGCTCGTGGCACGCCGCGAGCGCCGCGTCGGCGTCCGGCGCGGGCGGTATGGCCATCCGGGCGGCCACCAGGCCCCGCATCGCGGTCGCGTGCTCGGCCACGGCCCGCAGCCAGGTGCGCAGCGCCTCCGCCGGCGACGCGTGGTCGAGCAGGTCGCGTCCCTTTTCGCAGAGCACCGCCACGTCGTCCCCGATGATCGCCACGAGCAGGGCTCCGAGGGTGGGGAAATGGCGATACAGCGTGCCCGGGCCCACCCCCGCGCTCTGCGCGATCTTGTTAAGCGACGCCTGGGCTCCGTGCTCGGCGAAGGCGGCTCTGGCGGCGCGAAGCACGCGTTCGCGGTTGTCCCTCGCGTCGGCCCGCATCCGCCGGCTCCCAGGAGCATCGGCCGGCGAGTCCGCGGCGCCCGTCGGCCGAGCGGCCGATGAGCTCGGGTCGCCCGCCGGCCCAGCGGCCGACGAGTTCGGGTCGGCCGCCGGCCCAGCGGCCGGTGACCCCACGTCGCTCGCCGTCTGGTTCGCCCGCCGCCGACGGGCCCTGGCACTCTCGGTCGTCACTTCACCCTCACATTGCCATCCGGAGAGGTTCTCCGTATTCTAGCCGCGCCTCAACCGGAGAGGTTCTCCGGTTGCAACCGTGGAATTGAGGTGTTCGATGAGGATCGGTGTTCTCGTCGGGGAGGTGCGGGGAGCCGTGACGGCGGAGGAGTTCACCGGCCAGGTGCGTGCGGCGGCGGACGCCGGTTTCGCCACCGCCTGGTCGGCCCAGGCGCTCGGATGGGACGCCCTGACCGCGCTGGCCATGGCGGGCGCCCAGGTGCCGGGCATCGCGCTGGGCTCTTCCGTGGTGCCGGTGCCCGCGCGTCATCCACTGGTGCTGGCGAGCCAGGCCCTGAGCGTCCAGGCGGCGACCGGGAACCGGCTCACCCTCGGCATCGGCGTGGGGATCGCGATGATGACGCGGACGATGTTCGGCCTTTCCGCCGAGCGGCCCGTCGCCCGGATGCGCGAATACCTGTCGGTGCTCCGTCCCCTGCTCAGGGGCGAGCAGGTGAGTCATCGGGGCGAGACGTTCACAGCGGAGGGCGCGGTGAACGTTCCCGGCGCCGCGCCGCCACCCGTGCTGCTGGCCGCGCTCGGCCCCGCCATGTTGCGCCTGGCGGGCGAGCACGCGGACGGCGTGGTGACCTGGATGACCGGCCCCCGCACCCTGGCCGGGCACATCGTCCCGACGGTCACGCGGGCGGCCCACGCCGCCGGGCGCCCATCCCCCCGCGTCGTCGCCGGGCTGATCGTCTGCGTGACGGACGACGAAGAGGGCGTCCGGCGGCGGATCGCCGGGGAGTTCGGGCTGGCGGGCCAGGTGCCCGAGTATCGGGCAGTGCTCGACCGGGAGGGCGTGGACGGCCCGGAAGACGTCGTGATCGTCGGCGACGAGCAGGCGGTTGTCCGCCGGATCCGGCGGCTCGCCGAGGCGGGTGTCACCGAGTTCGCCGCGTCGCCCTACGGTGACGCGCGCGAGCAGGAACGCACCCTGGCGATGCTCGCCGGCCTCGCCCGATCAGCCGGTTACTCGACGTGAGAGCCGGGCGGGACCGGTCAGGAGCCCAGGACCTCCTGGCGCCGCCGGGCGAGGGACTCCTGCTGACGGGTCAGCTCGCCACAGCGGGCGGACACCTGGTTGACCATCGCCGCGACCCACTCGGCGACCTCGCGCACCGCCTCCGCCGTACGGGCGATCCGCTGGTGCTTGATGGCGTCGGTGATGATGTTGTCGAAGAAGACGTCGGCGAACCAGCGCGTGTCCACCTTCGGCAACTGGGGCGCGGCGCCGACGCCGATGTCGGCCAGCTCGCGGGAGAACCGGTCGAGCGCACCCTGCGCGTGCCAGGCCGCCTCGTCGGCCTGACGCAGGTGCCCGTGCTCGACCATGTCGGCGAAGCCGCCGCCGTTGCTGAACATGTCCCAGGTGGAGGCGCCGCGGGCGCTGCCCAGATGCCGCAGAACATAGCCGACCGCCTCGCCCGCGGCGACCCCGGCCTGCTGCGCCTCCTGGTGCTCGCGCAGGTCGGCGCTCACGCTCGACAGCCGGGCGGCGATGTCGGCCAGCTCCCGCCCGCGCGGATCGCCCGACTCGACCAGCATCCGTTCCTTGCGGGCGAGCAACGCCTCCAGCTCGTGATGCGGGTCGCCGAGCTCCGCGAGTCCCTGGTCGGTGGTTCGCAGATCCCCGGTGAGCCACTCCAGGCGGGTGCGCTGACCGGTGACCCGCTGGCGGGCCGCCACCGCTTCGGCCCGTTCCCGCGCCAGGCGCTCCTCCTTGCTCCCGGTCAGACCCGCCAGGAAGGCGGCGAAGCCGCCCTGTTCCAGCTTGGCGACGTCGCGATCCTCCTTGGCGAGCTGCCGCTCCAGATCCGCGAGCATGCCACGGACCTCCTCGATCTGAGTCAGGAGAGTGGCACGCTGCCGGGTGAGCTGGTCCCGGCGTCTGGCGCGGTCCCGCGCGTCCCGGATCTCGTCATCGACAGCAGCAAAAGGGGTCACACTCCAACAGACGTCCGACAGACGCCCGAACGTTCCCGCCCCGCCGCCTGATCACCTGGTCAGGGGACCAGCACGAACTTGCCGGTGGTTCTGCCGGTCTGCCCCAGAAGCCGGCTCAGGCGACCAACAGGCCCGGGGAATGACGGGGGTGGGGGTTTCCGTCGTGCCCGCCCGGCAGGCGGAGCCTGAGACAGGAACGGGTGGCGGCGGCCGGCGTGAGGCGTACGCGCAGGAGCCCGCTCTCCTCGTCCGGCATGCCGGGCGGGGACCCGTCCTCGGCACCGGGAATGTGGACGGGCCCGCTTTCCAGGTCCGCTCCGCCCGACAGCACGGCGTAGTCCATTCCCGCCACCCGAAGGCGGCGGGCGACGCCGCGGCAGGGCGGCGGCATTTCGGTCCGCCGACGGGGGCCGGTGGACAGCCAGGCGAGGTGGCCCGCGAGCAGCGACTCGGCCACGGTGCGCAGGACCGTGACCGCGCACAGGCTGTGCGCGCAGGCGAGGCCGGTCAGCGTGATCTCCGGCAGACCGAAACGCCGCAGGCCGCGCGAGGTCGTGACGAGGCACGAGCAGCCCCCGTCGGCATCGGCGCCGGCTCCCGCGGATGCGGCAGCGCCGAGGCCGCAGGCGTGTTCCTCGTCGGCGCACGACACCCGCCAGCCCAGCCAGTCGTCGCCGAGGTGGAAGTCCCGCCGCTCCCCCGGGCACTCGGCGCAGTGGTAGAGGGCCGCTCCCGTGAGCGGGTCGTACAACGTGCCGTGGTAGGCCTCCGCGATCCCGCGCGCGGCCGCCCGGGCGACCTGGGCGGCCTCGGGTTGTTCCTCCACGGGGGCGGTGCTCGTCACCACCACGTGATGACGGGCCCGTCTCACCCGTCTGAGGTCCTCGGCGTTCAGGTCCATCCGCCGCCACGGGGACCGCGCCGACCGGAACGCCTCCAGCATCAGCCGGGGCGTGCCGAGCGCGTCCCTGGCGGCGCGCCGATGGGACGGCCCCATCCGCCAGGGGACGATCGACGAGAGATCGGTCGGCGTGCGGTCCGTGACGACGACGAAGACCGACGAGGTCTGCGCGGGCACGGGATAGGTGATTCGCATGGCTCCTCCTCCGCGACGTGCTGCACCTACAACCGCCGAAGCGGCCGCGGGACGTGCCGCAGGAGCAGCCGGCCCCGCGCCTGCCGCTCCTCGCACTTCCGCAGGGCCACAGCCTGCGCGAATCCGCCGTCGTCCGTCCCACCCGAACGCCGCTCTGTGGACAGCCGGCGAACAGAACGGGCGAATCTCCGCGCCACATCGCCCTGGTCCACAGGTCGCCGGTCAGCGGGCCTGCCCGGCGACCGCCTAACCGGCCTTGCCGAAGATCAGGAGCCGATGGGACTCCAGCGTCCCTTCCGGCAGGTCGTCCGGCGCGAACCACCGCGCCTCCAGGATCTCCTTGGGGTCGATCTTCATCGTGCCGCCCGCGAACTCGGCCTCGTACGCCACCTCGACCCGCAGCCGGTAGCCGCTCTTGAGCAGGACGAGCTCACCGACACGCACCTTCAAGCCGGTCTCCTCGCGCACCTCCCGGACGACCGTCTCCTGGAACGTCTCCCCCTTGACGGCGCAGCCGGTGGGCAGCCCCCACTGCCTGCCTTCCGGCCACAACCGATGCCGGAGCAACAGCACACGCCCGTCTCCGTCGCGGACGATCCCCGTGACGCCGACCATGAACTTCGCCTGCGAGATCCACAGCAGTCGCCACTGCACCGAACCGCCGATGCTCCGCCACAGCCGGGCGACCAGATCGTTCACGTTGAATCCCTTCGTCCACGGTGACCCCAGCAGCGAGAAGGACATCATCACAGGCCGGACCGCCGACGCCGTCTCACTTCCTCCCAGAGGGACGCCCACTGTCCGGCGGTCAGGTCCTTGGGCAGCGCGTGCGGCGTCACCCGCGCGTCACGCGCCCAGGAGCGTACGGCCTGGCGGTCCAGGCTCCCCGTGCGTTCGAGGATCTCCGTGAGACCGCGACCGCGCCCGGTGAAGACCCGGCGCACGAGATCCTGGTACGGCCCCCGCTCGGCGACGAGGGGTACGGCTCTGCGCGTCATGGTGAGCAGGCCGCCGTCGACCGAGGGGGCGGGCCGGAACGAGCGGGCCGGCACCCGCGCATGCACCTCGAACGCGTACCACGGCCACCAGGCGGCGGTCAGCATGCTGGCGCCGCCCACGCCGGCCCGCCGCCGGGCGACCTCCCACTGGACCAGCAGCACCGCCGTCCTCCAGTCGGACGCCGCGAGGAGCCGCCGCATGATCGAGGTCGTGAGATGGAACGGCAGGTTTCCGGCGACCACGTGAGGATGCCGGGGAAACCGGAACCGCAGGATGTCGGCGTTGACGACGGTGACGTTCGCAGGAACGCGCCGGGCCAGTCGGCGTGCCCGCCCGGAATCGACCTCGACCGCCGTCACCGGCCTGCCGTACCGGCTCAGGGGAAGCGTCAGCGCCCCGTCCCCCGCGCCGACCTCGACGATCGGGCCGGCCGTCCCGGCGACAAGTCTCCCGATGTGGGCGATGACCGTGCGGTCGACGAGGAAGTTCTGGCCGAGCTCGTGCCGTCCGCTCTGATGAACCATGGAAGTGCTCCGCGAGTGCGCGATCGGAGCCGGGCAGCGCGAAGCGCCGCACCGGCGAGGACACCGATGGCGGCGGAGCCGTACAAGAGGAAGGATCCGCCGCTACGAGCGGCGGATCCTCGTGAAGCATGCGAAGCAGCACATGGGCGTCACCCTAGCGAGCATGACGGGAGGAGCCGCAAACCATTTTCCGCGCGTGTCCTCTGCGCCACTCTCGCGGGAGCCACCGCCCTACCGCGGCCCGCCCTCACTCCAGGTCATGTCGATGCGCTGCCCGATGAGCTCGTATCCGGCGCGGAGGAACGCCCGGGCCATCGGGACGTTCCCGACGTCCGTGGCGGCGCGGACTCGCGGGACGCCCTGCCCGGCGAGGATGCGCGTCCCCTCGGCCAGCAGGTCGTCGATGTGGCCCTTGCCGCGGTGGGCGGGCACGACCCCGATGTACGCGATCATCGCGTTGTATTCGTTGCGCGCCGGGATGACGAATCCCACCGGTTCGCCCTCGGGTGATGTGCCGATCCGCCACCATTCCCGTGGGCTCCGATAGTGGGCGAGCTCGTCGTCGTAGTGCTGGGCCGCGGCCCGCGCGGCGGGCATGCGGGCGAGGTCGGCGCGGCTGTGGGCGTCGAGCGTGCCGTCGAGGACGAGAGTCATCAGGGCGACCAGTTCCTCCCTTCCGGCCACGGGACGGAAGGCCAGCCGCCTGCCCGGCGGTGCGATGGGAGTGCCTGGACGCCACTCCAGCCGCAGCCGTTCGACGAGCAGCCGGGCGCCGGCCCGCTCCAGCACGGCCATGCGGTCCTCGACGGCAGGCCTCGCCTTCGCGTCGTCACGCCACCGCGGGGGGACGAACGCGTTGTATTCCGGCGGACGTACCCCGACCGGCAGCACCGCGGCGCTCGCGGTTTCGAACAACCGGACCCCGGCGTCGACGCTCGCCGGTCCGGGCGTGGTGTCGTCGAGGTCGAGGATGTCCAGCAGCGCCGGCGCCTCGCCCGCACGCGGGGCCCACCAGGCCAGCCTGGCGACGAGGCGGTCGCCGCGCAGCGCCATCCACATCCACTCAGGCCGCCGACGGCCGGCGGCGAGGTCGTCGTCCAGCTCGTCGTTCAGTACGTAGGGCAGGCGGCGGAAAAGGTCGAGTTCCTCACGCCCCGAGATGGGGCGCATGATCATGTTTTCGGGGTTCACTGCACTTCCTCAGGTGAGGCGTGCCGCTCACGCCCAGGGGTCAGCGTCCGGCCGTACCCCGGGAAGGAAGCGGCACGACGTTCTTGGCACACATCGGCTCGTCCCTCCTCTCGTCGTCGCAGGTCTGTCTGCACCTGTTCTATCGGACGCGCCGCTCGGCCGGCCAACCCTTTTCCGCCGCGGGACCGGCCGGACGGTGGCCCTCCGGCTCCTCCCCCGAGCGCCGCCGGGGCGCCGCCAGAGCGGCCAGCGCGGTGGTCACGGGGACGGCCGCGATGAGTCCCAGCGTGCCGACGATGCTGCGGATGATCTCCTGCGCGAGGACGGGGTTGCGCAGCACGTCTCCGAGCGGCTGGTCGCCGACGCTGAACAGCAACAGCAGGGGCAGCGCGGCCCCGGCGTACGCGAGGACGATCGTGTTGATCACGGAGGCGATGTGGGCCCGGCCGACGCGGGCGGCGGCGCGGTAGAGGCGCCCGAAGGTGTAGCCGGGGTTGGCCATGGCCAGCTCCCCCACGGTGGCCGCCTGGGTCACGGTGACGTCGTCGAGGACGCCGAGCGCGCCGATGATGATTCCCGCGAGCAGCAGGCCCTGCCCGTTGATCCGGTAGTTGCCGTCGAGCAGGAACGAACTGTCGTCGGTGACCCCCGCGAGGTGCGCGACGTCGATGGCGAACGCGGACAGCAGACCGGTGAGGGTGAGGCTGACCAGCGTGCCCAGCACCGCCATCGAGGTCGCGATCGTGAAGCCGTGGGTGAGGTAGAGGACCGCCAGCATGATCGCGGCGGAGCCCACGATCGCCACCAGGGCCGGTGGCTCACCGGCGAGGATCGCGGGGACGACGAAGGTCAGCAGCAGGACGAAGGTCACGGCCAGCCCGATCAGCGCGGTCAGTCCGCGCCAGCGCCCGAAGGCGACCACCGCGAGGGCGAACGCGGCGACGAACAGCCACAGCGGAGCGGACCGGTCGTGGTCCGACAGCAGATACTCGGGTGCGTCGAGCGCGCCGTCCGGCATATGGACCAGCACGACGTCCTCACCCACCGCGAACCGCTGCGCGCCGGGACCGGTGGGCAGATCGGTGATGACGCTTCGGCCCTCCTCGGGCCCGCCGGTGATCCTGACGCGGGCGTCCCCGCAGGCATCGGAGGCCGGGGCCGCGGCCGGTCCGGCCGCCCCCTCGTCCGGCGCGGCGGGGCACGGCTCGGGGACGATGTCCACGATCGTCCCGTTGACCTGCGGCAGCGAGGGCGAGGACGAACCGGATGGCCGGCCGTCGCCCGGCCACAGCCATATCAGGGCGGCCACCGTCACCAGAGCGACGGGAACGATGACGGTCAGCGTCGCCGGCACGGCCCTGCGGGAAACGGGCAGGGCGGTCGTGCCGTGACTGTGATCGGCGCCCATCTGGACGTACGTCTCCTCGCATCAGGGTCGTGCCGCACCGATGCTAGGGGTCCAGCGGGCAGGCTCGTCCGGCTGGGGCGCGGTGTCCCGAGGGAGGCGGCCGGGGCCTGCTCCCGGTGGGACCTGCCCGCACCGGGAGCCTGTCGCCGTACGACGGCTGTCGGCCGGAGGCGCCGCCCGGCGCCGGCCGGGCGGCCCCTGTGTCCGGCCCTACCGGGCCGTGGTGGGGACGTCCGGGGTCACTTGCAGTTGCCCCAGGTCAGGCGGCCACCGCTCGCGATCTCTCCGTCGACGCGCGTGTCGGCGACCGTGCCGTAGTACTTCACGCACTTGCCCTTGGCGTTCAGCTTCACCGGACCGGCGTAGTACTTGTACTTCTTCAGGTGGTCGATCTTCTCGACCGTCCTCCCGTTGGGCAGCCGCACCATGAGCTGGGCGGAGGTCCTGGTGGGCGTGCCGACGTACGCCGACTTGATGGTGACGACGCAGTTCTGTCCCGTCGAGCGGTTGTAGAGCAGGTAGACGCGCCCGAAGACCTGCCCCGAAGGGGTCTTCACCGCCCGGCTGCCGTCGTGAGTCACCCGGCCGAAGCCGGAGCCGCACACCCCCTCGGGGGTGTAGCCGGCGGAGATCGCGTATGCCGGGTTGGCGACGAGCCCTCCGACGGCCAGCGCCGCTGCGACGACGACCGTACTCGCGGACCTGCGCATACGTTGTCCTTTCCCAACCGCCGCCCTCCGTCCGGGCGGCGTCCTGGCGATCATCCTTGCGGATCATCAACCAAAAGATGACCGAAACAGTCAATTTGGGCAAGACGGATCGCGCGTAGCCGCCATTCGGCTCGCCGCCAGGCCGCAGGAGGGCCTGACGGAGCATCACCCGGTCGCTCGCAGGTCCGGCGGCTGAAACATTCAGCCCGGAACGCCCTCATCGGCCCCTGAAGAGGCGAAGGGCGCGGCTCTTCCACCGAAGGCTTGACCCTGCCCGCGTCGACCGTTGACGCTTCGTCCGGCGGCGCACGACCAATGCGAACATGCCGCTCTCGCATGTGGGGCCACACTGACGGCGGTCTTCGCGGCTGCTCCTGTTAACGCGCACATGACGGAGGTCGAATGCTCGGCAGAGGAAGCAGCCATCGCCAGGCGACACAGCGCACGCAGGTCCGAAGCGGAATCCGGACGCACGGCTCGCGTGCGCGCGCCCGCATGCGCACGGTCGTCGCGTGCTCCGTGGCCGCCCTCACCGGAGTGATCGGCACGGTGTCCCACCAGGCCGTGGCCGGGGCGGCCGCCGCCGGTTGCCGAGTCGACTACACCGTCACGTCGCAGTGGTCCGGCGGGTTCACCACCGCCGTCACCGTGACGAACCTCGGCGACCCCGTCTCCGGCTGGAAGCTGGCGTGGTCCTTCACCGCGGGTCAGACGGTCACCCAGGCGTGGAACGCCACCGTCACGCAGAGCGGGGCCCAGGTCACCGCGGCCGACGCCGGATACAACGCGACCCTCGCCACCGGCGGCTCCGCCGCGTTCGGCTTCAACGGCTCCTGGAACAACTCCGCCAACCCCCTGCCCTCGTCGTTCACGCTCAACGGCACCCCCTGCACGGGCTCTGCGACCTCCACGCCGAGCCCAGCCACCAGCCCCTCTGCGAGCCCATCCGCGAGCCCTTCCGCGAGCCGGACACCGAGCCCCACCCCCACGCCGACCCCGCGCGGCGGCGACGGCAGCCCGGCCGACCCCCGCATCACCTACGTCGGGCGGTGGGACACCGGATCGAGCACCGGGTACGTGCCGAACTGGACGGGCGCCTACTTCGTGACCGCGTTCACCGGGACCACGGTGAAGATCAAACAGCGGGACGCCGTCAACATGTACGTCAGCATCGACGGGGGCGCCGACGTGTTCTACGCCGGCGTCAGGGGCACCGTGAACCTGACCCCGACCCCGCTGCCCACCGGCACGCACACGCTGCGCGTGTCCTACCGCTCAGGGGACACGATCTTCCAGGGGCTGGTGCTCGATCCGGGGGCGACCACCGCGGACCCGCCCCCGTCCACCAAGCTCATCGAGTTCGTCGGCGACTCCATCACCGCCGGATACCTCGATTCGAAGCTCGCGCTGTCCGCGTACGGCTGGGTCCTGGGCGAGAGGCTCCACGTCCGGCACACCCAGATCGCCCGCGCCGGCTACTGCCTGGTCGCGCAGGAGGGGTGTGTCGGGCAGAGCACGCAGTATTTCAAGCTCGGGAGCACGGGCACCACGGACTGGGACTTCTCCCGCTACACCGCCGACGCCGTCGTGATCAACCTCGGCACCAACGACATCGGCCATCACGTCACCGGCTCCGCCTTCCAAGCGGCCTACACCTCCTTTCTGAGTGCCATCCGAGCGAAGTACCCGAAAGCGGCCCTGTTCGCGATGGAGACGTTCAAGCAGCGCTACGTCGCCGAGACCAAGGCGGCGGTGGCGGCTCGCAACGCCTCCGGCGACGCCAACGTCTACTACATCGACACCGAGGGCTGGCTGACCCCGGGCGCCGATTACGCCGACGGCGACGGGCACCCCAGCGACGCCGGACACATCAAGATCGCCAACCGTCTCGCCCCCGTCATCGCACCCAAGATCGGTGTTTCCGTCCCCTAGCGGAGGCCGTCCGTGCCCTACCCCACGAGAGGGGCGCTTCGCTCCTCGCTCGCCGCCACACTGGCCGCGGCCCTCGCCGCGATCTCGATCACACTGCCTCACCGTGCACATGCCGCCACCGGCGACGGCTCGCCGACCGATCCCAACATCTCCTTCACCGGGCGGTGGGACACCACCGACCCCACCGCGTACACGCCGCACTGGGCCGGCGCCTACGTCACCACCGGCTTCACCGGCACCACCGTCAAGCTCAAGCAGCGCAACACCATCGACCTGTACGCCAGCATCGACGGAGGGCCGTACACCTACTACACGAACGTCAGCGGCACGGTGAACCTGACCCCGACCCCGCTGCGGGCCGGCACCCACACCCTGCGCGTGTCCTACCGAGTCGTGGCAGGGTCCTATCACGGCGACGCCGTCTTCCGGGGGCTCGTCCTCGATCCCGGCGCCGGTACGGTCGCCCCGCCGGTTCCGCGCAAACTCATCGAGTTCGTCGGTGACTCGATCACCGTGGGTACGACGACTTCGAAGAACGCGCTCACCGCGTACGGCTGGCTCATCGGAGAGCGGTTGAGCGCGCGGCACACCCAGATCGCCCAGGGAGGCGCCTGTCTGGTCGCCACCGCCGACGGCTGTGTCGGTTTGGAGAAGCAGTTCGTCAAGCTCGACCCCAACACGCCCACCCCCGACTGGGACTTCTCCCGCTACACCGCCGACGCCGTGGTGATCAACCTGGGCACCAACGACTCCGGCCATGGGGTTCACACACCGGAATTCCAGACCTCCTACACCAACCTTCTCCGGCAGGTGCGGGCGAAATACCCCAAGGCAGCCATCTTCGCGCTCGAGACCTTCAGCAAGCGGTTCGCCGCCCAGACCCAGGCCGCGGTCAAGACCCTCAACGACGGCGGCGACGCCAACGTGTACTACGTCAACACCGAGGGATGGCTGACCAGCGCGGACCTCAGCGACTCCGTGCATCCCAACGACGCCGGTCATCAAGCGATCGCCGACCGCCTGGCCCCGATCATCTCCGCCAAGCTCGGCGGGTCCCCCTCGCCGTCACCCAGCCCGTCACCGAGTCCGTCACCGAGTCCGTCACCGAGTCCGTCGTCCAGTCCGTCGCCGACTCCGTCGCCCAGTCCGAGTCCCACCCCCACGCCGACACCGACTACGGCGGGAAGTTGCACGGTGGCCTACAGCGTCACCAACCAATGGCAGGGCGGCTTCCAGGGCGATGTGACGATCGGAAACACCGGCAGCGCGGCGATCGGCGGCTGGAGGCTGACCTGGTCCTTCCCCAATGGGCAGCAGATCAGCCAGGCGTGGAACGGCGCCTACAGTCAAAGCGGCAGCACCGTGACCGTGACCGACGCCGGCTGGAACGCCGCCATCCCGGCCGGCGGCACGGCGGCGTTCGGCTTCATCGCCAGCCAGTCCGGCGCGAACGGCGAGCCGACCGCCTTCGCCCTCAACGGCATGCCCTGCGCCGTCCGCTGACCGCGACCGGCCCGGGCCGCGGCGGCGGCGCCCGGCCAGGGAGCCGGGGCAGCGGGCGGTCAGGCCGCGCCGTCAGGCCCGTGCCGCGAGGACTGCCTCCGCGAGCGCCCGCGCGGCCAGGGCGGGACGGGCGCCGGGCCGGGTGACGGCGTGGGCCAGCACGCCGTCGATGAGCACGAGGAGCTGGTCGGCGCCCGCGTCGGGAGCGGGGTGCCCGTGGCGGGTCAGCTCCGCCGCCATCAGCCGGTGCAGTCCCTCCTTGAAGGCCCGCACCTCCGCGTGCGCCGGATGTCCGGGGTCGGTGAGCGTGAGCTCGGCCGCGGTGTAACGGCACCCCCGGAACGAGGGCTGCGAGGTGATGGCGTCGAGCTCGTCGAACACGGCCAGCACCCGCTCGCGCGGGTCGTCCCCGCCCTCGTCGATGACACGGCGGTAGCGGTCCAGTCCGCCGTCGCTGCGCAGCACCTCGGCCACGAGGCCGTCCTTGCCGCCGAAGTGCTGGTAGAGCGAGCGTCTCGCGACATCGGCCTGCTTGAGGATCGCGTCGACGCCCACCTGAACGCCCTGGCTGTAGGTGAGCTCCCTGGCGGCGTCGAGCAGCCGCTCGCGGGGGCCGGGTCTCGTCGTCACATGACGATTCTGGCACGCGCTTGACAATAGATCAATCGGTCTATCTAATTGGGCGGCATATACCGATCGTTCTATCTATCTTGGGAGTGCCGATGGCCCGCGCGTGGACCCTCCCCACCGTGCTGACCGGCGTCTTCGTCGCCATCCTCGACTTCTTCATCGTCAACGTGGCGATCCCCACCACGCAGCGGGACCTGCACGCCGGGCCGGCCGCGATCGAATGGGTGGTCGCCGGATACGCCCTGGCGTACGGCTCGGGGCTGGTCCTGGGCGGACGCCTCGGCGACGTGTTCGGCCGGCGCCGGATGTTCGCCCTCGGCCTCGCCCTGTTCACGCTCGCGTCGGTCGCCTGCGGGCTGGCCCCCGACGCGGGTTCGCTGGTGGCCGCCCGAGTCGTCCAGGGGGCCGCGGCCGCCGTCCTCGCCCCACAGGTGCTCGCCATCATCCGCACCGCCTACAGCGGCGCCGCCCAGGCCAGAGCCGTCAACGCGTACGCGCTGACCATGGGGCTTGCGGCGGTGTTCGGCCAGCTGGCCGGGGGCCTGCTCATCCAGGCCGACCTGTTCGGGCTCGGCTGGCGGGCCTGCTTCCTGATCAACCTGCCGATCGGCGCCGCCGCTCTCGCGGCGACCTGGCGGGTGATCCCGGAGAGCCGGGCGGCCGGTGCCGTACGGCTCGACCTCGGCGGGGCCGCCCTGGTCACGCTCGCGCTGGCGGCCACGCTGCTGCCGCTGATCGAGGGCCGTGAGCAGGGGTGGCCGGTGTGGACCTGGGTGTCGTTCGCCCTGGCCGTCGCACTGCTGCTGGCCTACGCCCGGCGACGGCACGACTCACCGCTCATCGACCTCGCCCTGTTCCGCGAGCGCGCCGTCACGGCGGGGCTGCTCACCAACCTCGCGTTCTCGATGGGCATGGCGGCGTACTTCTTGATCTTCGCGATGTACTCCCAGGAGGGCCGGGGCCTGGACGCCCTGCACGCCGGTCTGGTCTTCACGCCGATCGGCGCGGGCTACCTCGCGGCGTCGCTGCTGGCGCCGCGCCTGGCCGCGCGCTTCGGCCGCCAGATCATCGCGATCGGCGGCCTGACCAGGGCGGTCAGCCTGGCCGTCCTACTGGTCGCGGTCGCGGGGAACGCGCCGATCGGCTGGCTGGTGCCCGTGCTGGCCGTCGACGGGGCCGGCATGGGGCTCGTGCTGTCGCCCATCATGGGCACCGTCCTGTCGAGGGTCGCCCCGCACCACGCCGGCGGCGCCGCGGGCGCCCTCACCACCGCCCAGCAGATAGGCGGCGCGCTGGGCGTCGGCATCATCGGCATCGTCTTCTACAGCGCCCTGTCCGGCGGCGTCGCCGTGGCGTTCCAGCACGGGCTCGTCTACCTCATCGTCATCACCCTGGCCATCGCCGCTCTCGTCCAGTGGCTCCCGCGTGCCAGGGCCGCAGCCTGACCGTCATTCGCAAGGAGAACCATGAACGACCTCAACGACCTGGCCCGCCGCTACGTCGCCGTGTGGAACGAGCCCGACACCGCCGTACGCCGCGAGATGATCGCCGCGCTGTTCGCTCCCGACGCCGCCCACTACACCCCGTCGATGGAGGCCCACGGCCACGCGGAGCTGGAGGTGCGCATCGCCACGTCGTACGGCAAGTGGGTCGAGCCGGGCGGGTACGTCTTCCGCGCCGTGGAGAACGCGAACGGCCACCACGGAGCGGTCCGCTTCAACTGGGAGATGGCGCGGACCGCCTCCGGCGAGGTGGACTCGGTCGGATTCGACTTCCTCACGCTCGGCGAGGACGGCCGGATCAGGACCGACCACCAGTTCATTGAGAGCTGACCTCGCGCCCGGCCCTCGCGTTCGAATCGACGCGAGGGCCGGGCAGCGACTCGGCCCGGACTCGCCGGCCTGCGGCCAGAAGCGGAGGGCCGGCAGCGCGACCCGCACGGAATCGGCACGGTTGAAACTCGATGCGACCTCAGGGGGTCGGCTCGAACTCGCCGGCGTGGACGCCGAGGAGGAACGCCTTCCACTCCTCTGGGGTGAAGAACAGCTTGGGACCGTCGGGATCCTTCGAGTCCCGTACGGCGATCAGCCGACCGCTCTTGTGATCAGGTCCTCCATCGACCTCCGCTACCTCGACACAGTTGCCACCGTTGTCGCCTGAGAAGCGCGACTTGCGCCAGCGGGCGGTTTTCAGGTCCATTTCTCCTCCGCCGTCTTCCTGATGAGTTCAAGGGACATGGTCAGCGGCAGCGCCTCGGTCCGGATGGCCTCGAAACGCTCGATCGCTGCCGCGACATCCTCCACGTCACTCGTGGTGATGCCTCGGACGGCGGTCTCCGCGTAAAGGACGTCACTTCCGCCCTCCAGCGTCGCGATGACAAAGCCTCCGAGCAACCCTGAATGCATCCCATGCGGGAGGATCTGCACGCTCAGTCGCGGACCGACCGTAGCGATCAGGTGGGCGAGTTGTTCACGCATTACCTCCGATCCGCCGATGGGCCTGCACAGGACCGCCTCATCGATGACACATCGGAGGATCGGCGGCTGCGGCTCCTCACGGGTGAGGATGAGCTGCCGGTGCAGGCGGCCCTCCACCGCCGCGTCGTCGTCGCGCAGCACCACTCGCGCATACGCCTCGGTCTGCAGGAGGCCGGGGATCAGGAGCGGTTCGTAGGTCCGAAGCGTGGTGGCGACCTGCTCCTTGTCGCGCCACTTACCGAACCAGGAGGGGAACACCTGGCCCTTGCGCCAGTCCAGGAGGCGATGCAGCGCGCCTCCGGTGGACAGGACCTCGTCGCAGCACTGCGCGAACTCCGGACTGGCCGGAAGCTGACCGGTCTCGATACCGCTGATGAGCGACTCGCTGAAAACGCGTCACGGCACGTCCTCAAGCCAGAGAGGACCATGCCGGAAGCGGGCGGCCCCCTGACAGTTGGCTTCTCAGCTGTGTCTCAGGGGCGGTTCGGCAGTCTGATGTCCGGCCTTGAGTGCATGCGGAGGAGATGTGGCAGTCGTGGAGCACGCGCGGGAGGTGGCGGCGAACAGAGCCAGGATCAGCATCGTGCTGGGTGCGTGGGCCCTGTTCTACAGCGCTTATCGGGCTTACTACGCGCTGGGCGGAACCGTCGGCATGTTCGGCACGCCCGTGTCGCGCCCGCAGTGGTTGCTGATCAACGCAGTGGGGGCGGTCATCCTGCTGATCGCCGCGGTGTTGCCGGTGGCGACGCTGCCGCTGTGGCGGCACCCGTACGGGCAGCGCGGCCTGCAGGCCCTCTGCTGGGCGGTGGCGGTGGGATGCGTCATGCACGCCCTGGTCGATGTCATCCAGCGGGTGCTCAGCTTGGCCGGCCTGCTGTACATGGACCTTCCGTTCTGGGCGACGATCGACCGGCGCGCGGCCGATCTTCAGGATCTGCTGTTCAACGAACCGTGGTTCCTGGTGGAGGGGCTGCTGTGGGGCTGGCTCGCGGTGGTCAGCCTGGGCACGGGCACGGCCCGGCGTCGATGGCTGATGAGCGGCGGGATCGCGGTCGCCGTACTGACCGTGTTCGGCGTGCTGAGCGCGACCGGGGTGATCGGCACCTTCATCGTGATGTAGGCCTACCACGGCCCAGTGGTCGCGTCCCATGAGAAGAACCGGCCCGTGAGGCGTCGTCCGGCAGGAGAGCCTGTGGAGTGCGAGACTGACGTGGGCATTCGAAGCCGAGGCCGGCATCGTGTCGCCGTCCGGGCGACGCCAGGGACGTCACGAGGTCAGCGGAGGAGCCTTCCTGGCCGAACCGCGATAGGTCTCGGGATCGTACCGGCGTTCGCTGTCGTCCAGCTTGGCGTTCGCGGCCTCGGCGAGGTCGACGCCCAGCGCGTCGGCCAGCCTGACCAGATACAACGTCACGTCCCCGAGCTCGGCCCGGACCCTGCGCAGAGCGTCCTCGTCGAGGTCGCGCGACTCCTCGGCCGTCAGCCACTGGAACTCGGCGACCAGTTCCCCCGCCTCTCCGGCGAGGGCCATCGCGAGGTTCTTGGGCGTGTGGAACTTCTCCCAGTCCCGCACGCGTACGAACTCGCGCAGCCGGGCGGCCAGGTGCTCCAGTTCACCGCTCACGGCACCCGACCCTACTCGTGCGGCCGTACCGCGCCGTGGGTCAGGCCGTCGGCCATCAGCCTGGCCAGGTCATCGCCGAGCACGGCCGCCTCGCGCAGGGCCGACCGGAAACCGGCCAGACGCCGGAACGCCGCGCCGTACCTGCGTTGCTCCTCCATCGGCAGCAGCGGCAGCTCCGCACGCCGTACGTCCACCCGATAGCGCGAGGACATCGAGGTGTAGTGGCGGACGTTGACGGACGCGCAGAGGAAACCGGCGAGGAAGTCGGGGTCGAGCACCTCGGGATCCGGCCGCAGCAGGGACAGGTAGGGACCGAGCAGGGCGTCGCCCTTCGTCAGCACCCGCGCGACCGGGGCGGTCACGACCTGCGGCACCACGACGTCGCCGGCCCGCGTGACGATCGGCCTCGCCCCGGCGTGCTCGGAGGATCCCGTCGCGGGTCGGTCTTCGAGCACGTCCTCGACGGTGAGCACGGGCCTCCCCAGAGGAGGCTCCTCCCCCGGCCGGGCCGGCGTCTGCTGCTCCACGACGAGCATGCCGCGCCGCACCAGCTCGGGCAGCGGGACGAGGGCGAGCTCGTCCGGTGGTGCCGCCGCGACGGACGGCAGCAGCCCGGCGACGGTCCCGAACAGCTCGGCGAGCCGCGAACGTGCTCCGGCGATCCGCTCCGGTGACAGGTCGTCGGCGGCCGTGGACAGGTAGCGGGCGGGGGTGAGGTCCACGTCCTCGTCGAGCAGATCGACGAGCGGGACCGACCTGCTGACGCCCGGCTCGTCCAGCTCGCACCCCGCGCCGAACTCCCGCCATGCCGCGACGGCCACCCCGGCGTAGTCGTCCGGCCTGCCGGAGGTGTCGACCATCAGCACATGGCTCGGCGTGCCGCCCTCGGACGGCTGGCGCAGGATCCACAGCGTCAGGCCGACCGCCACGTTGGGCACGGCGCCCTGCGGGAGCGTGATGACCGCGCGCAACGCGCCGCGCCGCAGCAGCTGGGACCTGATCCGGCGGCCCGACCTGCGGCTGGCGACGGCCGGGGGCATGAGGAGCACGGCCACTCCTCCCGGCGCCAGGTGGGCGAGCGCGTGCTGCACCCAGGCCAGCTCGGGCTCCACGCGCGGCGGCAGGCCGTACTCCCACCGGGGGTCGGCCGTCAGCTCCTCGTAGCCCCAGTTGCGGTCGTTGAACGGCGGGTTGCACACCACCGCGTCCGCCAGCTCGCCGGGGAAGGCGTCCGCGCGCAGGGAGTCTCCCGGCCTGATCCGCGCGTTGTCGCAGCGCAGCGCGAGCCGTACGGCGGTGAGCCGGGCGGCCACCGGATCGGCGTCCTGGCCGAGCAGCCGGGCCCCGGGCGAGCGCTCGAGCGCCCGGCCGAGGATGCGGCCCGAGCCGCAGGCCGGGTCGAGCACGGAGCCGAACCCGCCGCCCACGAGGTCGAGCGTGAGCGTGACGATCTCGGCGGGAGTGGAGTAGACGCGCCGGGTGTGCACCTCGAAGTACCGCTCACGCAGGAACTCGAAGGTGTCGCGGACGCCGCGTTCCACGGCCAGCCGGGCGATGGAGCGGACCAGCGGCACCCTGGTCACCGGCACGGACTCGGGGAACGCCTCCGCGCTCACGGTCTTCGCGCACGTCGCGCGCACCCGGGCCGGAAGTCCCCGCGCCACCTCCTCGTCGGTCCCGGCCGAGAGCCGGCGCCAGTCGTCCGCCTCGTGCCGCACGTACACCAGGAAGGCCCCGAGGTCGGCGATCAGGTCGGCGAGGTCGTCGTCGTCGACGGTGGTCCGCAGGTCCTGCCAGAGCCACTCGTCCGGAGGGAGGTCCCTGCCCTCGCCGTGGCCGCGCAGCCACTCCCGGATCTCCGCGAGTGAGAACGCCGGGCTGGTGGACGTGCCTCCGACGGGCTCGGGAAAGTCGTCGTGCCTGCGCCGCCAGTTGCTGACCGCCGCACGCCCCACGCCGGCCAAGCGGGCGATGTCCGCCGCGGTGACGTGTACGTCTCGCCGCACGACGCTCCGCCTTCCGCCAGTTCTTCGATCAGACCGGACCATATCCGATGGCTCGGACCTGGGCAACGTCGCACCAAAGACTGGTTGATTGTGTCAACACATGCTCTAATGGACGCCAGAAGTCGGCATGGAAGGGAGCAAGGATCGTGAGCACCCCCATCACTCGCCTCAGGTCACTTCGCCGCGGCCGCGCGATCCATCTCCTGGACATCGAGAACCTGACCGGATCCCCCCTTCCGACCACCCCCGACGTACGGCAGGTGATGAGCGCCTACCAGCGCACGGTGCCGGTCGGGCCGCTGGACCAGTTCATCGTGGCGGTCAACCACAACGCGCTCGTCTCCGTGGGGATCGCGCTGCGCGGGGTGCAGTTGCTGGCCCGTTCGGGACCGGACGGCGCCGACCACGCCCTCGACGAGGCGGCCCGCACGACCCGGGTGGACCTGCGGTTCGAGCGGGCGGTGATCGGGTCGGGCGACGGCTACTTCGCCGACCTGGCCCTCTGGCTGGCGGGCTGCGGCCTGCACGTCACCGTCGTCTCCCAGCGCACCTGCCTGAGCTGGCGGCTCTACACCGCGGTCCCCGACACCGTCACCTTCGAACTGCCCGTCCCCCAGGCCGCTTGAGGCCTACCGCTCGCCGGAGCGGCGTGGGCACTATGAGGGCGTGATCGACTATTTGGTGATCGGGGCCGGGTCGGCCGGATGCGTCCTGGCCAACCGGCTGTCGGAGGATCCGGACGTCCGCGTCCTGCTCGTCGAGGCGGGCGGCGCCGACCGCCACCCGCTCTACCACGTGCCCAAGGGATTCGGAAAGCTCTTCGACGATCCGCGGAAGGTCTGGCACTACCGGACGCAGCCGTTCGGTCCCGACGGGCAGGCCGAGATATGGCCGCGCGGCCGGGTTCTCGGCGGGTCGAGCTCCATCAACGGCATGGTGTACAACCGCGGCCACCGCGCCGACTACGACGAACTCGTACGGCTCGGCAACCCCGGCTGGGGCTGGGACACGATGCTGCCGGTCTTCCGGGCGATGGAGGACAACGCCCTGGGCGCCACGGCGACCCGCGGGGCGGGCGGGCCGCTGCACGTGTCCCCTCCGCGCGACCCCGATCCCCTCTGCGACGAGATGATCGCATCCGGCGCCGCGCTCGGCCTGGCCGCGATGCCGGACGTCAACGAGTCCGACGACGAACGCGTCGGCCACGCGATGGCGACCATCAAGGACGGGCGGCGGTTCAGCGCGGCCCGGGCCTTCCTGCACCCCGTACGCCATCGGAGCAATCTCACCGTCGTGACCGGGACGACGGTGACCGGGCTGCTGTTCGACGGCGACAAGGTCGTCGGGGTCACCGCCCGGGACGCCGGCGGCGCCACCGTCGAATACCGCGCGGGCCGGGAGGTCGTCCTGTCCCTGGGCAGCCTGGGCACGCCGACGCTGCTGCAGTCGTCCGGCATCGGCCCCGCGGAGGTGCTGCGGGCGGCCGGTGTGGAGGTCCGGCTGGACCGGCCGATGGTCGGCGCCCGCATGCGCGAGCACCGGTGCCTGGCGCTGAAGTTCCGGCTGAAGGAGGACCTCGGCTACAACCGCATGCTGTCCACGCCGCTGCGGCAGGGCGTCACCGCGCTGCGCTACCTGATGAACCGCGGAGGCCCGCTCGCCGCGCCGGCCTACGACGTGATCGCCTTCCTCAAGACCCGGCCCGAACTCGACCGGCCGGACGCCCAACTGCTGATGGGGCCGTGGTCGGTGGCGACGTACCGTGCGGGCGAGACGGTCACGGTCGAGCGGCAACCCGGGGTCTCGGTCGTCGCCGAGATCCTCCGCCCGACCGCGGAGGGCAGCGTGGCCATCACCTCCGCCGACCCCGGCGCGCCGCTCCGTATCGAGCCCAACTACTTCGGCTCCGAGCACGACCGGCGCGTCGGCGTCGACCTGTTCCGCCGGATGCGCGAGTACTTCGCGCAGGAGCCGATCGCGGGACGGCTGGCGTCCGAGACGTTCCCCGGCCCCCGGGTCGGCTCGGACGAGGAGATCATCGACGCGGCGCTGGGCGGCGGCTACTGCGGCTACCACGCGATGGGCACCTGCGCCATGGGCCCGGGCGACGACGACGTGGTCGACGCGCGGCTGCGCGTGCGGGGCCTCGACAACCTGCGGATCGTCGACTGCTCGGTGCTGCCCACCATGATCTCCGGCAACCTGAACGGCCCCGTCATGGCGATGGCCTGGCACGCCGCGGACCTCATCCGCGGCGCGGCCTGACGGCTCAGCGCCGCGCCTTCATTCGGTGAGGACTGGGGCGTCGGCTCGGCCGACCGTTCCCGGCTCCTGGCTGATGTCCTCACTTATGCACTCACTGATCACAACCGCAAGACCGGGCGACAGGAGATACGGAAGGATACTCATCGTGACGGAGACCAAGCGCGCGTTGCTCAGCAGTGATTCCATCGGCGCGATCGCCGACATCACCGGGTCGGTCGCGGACGCGGAACGGGTCCTCGCGGCGGTGGGCATAACGCTGAGGCGCAGGCCCGTGACGCGGCACGAGGGCGCGGTCATCGTCCCCAGCACCTCCAGCCATGTGTCGCACACTCTCCGTTCTCTCGATCTCACCGATGTCGGGGTGGTGAGCGCCGTCTTACAGGCGACGGCCCGGTTCGCGGAGATCTACGAGGCGCAGCCGTCTGCGGACCGAGGTCGGCTCGTCCGCCTCCGCCACTGCCTGGCCTTTGACGGATTCCCGCTCGATCCCACCGGCGACCCCATCGCGGCAATCCGGGCGCTGGGCCTTGCGGCGTCGAACGTCCTCGTCGACGCCTCAGCGATCCGGGTGGAGCTCGCCCGCCTTGAGCGGTCGCTGGACGAGGATCCGAGCCTGGCCATCGGCAAGGCCAAGAACCTCATCGAGGCGACCGCCAAGGCCATCCTTCTGCAGCGGGGACGGCGCGTCCACGGAAGCCCGAATGTGCCGACCCTGGTGAACGACGCGATGACGGCGCTCGGCGTGCATCCGGACCAGGCCGATCCCGCAGGCTCCCCGGTGGTCCGCGAGATGCTGGCTGGACTGCGTGACGTTGCCCTCAGGGTCGGGACGCTCCGCAACAAGGTGGGGGATGGACACGGCCCCACGTCCGCTGTCACGGGCGTCACCGCCAAGGACAGCCGTCTCGCCGTCCGCGCCGCCATCGCCTGGTCCGCCTACATGCTCGACTCCCTGAGCGAGCCTGCCATGGACTCAGTCTGAGGTCATCAGACGGACGAACTCCTCACGAAGCTCGGCGAGAAGCGTCAGACCGCTCTCCGTCTCGGCGTACCAGAACTCCCAGCCGTTCAGCTTCCCCCCACCGGTCGCGGCACCGGCGGCGCCTGAAGGGCTGTCGAAAACCTCCCCGTCGAGCTCGATTTTTCCCTCTGACGTGACGATCGCCGTCGTTTCCGTTCCCCGCTTGTAGTCCACCAGCCGGGCCCCGATATCGAGAAGTCCGGCGTCGATCAGATGCGAGAGAGTCGCGCCGAAGATCTCCGTGCGCTGGAGGGCGGTGCCCGGGTCGCCGGGCGCCGGATATTCGGGCTGGTACGAAGGATTGGCGAGTAATGCGAACGCGTCCCGTGCGACCTGGGCCATCAACCTGCGCCGAGCAGCGAGGAACGCCGGATAGTCCATCTCCGTCCAGCCGTCGGGGAGTGCGTGCAGGTAGGACTGCCGGGCCAGTTCGGCTCCGGATAGACCCGCCTCGGTAATCTCCTCCGGCCAGTACGCCGACGGCGCCTTATCCGAGATGGCAATGTTCGTGTGCCACTCCACGAGTGCCATGTTGGCGATCTGATTGATCTTGCCGGTGTCGGTCACCTTGAGGTTCTGGCGCAGGTGCTTGCGTGGGAACAGGTGGTGTCGTTCTATGCCCTTCTTCGCCATAACCGCCGGGTCGAGTCTGGCCCGGACACTGATCCGCGACAGCAGCGCAGGGGCGTCGTGAATGTTGAGGGCCGCGATGTAGGCCATGAGCGCCGGCGATTTCGACGCGGACGTGGCCAGGTCGTTGGGGAGCCTGATGGTCCAGAAGTCGTTGGTCAATGTGTCGTCGATCGTCTTGTCCAGCACCGCACAGAAACCGTTCGCGTCGCCCTCGGCGACTCCGGTCAGCAGCGCAAAGTCACGCTCGGCCTGGCTCTCAAAGGGACCAGAGTAACGGCTCGTGGTGTGCGCCATAAAGAACCACCTAGCGATCAATTCTCGGAGCCGTCGAACCGGTACGCGGTAATGAACCTTACCGAAGAGCCACATAGCGTAGGCGAAGAGGATCGCATTGTCACTGGAAATCATCTTACTGCTGCGGAACCCTGCCCGCTCAAGGCAGAGCAGGAATTCGTGCCAGTTCGTCAGTTCGAGAACGTGCCGCTGTGCTTTTTCAAGCTTCGCGAACTGGATCTCTCTGCTCTGCAATGAAGTATTTCCGGTCTCCAGGTCCCGGCCACGTAAGATCGTGTACACATTTCTGAGCACCGCTCGCCGGAACGCGAGCGCGACAGTGACGCGGAGAAGCTGCGGAGGCTGTGGCTGTATATACCAGTTGAAGGGGGAGGCCGTGTCAAGGGCGGGAATCTTGGACTGCCTACTAAAGTCCTCCAACTCCCGGCGGCCCTTCTCCCAGAAAACGCTCATCAGGGTGAGAATGAAGTCGGCCTGGTTGAGCGTCACACCCTCGCTGTTGATGCGGACGAAGACCTCAGCGACCCGTTCCTCATCAACTGCGCGAGTCAGCTCCATGACCTTGAACGTATAGCCGCTCAACTCTCGTAACCGGCCGAGGCGCTCGGTGAGGAGATCTCGCTCCTCCAGATCCACCTCACGCTTGGCTTCGAGCCGGGTGAGGAACTCGCGGACGGTCGGATGAAAGCTTCCCGACGTCCATAGGACGCTAATGTCCGGAACGTACTCAGGGTCCTTCTCAATAGCCGCGTCTGTCACTGCGAATGACTCGTCAAGCGGGCGGAAGGCAATCCGGATCCGAGTCCTGCTGTAGTCCTCGCGTAGTACCTCCATCCCCTTCATGACGGCGTACAGGGAGGTGAGCCGCTGCTGCCCGTCCACTATGAGATAGCGAGGAGCCGAGCTTCCTGTCCCGATTTGCCTCGCCCCGGGGTCCGCGTCGGTTTCCCAGAAAAGCAAGAAACCCACCGGGAACCCCTTGTACATCGAATCAAACAGTGATCGAACCTTGGTCGCTTGCCATACGAAGGGCCGCTGAATGTCGGGGAGTGCGATGTCCCCCTGGTCGATGGACTGGACGAGGTAGCTGACGGGATAGCTGGCATCCCGGAAGAGCATCGTTGCCATGATCACCTGCTCCAGAAGCGCGGAAGGCCTGTGATCATTGACTCTACTTGACTAATGCATACTTCTCCTTTACCAGTCGGATTCAAGGCAACCTGGTATCCCAGGAACCTCAGACCTCCGCGATGGCCAGGGAGCGGCCCGGCAACTCGAGCACGTCGTCGGCCAGGCGGGCGGACTCGTCGGAGGCGAGCAGGAGCCGCGACGCGGCCAGCCGTACGGGCACCGGGCCTTCGGCGAAGTTGGCGGCGATCCGCAGCGCACCGCGTTCGATCACCACGACGCGCCGGTCCTCGTCCACCTCGGCCCGCACCCGGTCCAGGCGGGGATCGGTGAGATCGGGATGAGACTTGCGGAGCGCGATGAGGTCGCGATACCAGCCCAGCAGCGAGGCGTGCTCGTCCTTGGCCGTCTCCTCCCAGTCGAGCTTGGAGCGCAGGAAGGTCGTCTCCTCGCCAGGCTCGGGGGCCTTCCAGTCGTAGCCGAAGCCCTCGAACTCCTTCCTGCGCCGTTCGCCCTCGCCCTCCGCGAGGTGCGGCTCGAAGTGGTCGGTGAAGAAGTAGAACGGGGTGGTCGCCCCCCACTCCTCGCCCATGAACAGCATCGGGGTGAACGGCGAGGTCAGCAGCAGCCCCGCGGCGAGGCGGAGCTGCTCCGGCCGCATGCGGTCACCTTCGGGCCGGTTGCCGATCTGGTCGTGGTTCTGGGCGCAGCAGACGAACCGGTGGCCGGGAATCCCGGTCGCCGGTCGGCCATGCGAGCGCCCCCGGAACGACGAGTAGGTGCCGTCGTGGAAATAGCCGGATGTCAGCACCTTGGCCAGGGACGACAGGGTGGCGAAGTCGCCGTAGTAGGCGTTGTTCTCCCCCGTGACGTTCGCGTGGATGGCGTGGTGGACGTCGTCGTTCCAGCTCGCGTGCATGCCGAGTCCGCCGGCCTCGCGCGGGGTGACCATGCGGGGGTCGTTGAGGTCCGACTCGGCGATGAGCGTCAGCGGGCGGCCCACGGCGGCGGACAGCGCGTCGACCTCGGCCGACAGCTCCTCCAGAAGGTGCACGGCGCGCTTGTCGTGCAGGGCGTGCACGGCGTCGAGGCGCAGCCCGTCGATGTGGTAGTCGCGCAGCCACTGCAGGGCGTTCTCGATGAAGTAGCGCCGCACCCCGTCCGAGCCGGGCCCGTCGAGGTTGACCGCGTCGCCCCAGTAGGACCCCTTGGCGTCGTGGAAGTAGGGCCCGAACTTGGCCAGGTAGTTGCCCGAAGGACCGAGGTGGTTGTAGACGACGTCGAGGATGACGCCGACACCGGCCCGGTGGCAGGCGTCGACCAGGCTCTTGAGGCCGTCCGGCCCGCCGTACTCCTCGAACACCGCGTAGAGGTCCACGCCGTCGTAGCCCCAGTTGCGCTTTCCCGGCACGGGCGGCACCGGCATGATCTCGACGAAGTCGACCCCGAGGCCGACCAGGTGGTCGAGCCGGTCGGCCACTCCCCGGAAGGTGCCTTCGGGCGAGAACGTGCCGACGTGCAGCTCGTAGATCACCCCGCCGCGCAGGTCGCGGCCGTGCCAGTCCTGGTCCGTCCAGGCGAACCTGTCGTGGTGGTAGACGCGGCTCGGGCCGTTCACCCCGTACGGCTGCCGCCGCGTCCGGGGGTCGGGGAACGGCCCGTCGCCGTCCACGAAGAAGGCGTAGTCGAGGTCGTGCTCGTCGCCGGGGGCGGTCCACCGGCCGCCCTCGCCCCGCGACATCTCATGCCGGGCGCCCCCGTGCTCGACCTCGACCCGCGCCGCCTCGGGCGCCCACACCTCGAACATACGCATATCCCCCTATCGGACGAAGCCCGTCAGCCTTCGAGAATCGCGACCGGATACGCGGACAGCAGGTCGGCCATCCGCACCTCACCCGCGTGCTCGGCGCCGGTGAGCAGGTCGCGCCAGCGCCCCTGCGGCAGGGTGATCGCGTCACTCCCCCATCCGCCCCTGCGCTCCAGCCCGACGGGCAACCGGGTCGCGACCACGACGGCGGCCGTCCCCTGCCCGGGGGCGCCCCGCGTGAACGCGACCGCGTGCTCTCCCGCCTCGATCGGCGCGTACGGCGCCTCGGGGTCGAGCCGCTGCCGCAGGCCGAGCGCGGCGGCGGTGACACGGATCTTCTGGCCGTCCCAGCTGTCGTCGGGCTCGGCCAGCAGCCGGCGGCGCCGCTCGAAGTCCACCGGCCGGCGGTTGTCCGGGTCGACCAGCGAGAAGTCGGTGATCTCGTTGCCCTGGTAGACGTCCGGGATGCCCGGCATGAGGAGCTGGACGGCCTTCTGCCCCAGCGAGTTGACGCGGGCATACCGGTCCACGACCTCGGTGAACGAGGCGACCGAGTAGCCGCAGGCGTCGATGGCCCGCCGGGCGAAGTCCCTGATCCCCTCCTCGTACGCCGGGTCGGGGTTCAGCCAGGAGATCGACGTCTTGGCCTCGCGCGCCGCCTTGAGCAGGTAGTCGGTGAAGCGGTCGAGGGGGATCGGCCAGGCCGCCATCAGCGACTGCCAGGCGAGGTAGTCGAGCTTGGGGTCGAACGACACGGCCGCCGCCCAGGAGTCGACGGCCATCGCCCACTCCTCGGGCAGCTCCGACAGCACCGCGAGACGGGCGCGCACGTCCTCCGACCGCTTCGTGTCGTGGGTGGACAGGGTGGTCATCGTCCGCGGCGGCAGCCCGGCGCAGAACTCGTGGAACTCGGCGGGCGACACCCCGAACCTGTCGGCCTCCCCGCCCACCTCGTTGAGGCAGGCCAGCGGATACCACCGGTAGAGCGCGGTGTCCTCGACGCCCTTGGCCATCACCGGCCCGCAGGTCTGCTGGAAGCGGGTGACCGCCTCGGGCGGGCCGTACAGGACGAGGTTGGCGGCCTTGGCCACCATGTCGGGGTCGGTCCTGGTGGCCGCCCGCCCGGCCGCCTCCTGGACGATCGCCTCGGAGTCGGCGGGCGGCTGCTCGCCCGGGTTCACGTACGCCCGGTAGACGGGCATCGCGGCCAGCAGCTCCACGACGGCCTCGCGCAGCTCCGGATCGCCGAGATCGTCGGTCAGCCGGTCGACCTCTCCCCCGAAGAACAGGTCGATGACGTACTTCTTGGAGTCGTGCCGCACGGTCTCGTAGTCGTCGCGTACGCCGGTGCGGCGGCCGAACGTCTCGATCAGCGCGTCGCGGCCGGCCGGGTCGACGAACAGCCGGGTGATCATGTTGAGCGCGTCGTATCCGGTGGTGCCTTCGCACGGCCAGTCGGCGGGCAGTCGCTCGCCGTCGATGAGGATCTTCTCCACCCACAGCGGACCGGGCACGTGCGGGCGCAGCCGCCGGAGGTAGCCGCGGGGGTCGGCCAGGCCGTCCGGGTGGTCGACGCGCAGCCCGTGGAGCACCCCCTCCTCGATGAGGCGGAAGGTCACGGCGTGGGTGGCCTCGAAGATCTCGGGGTCCTCCACGCGCAGGCCCATCAGCGACGACACGTCGAAGAACCGCCGATATCCGGGGCTCTCCCGCCAGTGGGCCAGCCGGTAGTGCTGGGCCTCCAGCAGCTCCGGCAGCGGCAGGTGCTCGGTGCCGGGCCTGATCGGGAACGCGTGGTCGTGGTAGCGCAGCACCTGACCGTCCACACCGTCGTCCACACGCAGCGCCTCGTCGGCGTCGTCGCCGAGCAGCGGCAGGGTGACCGGCCACTGGAAGTCGAACCACCGGGAGGCCGGCGACCCCGGGCCGTCCCGCAGCGCCGCCCACAGCTGGGCGTTGTCCGACTCCGGCACCGGCACGGTCATGTGGTTGGGCACGATGTCGGAGACCAGCGGCATGCCCTTGGCCGCCAGCGCCCGAAGGCCCTCCTCACCGCCGAACTCCTCGCGTACGCGGCCGTGGTCGGTCACGTCGTACCCGTGCTGGGACTCCCTGCAGGCCTGGAGGATCGGCGACAGGTAGAGGTGGCCTGCCCCCAGGTCACGGAGGTATCCGACGAGGCTCGCGGCCTGGGCGAATCCGAAGTCGGGCGTCAGCTGCACCCGATAGGTAGAAGTCACCGAACCGCCTTTCGCAGCGCGTTTCCGGAGGTCGTGTTCATAGTGCACGTCGCGGGCGCGCCCCTGCCAGCACCGCGACGGGCAGGAGGGGCGCAGAACGCGGCTCCCCTCCTGCCCGGTGTGACGCGGACTAACGCCGAAGCGCACTCTATTCGCGCATCGGTGCTGGTCAGGACCCCAGCACGGGCCGGACTCTGCGCAGCACCCGCACCGACCGGCCGCTCACGGGCACGGCCTCGCCGGCCCGGCACACGCGCGACTCGCTCAGCACCGGCATCGCCGTGTCCAGCTCGGTCGCCCACAGCTCCCCGTAGTCGTCGGGGATCGTGAACTTGATGACCTCGTGGTGGGCGTTGAACAGCAGCAGGAACGAGTCGTCGCTGATCCGCCGGCCGCGGCGGTCGGGCTCGGTGATGGCGTCGCCGTTCAGGAACACCGCCAGCGCCTTGGCGTAGCCGTTCGTCCAGTCGGCGTCGGCCATCTCCGTGCCGGACGGCGTGAGCCAGGCGATGTCGCTCAGCTCGTCGTGCGACCCGCGTACGGGCCGGCCGTAGAAGAAGCGGCGGCGGCGGAAGACCGGGTGGTCGCGGCGCAGCCGGGCCAGGCGCCGGGTGAAGTCGAGGAGCTGGCGCTTCTCCCTGGTTCCCGCGTCATCCCGCGCACCGGCCTCCAGGATCGTGCCCCAGTCGACCCAGCTGATCTCGTTGTCCTGGCAGTAGGAGTTGTTGTTGCCCTGCTGGGTGCGGCCGATCTCGTCGCCGTGCGACAGCATCGGCACGCCCTGCGACAGGAACAGCGTGGCCAGGAAGTTGCGCTTCTGCCGTTCGCGGAGCTGGGCGACCGGACCGGTCGCCGGGCCCTCCACCCCGCAGTTCCAGGAGCGGTTGTCGTCCGCGCCGTCGCGGTTGTCCTCGCCGTTGGCCTCGTTGTGCTTGTCGTTGTACGACACGAGGTCCTGGAGTGTGAAGCCGTCGTGGCAGGTGACGAAGTTGATCGACGCGGCCGGGCGGCGGCTGTCGTCCTGGTAGAGGTCGCTCGACCCGGTGAGACGGCTGGCGAACTCCGGCAGCGCGGCGGGCTCGCCCCGCCACAGGTCGCGGATGGTGTCGCGGTAGCGGCCGTTCCACTCGGTCCAGCGGGCCGGGAAGTTGCCGACCTGGTAGCCGCCGGGGCCGACGTCCCACGGCTCGGCGATGAGCTTGACCTGCGACAGCACCGGGTCCTGCTGGACGAGGTCGAAGAACGCGCTCAGCCGGTCGACCTCGTGCAGCTCCCGGGCGAGGGAGGCCGCGAGGTCGAAGCGGAAGCCGTCCACGTGCATGTCGCGCACCCAGTAGCGCAGCGAATCCATGATCAGCTGGAGTGCGTGCGGGCTGCGCATCAGCAGGCTGTTGCCGGTGCCGGTGGTGTCCATGTAGTAGCGCCGGTCGTCCTCGACCAGCCGGTAGTAGTTGGCGTTGTCGATGCCGCGCATGGACAGGGTCGGGCCCAGGTGGTTGCCCTCCGCCGTGTGGTTGTAGACGACGTCGAGGATCACCTCGATGCCCGCCTCGTGCAGGGCCTTCACCATCGCCTTGAACTCCAGCACCTGCCCGCCGCGCTGCCCCGAGCTGGAGTACGCGTTGTGCGGCGCGAAGAAGCCGATCGTGTTGTAGCCCCAGTAGTTGGACAGCCCCCGCTTCTCCAGCATGTGGTCGGTCACGAACTGGTGGACCGGCATGAGCTCGATCGCGGTGACGCCGAGCGAGGTGAGGTGGTCGATGATCTCGGGGTGGCCCAGGGCGGCGTACGTGCCCCGGATCCGCTCGGGGATCTTCGGATGGCTTGTCGTGAGGCCGCGCACGTGCGCCTCGTAGATCACCGTGTCGTGGTAGGGCGTGGCCGGCGGCCGGTCGTGTCCCCAGCCGAAGAACGGGTTGACGACGATCGACCTCGGCACGTACGGCGCCGAGTCGCTGTCGTCCCGGCTGTCCGGCTCGCCGAAGCGGTAGCCGTACACCGCCTGGTCCCAGTTGACCGAGCCCTCCACCGCCTTGGCGTACGGGTCGAGCAGCAGCTTGTTGGGGTTGCAGCGCAGGCCGTCGGCGGGCGAGTAGGGCCCGTGGACGCGGTAGCCGTACCGCTGGCCCGGCCCCACCCCGGGCAGGTAGCAGTGCCAGACGAAGCCGTCCACCTCGCTCAGCGAGACGCGCTCCTCGTTGCCGTCGTCGTCGAACAGGCACAGCTCTACGCGCTCGGCCACCTCGGAGAAGAGCGCGAAGTTGGTGCCCGCTCCGTCGTACGTCGCCCCGAGCGGATAGGAATCCCCCGGCCAGATCTCCCTCACTGGACCTCCTCGCCCTCCGGCTCGGCGGTCATGCCGGGAAGGTCCCGGAGCCCACCGGCTCTATGGTCGCACTCGCCCACGGTCCGTACCCTTCCCGGAACCCCGCGTGCGAGATCGTGGTGCTGACTGTCGTTCACAAGACATCGTGCCTGCCCAGAAAAGGCTTCGACAGTCTCGCCACGTTAACTGCGTGTATGGCAACGGGGTGAACCGGCCATCAGCGAGCAAAGCACCGGTGACCTGGACCGACTCGCCGCGAACGGACGCGGGGCGCCCGCCCCGTCCGTCACGGACCGCAGTCGCCCGGCTGTGACTCAACAGGGATCGGGCGCCCCGGCGAGACCGCGTACAGCGCCGATCACCCCGGCGACGCGGTCCCCGGTCGCGGTCGGCCCGTGGGCCGAGGCGATCGCGATGATCTCCATGGCGGCGAGCCGGTCGACATGGCGCCCGAAGATCCGCGGGTCGAGCCAGCGGTGCCAGGGGCTGAGCCCCGCGCCGAAGGCGCGCACCGCCTTCAGATAGTCCTCCAGCGGGAGGTCCCCCGCGTCCGCGGTCGCGACCGGCACCTCGGCCCCGAAGCAGTCGGCCGCCCAGTAGACCCCGCTGCGGTCGTCGTACAGCCCCCGGGTCGCCGGGGCGTCGTAGAGCGGGGGCCGCACCGCGGTCAGCCGCCGGTCGCCCGCGTCGAACGACTCGTCGTCGGCGATCCGGCGCGTACGGCCCGGCGGCGGCGCGAAGCCGCGCCCCGGACGCGCGGGCGAGCCGGTGACCAGCGTCGCGGCCGGGCACATCTCCAGGGCGACCTCCAGGTTTCCCGCGTGGTCGGGGTCGTCGTGGCTCAGGAAGATCCATCGCACGTCGCGCGGCTCCACGACCGCGAAGACGTCCTCGGTCCAGCGCTCGCGGTGCTCGGCCGCGCCGGTGTCCACGATCACCGGCTCGCGTCCGGTGATGACCATCGAGTCGATGTGCGCGTACCCCGCCGCCACGGGTTCGATCACCGGGACGAGCACCACGTCGGGCGCGATCCGCCAGGGACCTGTCGGCTGTGTGTCCATGCCCCACAGGCTCGGCGGACGGTCTTGTTCCGAACTTGGCGCGGGCTTGCCGGGGTTCAGCGTCCCTCGTGGCACTCCCGGGCGGCGACGACCTCGGGCATGCGCTCCTCCGTCCAGGCGAGGAGGGGAAGCAGGCGCTCGGCGGCCTCACGGCCGAGCGGGGTGAGGCTGTATTCGACCCGGGGCGGGATCGTGTGCTCGGCCTCCCGCAGCACCATGCCGTCGCGTTCCAGCGCCTGGAGCGTCTGGGACAGCATCTTCTCGCTCACCCCGTCCACGCGACGGCGCAGCGCGTTGAAGCGGTAGGGCCCTTCGTGCAGGGCCGCAAGCGCCAGGATCGCCCATCGGCCGGTGATGGTCTCCAGCACGGTGCGCGAGGTGCACTTCCGTGAGAAGACGTCGGCGACGAGCTCCTCGAACTCCTCCATGGCCGTCAGCTTACGCTCTCGAAGTACTTTCTGATAGAAAGCACTAACCGAAAGAAAGCACTGTGAAGGAGAAACCATGATTGTCGTGACCGGAGCCACCGGACACCTCGGCAGGCTGGTCGTCGAGGAACTCGCCGGACGCGTGCCCGCCTCGCGGATCGTCGCGGCGGTGCGCAGCCCGGAGAAGGCGGCCGACCTGGCCGAGCGGGGCATCCAGGTGCGCGAGGCGGACTACGACCGGCCCGCCACGCTGGGACCGGCGTTCGAGGGCGCCACCAGGGTCCTGCTCGTCTCCGGCAGCGAGTTCGGCCGGCGGGTCGACCAGCACAAGGCCGTCGTCGACGCCGCCCGGGCGGCCGGCGTCGAGCTGCTCGCCTACACGAGCATCCCGCGCGCCGACACCACCCCCCTGGGCGTCGCGCCCGACCACAAGGCGACCGAGGAGTACATCCGCGCGAGCGGGCCGCCCTTCGCGTTCCTGCGCAACGGCTGGTATCACGAGAACTACATCGCGGCGGCCCGGCAGGGCGCGCAGAGCGGCGTCATCCTGGGCAGCGCCCGCGACGGCCGCGTCGCCTCGGCGGCGCGCGCCGACTTCGCCGCCGCCGCGGCCGCCGTCCTGGCCGGTGAAGGACACCGCAACGCGGTGTACGAGCTGACGGGCGACGTCGCCTGGAGCATGCCCGAGCTGGCCGCCGTGGTCTCCGAAGTGTCCGGCACGCCGGTCGAGTATCGGGACCTGCCCGTCGCGGAGTACGCCGAGGCGCTGGAGGCGAACGGCCTGCCCGAACCGGTCGCGGCCCTGTTCGCCCAGGTCGACGCCGACATCGCCGACGGCTGGCTCGGCGACACCCCCGGCGACCTGTCCCGCCTCATCGGCCGGCCGACCACGCCGCTGCGCGACACCCTCGCCGAAGCCCTGAAGAACGGGTGATCACACGCTGTTGAGCAGGGCCAGGATCGGCTTCTCGTAGAGGGCGACCCCGGAGCGGCGGACGAGAGCGAGCGCGGCGCGCAGGCGGGGGCCCGCCGCCTCGCGGTCGTCCCGCGCGAGCGCCAGGCGGGCCAGGCACAGGTCGGTCACCGACCAGCCGAGCAGGCGGCCCTGATGCGGCAGGAGCAGGTCGTGCAGCGCCACCGCCGCGGCCCTGTCGCCCAGGGCCAGGCACACCTCGCTCAGCAGGTCGGGGATGAACCGGTAGGCGATGTCGCCCCGCATGCCGGCGAAGCCGTCGTGGGCCAGCCCCGCGAGGACCTCCGCGGCCTCGTCCCTCCTGCCGAGGTCGAGCAGGGCCGCGCAGCGCAGCACCCGCCATCCGGGCTGGCCGGGCCGCCGCGACAGCGCCTCCTCCGCCAGCGCCAGCGCCGCCGCCGCGTCACCCCGCATCCGCGCCGCCAGGCAGCGGAACACGCGGGCCCGGCTCTCGGCGTGGTCGCGGCCGAGCGCGCCCTCCGGATGGAGCCGGACCGACTCCTCCGCCTCCGCCAGGGCACGGCCGGGGTCGCCGCGGAGATAGGCGTGGATCGCCGACAGCCAGGCGGCGAGGCTGAGCAGGGCGGGCTGCCTGATCCTGCGCGCGGTGTCCGACAGCCAGGTCAGCAGCCGGTCCGCCCGCTCCAGCTCGCCCTGTTTGACCAGCTCGACGTGCTCGGCCTCCAGAGCCAGCCATTCGGCCACGAGGTCGCCGGTCCGGCGGGCCACCTCGGTCATCTCGTCGATGGCCGCCTGCCGCTCGACGTGCCCGGCCACCCCTCGCGAGAGGATCTCGTACGCGCTCAGCGCCCGCAGCAGCGAGCCGTCGTCCCCCCGCAGGCGGGCCTCCCGTACGGCTTCGGCCGCGAGCGCGCAGCTCTCCTCGACCGGCCGGGTGAAACAGCCCGTGACGGCGAAGGCCGCCAGGAGCTGGGACCGCCAGGGCGAGCCCTCCCCCTGGCTCCGCAGCGCCCGCTCGATCCGCCCGGTCAGCGCGCCGCCCGCCGCCCACTCCTCGTACATCGCCCACGACAGCGGGTCGGAGAACCCGAGCGCGGCGCGGGCCAGCCGGTCGTCGTCCCCGAGAGCGTCGGCGATCTCGGCCGCCTCCTCCAGCGAGGCGTGGACCTGCGTGCTCATCCCCGCCGCCGACTGCGCCTCCGCGAGGCCGAGCAGCAGGTCGCACCGCAGCACCCGGTCATCCACAGGCAGCTGGCCGGTGAGGGCGACGGCGTGCCGCAGGTGCTCGACGGCGTCCTCGTAGGCGAACTGGGCCACGGCGTGGGCGGCCGCCTGCCGGGCGTACTCGATCGCCTTGGCCGCCATGCCGGAGATGACCAGGCCCTCGCGGTAGTGGTGCGCCAGCTCGGCCAGGTGCGTGCCGCGCCGTTCAAGCACGGCCGCGATGCCGGCGTGCAGGCGGCGCCTGCGCAGCGGGGCGAGGCCGTCGCGCAGCACGTCGCGGACGATGTCGTGGGCGAACCGGTAGACGAGGTCGTGCTCGGTGAGCAGGCGCGCCCGGACGGCCGCGTCGAGCACGTCGAGCACCTCGTCGCGCGGCACGTCCATCACGTCGTGCACCACGTCGAGCAGCACGTCCAGCGGGGCGTCGCGGCCCAGCAGGGCCGCCGCCGACAGGACGCCGGGGGCGCCCGGCGGCATCGCCGCCATCCTGCCGCGCAGCACGTCCGCGACCGCGCCCGGCACCTCGCCGCCGTCCAGGTGGACGAGTTCGCCCAGGAAGAAGGGGTTGCCGCCGGTCCGCCTCGCCACCTCGGCCGCCCGCGTCGCGTCCGCGCCCGCCCGCCGCAGATACTCGGCGATGGCGTCCTCGCCGAGGCCGCCCAGCGTGACCCGCTCGACGTGCGGGAGCCGTACGAGCGTGGCGAGGGTGCGGGCCAGCGGCCCGCTCACCTCCGTGTCGCGGTAGGTCGCGATCACGGTCAGCTCCTGGCACGCCCGCGTGGTGGCGAGGAACTCCAGCAGGCGCAGGGACGAGGCGTCGGCCCACTGGAGGTCGTCGAGGACGACGAGCACCCTGCCGTGCGCCGCGGCGTGCTCCGCGACGAGCCGGGCGAACGCCTCGTACAGCGCGAACTCCCCGGTCGCGCCGAGCATCTCGGCCAGTTCGCCGTGCCGTCCGGTGAGCTGGCGTACGGCCTGGGCCCAGGGCCAGAACGGCGGCGCGCCCGTGCCGTCCCAGCAGCGGCCGAAGACCGCCACGGGCGCGTGCGCCGCGGCCTCCTCCGCCAGGCTGGTCTTGCCGATGCCCGGCTCGCCCGCCACGAGCACGATCCGCGGGTCGTCCGCGGTGACGGCGCGGCGCAGGACGCGCGATTCGGCGGCCCGCCCGATGAGCGCGCCCTCCCGCCGTCCGGGACCGTCGGTGTCCGCCTCGGGCACGGGGGTCGCGGTAGGGGCGGGGGTCGCGGTGGGGGCGGGGGTCGCGGTGGGGGCGGGGTCGTGGGCGGTCGCGGGCGGGGGCGGTGGCGTCAGCGCGGGGTCCTGCTCCAGGATCCGCCGCTCCAGCTCGCGGGAGCGCGGATCGGGGTCCAGGCCGAGTTCGCCGACGAGCAGCCGGCGGCCCTCGGTGAGCAGGGCGAGCGCGTCCGCCTGACGGCCGGCCTGGTAAAGGGCGTGCGCGCCGAACCTGCGCAGCCGCTCGCGCAGGGGATGCGCCGCCACGAGCCTCGTCAGCTCGGGCACCAGCGCCGGCCCGAGCCCGAGCGCGAGCTCGGCCTGGGCCACGTCCTCGACGACCGAGAGCCTGAGCTCCGCCAGATGGGCGATCTCGTCGCGTGCCCAGGGCTCGTCCTCGAACCCGGCCAGCGGCTCGCCCCGCCACTCCTTCAGAGCCAGGCGGAGCTGCCCGGCGGCTCCCGCGTGGTCGCCCGCCTCCAGCAGCCGCCTGCCCGCCGCGACGGCCGCCGCCGCACGACCGAGGTCGAAGCTCTCGGGCGGCAACTCGATCGCGTACCCGCCCGGCCTGCTCAGCAGCACCGACGGCTTCGCCCTGCGCACCCGGCCGGGTTCGAGCACGCGCCGCAGCTTCGACACGTACGCCTGCACGGTGTTGACCGCCCCCGGCGGCGGCTCCTGCTCCCACAGCGCGTCCACGATCCTGGCCGTGCTCACCGGACGCGGCGCCGCCAGCACGCACAGGGCCAGCACCGCCCGCTGCTGGGACGGCCCGATGTCGAGCGGCGTCCCCCCGTCGTCGAGCACGACGACCGGGCCGAGCACGCGGAACTCCAACACGATCCCCTCCGGTTGCGGTCCCCCGAATGTATCCCGCCGCAGTAGGAGTTTTCGGACGATCAGCAGCAAAGTGTCAGCGAGGGTCAGTGGCGCGAGCCGCGGACGCGGGTGCGCCGCAGCAGACGGCGACGCGGGCCGGCCGCCCGGCCGTCGGTGTGCAGCCACAGGTTGACGCCGGTCCCCCCGAGCGCCGAGGGCTCGATGCGGACCCCGCCGCCCGTCGACTCGGCCAGGCGCCGGGCGATGTCGAGGCCGAGCCCGGTGGAGCCGGCCCCGCTGTTGCCCCGCCGCAGCGCCTTCTCCGGATCGGGGATGCCCGGGCCCGCGTCCGCGACGAGGATGCCCACCATGCCGCTCCCCCGATGCAGGGTGACGCGGAAGGCCGTGCCCTGCGGCGTGTGGCGGAAGACGTTGCCGAGCAGCGCGTCGACCACCGCGCCGAGGTCGGCCGCGGCGACCGGCACCGGGCTGGGCTCGTCGGCGCCGACGAGCTGCCAGGGCCGCGCCTGGTCCTCGGCCAGCGCCGACCAGAAGGCGAGCCGTTCCCGCAGCACGAGCGCGGCGTCGCAGCCCGCCGGCACGGCCCGGGACGGCCGCCGGGCCGCTTCGATGATCTCGTCCACGGCCTGCTCGAGCCGGTCGATGGCGAGCCTGCGCTGCTCGGCCTCGGGGCCGGTGCCGCCGAGGTTGAGCCGCAGCGCGGTCAGCGGGGTGCGCAGCCGGTGCGACAGGTCGGCGGCCAGCTCGCGCTCGGCCGCGAGCAGTCCCGCCACCTGGTCGGCCATCGCGTTGAACGCGCGCCCGGCGGCCACCAGCTCGGGCGGGCCGTCCGGGACGATGCGCACCGTCAGGTCGCCCGCCCCGAGGGCCGCCGCCGCCTGCCCGAGCCTGCGGGCCGCCCGGACCACCCGGGCCCCGAGCCGGTCGGCCACCACCACCGACCCCACCACCAGGGTGACCGCGACGCCGGTCAGCACGGCCCAGGAGGTGGACACGCCCTTCCTCGCGTCCGCCTCGGGCGCGTACGCCTCGATGACGGCCCGCCGTCCGCCGCCCAAAGCGACCGGTCTGAGCAGCACGTATCCCTTGCTGACCGGCACGGTCCTGGCGCTTTCCGCCGCGCTCGCGACGTCGGCGACCGTGACCCGGGAGCGGCCCACCGTGGCTCCGCCGGGGAGGTGGACGGCCAGGCGGGAGGTCCCCGCCGGGGTGCTGGCCAGCGCGCGCTCCAGCGCGGCAGCGTCGTCGGTCACCACGAGGGCGGGCACGATCGTGGCGGCCTGGCGTTCGGCGTCCGCGAGCGCGCGGCTCTCGGCGATCTCCTTGACCGCGACGGCCAGCGGGATGAGGAAGGCCAGCGCGACCATCGCCGTCACGGCCACCGCCACCAGGGCCAGGCTCCGTCTCACCGCCGCTCCCGCTCAGAGCCTCGTGCCGTTATCGCGGTTCCCGCTTCGGGGCTCAGCCCTCGGCAGGGGGGCTGAGGCGCACGCCGACACCCCGCACGGTGTGCAGATATCGGGGACGGGACGCGCTCTCGCCGAGCTTGCGCCGCAGCCAGGACAGGTGGACGTCGATCGTCTGGTCGTCCCCGTACGACTGCCGCCACACCTCGGCCAGCAGTTCCCTGCGCGAGATCACGCGGTCGGGACGGGCGGCGAGGTAGGCCAGCAGGTCGAACTCCCGGCGGGTGAGGTCGAGCGGCGCGCCGTCCAGGCGGGCCTCCCTGCGATCGGCGTCGACGACCAGCCCGCCGACCCTGGCGACCGACGACGGCGTCCCGGGCCTGGCCCGGCGCAGCACGGCCTCCAGGCGGGCGTTGAGGTGGTCGCCGGAGAACGGCTTGACCAGGTAGTCGTCCGCGCCGTCGCGCAGCAGGCGGACGATCTCGGCCTCGTCGTCCCGCGCGGTGGCCACGATGACCGGTACGTCGGAGATCGCCCGGAGCATCTTCAGCGCCTCCGCGCCGTCGAGGTCGGGCAGCCCCAGATCGAGGACGACCACGTCGGGGGCGACGTGGGCGATCTCCCGAAGGGCGTCGAGCGCCCGGCCCGCGCTGCGGACCGCGTGGCTGCGCCCGGTCAGGTCGCGAATGATCGCGGACCGGACGAACTCGTCGTCCTCAACCACCAGAACGGTCGCCATGGGGCAGAAACGTACACTCCCGGTTGGTACGGCGTCCCGAGAAGAGCGATCCGAAACACGGGGATTTGCGGCTATTTAAGGCATGCACAAATCCGTAGAGGTTGACCGAAAAGGACCGAGCGGCAATTCGGGTCACGGGATAGAGTGAGCGGCCACATGAGAAGGGCCGCCGGTTACTTGATCGCCTGGTGCGGGGCCACCGCGCTCGCCGTCGGCGTGTCCTGGCTCGGCGTGCGCGACGTGCTGCGCAGCGCGATCCTGGACGAGGCGCCCCTGGCTCCCGTTGTGGCCGTCGCCGCGCCCCTGTCCGCCTCGCCGGGCGTCCCCGCCCCCACCCCGCGGGGCACCCCGGACGGCGGAGCCTCCGGCGGCACGTCCGAGGAGCCTTCCGAGGAGCCGCCCGCCCATCGGTCCCCCTCCCGGCCCACCGCCACTCCGGTGCGGACCGCGCGGACCTCCCCGGCACCGCGCCCGGCCCGTGCCACGCGGCCGGCGAGATCGGCGGAGCCCTCGCCCACCGCCCGGCAGCGCAAGGCCGCCGACGGGGAGAGCCTGCACACGTTCACGCTGAAGGGCGGCCGGGCGACGATCGCGGTGACCTCCGCGGACTGCCGCGTGGTGACGGCGACCCCGAACGACGGCTACGAGGTCAAGGTCTGGGAGGCCGACCAGTGGCTGCGGGTCGCGTTCCTCCGGGACACCCATGAGTCGTCGGCGTTCTGCACGTGGAACGCCCTGCCGCCCAGGCTCGACACGTACGAGAACTGAGGGGTCCCGGCCGCCCGTCAGGAGAACTCAGTCCAGGAGGGCGCGGTACTTCTTGAGCTCCTTGACCTCGGCGCCCAGCGAGGTGGCGGTGGCGACGGCCAGCGCCTTGGCTCCCTCGAAGGCGCCGCCGGCCTGCTCGGCCCGGGCGAGCTTGATCGCGCCGTTGTCGTGCTCGATCATCAGCGTCACGTACTTCCGGTCGAAGGACGGGCCGTTCAGCTTGGCGAGCGCCTCGATCTCAGCCCGTTTCTGCATGCCCGGCATCGCGTGGTCGCGCGGCAGCGGCTCCGCGCCCCACATGTCGAGCCAGTCCTTGAACGTGCGGATGTCGGTGTCGCGGGCCGTGGCGACCTTCGCCGCGAACTCGCCGACCCACGGGTCGCCCGCCCGGGTCTGCGCGAGCCTGGCCAGCTCCAGGGCCTGGAGGTGGTGCGGGACCATCTGCCGGGCGAACGCCACGTCGGCGGCGTTGGTCCCGGCGGACGGCTTCGCCGCGCCCGTCTCGTCCGGCGTGGCGCTGAGCGCGGACCCGGGGGTCTGCGCGACCTCGGGGCCCGGCGTGGCCTCCGAAGCGAGGGGCGTCTCGACGGTGGTGGCGGGCGAGGCGACCACCGGAGCGGGCGAGGCGGCCCCGCCCGCCGGGTCCGGCGTGCCGCATCCGGCGAGCAGAGCCGTCGCGAGCACGCCCGTTAACGCTCCCGGTAACGCGGCCGTCACACGAGCCGTCACAGCGGGAAGCCGGCGGATAGTGGTCGTCACTGGAGGGCCTTTCCGGTTCTGACTGGCGGACGGACGCGACGGCCGCCGGGGCCGGGCGCGTTCGGATCCATCCGTGATCCCTTGCCGCAGGACCCTACCGCCGGGCGGCGGCTCCGGTCGCTCCCGCATGGCGTTTCGGCATATTTACGGTGATTATCGGACAAGCTGGGCATCACGTGTCAAAATTCCCATTCGCTTCCCTGGATCACCCCTGTGCTCTAGCCTCCAACTGTGCCAAAGCGGAGCGAAACTCTACGAAAGGTTTCACACCGAGGAAACCTCTGTTGACACGAGCGAAACAGTGATACTTTCGCTTGGGAGCGCTCCCAAGCCGTGTGAACCTTCGGGCCGAGGAGACCGGATGGCCGATCTTCCCACCCTCGCAGAGGTAGCCGCCGCAGCCGGCGTCTCCCCGGCAACAGCTTCCCGGGTCTTGACCGGCTCGGTACGCGTGACCACGTCGACCCGCCGACAAGTCCACGACGCGATGTCGCGTCTGGGCTATGTACGGCGCCGCGCCCCCAGGGGATCCGCGGGCAGGCGGGCCGAGCAGATCATCGCCGCGGTCGTCTGCGAGCACAGTCCACGCCTTTTCACCGAGCCGTTCTACGCCAGGCTCCTGTCCGCCTGCGAGGAGGTGCTGACGACGCACGGGGTCCCCATGGTCGTGATGACCGCGACCCCTGCGACCGCCTCCATCGCCGCGCCGCCGCTGGTCGCGGGCGCCGTCGACGGCGTCCTTCTGATCGGGGCACGCGCGCGGCACCCCCTCGCGGTCACGCTGGCGGCCTCGGGCGTCCCGGTGCGCTGTGCCGGGCGGCCGCCAGACGGCATCGACCTCCCGTTCGTCGACATGGACAACGGTGACGGCGGACGGCAGGCGGCCGAGCACCTGCTGCTCAACAACCGCAAGCACATCGCCACCATCGCCGGGCCGCCGACCCTGCCGGCCGCCCGCGACCGGCTGGAGGGCTTCCGGCAGACGCTCCGCGACGCCGGTGTGCTCGACATGCCCGTGGCGTACGGCGACTTCACCCACGCGTCGGGCGCGCATGCCATGCAGTGGCTGTTGCAACGGGCGCCGCACCTCGACGCCGTGTTCGCGGCGTCGGACGTGATGGCGGCCGGGGCGATGCAGACGCTGCGCCGCGCCGGGCGGAAGGTGCCGGACGACGTGGCCGTCATCGGATACGACGACGCGCCCGTGGCCAGGCACACCTCGCCGACGCTGACCACGGTCAGGCAGCCCGTCGAGGAAATGGCCACGCTCGCCGCACGACTGCTTCTCATGACACTCGGGGACGGGGACAATCCCAAGGGCAATCCGGTGCTGCCCACGGAACTGGTGGTTCGTGAATCGGCCTGAGCTTCGAGAAGGCGACGTCCTGACCCGTCGTTATCTGCTCCAGGAGCGGATAGCGACGGGCGGGATGTCGGTCATCTGGCGTGCCTTCGACCAGTCACTTCAGCGCATGGTCGCGATCAAGGTGCTGGACGGCTCGCTCGACGACGACAACCCCGGACGGGAACTCATGCGCCGGGAGGCCAGGGCCACCGCCCGGCTGATCCACCCGGACGCGATCGAGGTCTACGACTACGGCGAGACCGTCACGAACGGCGGCAGGCTGGCGTCCTTCGTGGTCATGCGCCTGTTGGAGGGCCGGTCGCTGGCCGACCGGGTCATCGAGGGCCCGCTGCCCTGGGCCGAGGCGGTGGAGATCGCCGCCGGTCTGGCGAAGGTGCTGGCGGCGGCCCACGACCGGGGCATCGTCCACCGGGACGTCACCCCGGAGAACGTGCTGCTCGCCGACGACGGGCCCAAGTTGCTCGACTTCGGCATCGCCGCGTTCATCGGCGAGGCCGACGACCAGCTCGTCGCCGACTTCGGCACTCCGCCGTACGTCGCGCCGGAGCGGCTGAAGGGGACGACGGCCGACCCGGCCGTCGACGTCTACGCGCTCGGCGTGCTGCTGTTCGAGATGCTCACGGGCGCCCTGCCCTACCCGGAGAAGACCTGGGAGGCGATCGAGACGGCGCGGCGGGAGGGACCGCCGCCGGCGCCCGAGGGGGTGCCGGGCCTGCCGCAGGAGGTCGCCGACCTGTGCAGGCGCTGCCTGTGCCCCGACCCCGTGGACCGGCCGAGCGCGCGGGCGGTCGCCGCCGCCCTGACCACGGTGAAGAAGCCGCCAGGACCACGCGGGGCCGGCTGGGGCGCCACCGCCGTCGGGGCCGCGGCCCTGGGCGGCATCCTCTGGTTCACCCAGACGCACGGCCCGGAGGTCGGAGCCGTCGCCCTGCTGCCCAGCCCTTCGCCCGCGCACGCGCAGGCCACCGCCTCGCCGCCGCCGCAGGTCGAAGCCGTCGCCGTACCCCGGCATACGGTCGCGCCCGTCGCGGACCCCGTACGCACGGCCGCGCCGGCCCCGCGTCACCCCTCCCCCTCGATCAGCGTCAAGGCCGTCAAGAAGGACCGGCACGCCGGGGACACCGTCAGGCGGCCGAAGACCTCGGCCACCCGTAAGTCCGGCGTGGCGCCGCTGCCGCTGGCCACCACGGCCGCGCCGCTGCGGGTCGACACCGCGGTCCGGCAGTTCAACCTGCTCGTGGACGGCGCCGAGGCCACCCACGACATCGACGACGACGTCGCGCTCGACCTCAAACAGGTGCTGCGCAACGCCGTCGGCAACGGCGAGGGGCTGTCGGCCATACGCACCAAAATCGAGGTCCGGTATCAGGAGGGACGCCTGCCGTCCACGCTGAAGGAGGAACTGCTGGCCGCGCTCGACCGGGTCGAAGCCGCCCTCACCGAGGCCAGCGACACCTGAAATGGGAGCGCTCCCAGAACAACCCTCTGTTGAGTTCGGTCAGGGCCGAAAGTCCGAGCGCGTCCGTTAAGCGTTCGTCTCGCGACCGAAATTATCTTCTACTGGCGTGGGGCCGGCCGACGACGTCCCGCCCCCGCTCGGCGGTCAGGTCCGTCTGATCGTCCCGAGCCAGGCCGGTGCACCGTCGTCGTGGAATCTCGTCCGGACCAGGTCCGGTTCGATGGTGGCGACATTCCATCCGTCGCCGGGATCGAACGCCGCTCTCAGCTCTTCCCGACTGACGGGGTGCGGCCCCGTGCCGGGACCGTCGTCGCTGAAGCACAACACGTACAGCGTTCCGCCGTGTTCTGTCACCGACGCGAGACTCCTCACGTATCCGGATCGCTCGTCGCCGTCGAAGGTGTGGAACAGCCCGCAGTCCAGCACCGTCTCGAACCTGCGCCCCAGACGATCCAGACGGAGGGCGTCGGCCGCGGCGAACTCAACCTGGACCCCACGGTCGCCGGCCTTCTCCCGGGCGATCGTCAACGCCGTCTCGGCCACGTCGACGCCCAGAACCGGCAGCCCCAGCGAGGCGAGGTGTAGAGCGTTGTCGCCGGTCCCGCAGCCCGCGTCGAGAACCGCTCCGGCGAATCCGCCTTCGGATGCCAGACGCACTATCGCCGGCTGAGGCCGTCCGATGTCCCACGGCGCGGGACCGTCGTGGTACGACGCGTCCCACGGCAGTCCCGTCATCCGTTCATGACTGGTCGGACGCCGCCCGCCGTACGAATCGTCGGCGGGGCTTTTCGATAGCTCCGGCACCTTCTTCCCCTTCCTTGTTCTGATCTTTTCTGGTCAGCCGTCCGGGTCACGCCCTTGCATAGGGAGGGTAAAACCGGATAGGCCGTTGCCCCATGAGCGGATTCAAGAAGTTCCTCGTGCGGGGCAATCTGGTGGAGCTCGCCGTCGCCGTGGTCGTGGGCGCGACGTTCAGCGGGCTCATCCAGGCCCTCGTGCAGGACCTGATCACCCCCCTGATCGCGGCCGTCACCGGCGGAAAGCAACCCGACTTCTCCAGCTACAGGTTCACGGTCAACGGCGCCGTGTTCAAGTACGGCGACTTCATCAACCACCTGCTGACGTTCATGATCGTCGCCGCCGTGGTCTACTGGCTGGTCGTCCTGCCGATGACCCGCTTCCTGAGCCTCTTCGACACCAAGAAGGAGGCCACAGAGAAGAAGTGCCCCGAGTGCCTGTCGGACATCCCCGTCGACGCCCGCCGCTGCGCCTTCTGCACGGTCGAACTGTCCACCGTCCCCGTCGCCGAGAAGCCCCCTGCCTGACCTCTCCGCGGGCCCGTCCTCCTCGTCAGGGCCGGAACCGGGTCAGCGTCCGCTCCCCGGCTTCCGCCGGCTCCTGGGGAACGGGGCGGCCGGCGCGCCGCAGCACGTCCACGATGACGAGCGACGTCCGGTGCGGGTCCCTGGTGATCCGCACCCCGTGGGCCAGCCAGCACGCGGCGGCGATCATGTCCCGGGCCCGTTCGAGGTCGCTCGGGCTGGTCCCCGCCCTGCACCACACCCACAGGCGCTCGCCGAACGGCTCCGGCCTCGTACGGAGGATCATGGGCAGCTTGCCCCGCCGGTTGACGATCAACGCCTCGGCGCAGGCCTTCCGTACGCGGTGGGGCGTCACCACGCACCAGAAGCGGGCCGCCACCTCCCGGCGGGCCTGCGGCCACAGCAGAACGAGCAGGCAGACCAGAGAAGCGGTGACGATCGTGACGGCCGGGCCCGCCGTCCGCACGGCGACGACCACGACCGCCGGCCCTCCCGCCACCAGCACCGCCTCGTAACGCCACCTCCACAGCATCAGCAGCGGTCCCGGCCGCGCGACGGGAGAGGTCTCCCGCTCGATGAAGCGCAGGACCAGGTGCGGGTTCCGCCTGACCGGGTGCCTCATGCCCGGCCGCCCGAGGGTCGCTCGGGCCTGCGGGAGGCCGGCGGTTCGAGCAGGTTGACCCGCCCGGTGCCCCGGCATCGGCGGCACGGCAGCCCCGTCGGGCACCGCCCCTTCGCGGAGCAGATCTTGCAGGCGGCGAGAGCGTCGAACCGCGTGTCACGGTAGGTGTGCGTGTGCCAGGTGCGCCGGATCTCCCAGCGCTGCACCCACGCGAACGCGTCGATCTCGGCGAACGTCTCGCCGCTGAGCTTCCATAAGAGAGCGACGATGCGCATCCGTAATCCGATTGGTGGACGATTACGGGTGTTCTGGTGGTTATATCCCATGGGATCATTCCTTCGCCGAGCAGCGGGTCGGGTGGTCTCTCCGCTGGGTCGATGTGCCACCATCGGCCCAGCGACGTTTCGAACGAGAGGGCCGCGATCCGAAGCCCTCCGGGTGCCGTCGGGACGCGATGCCGCATCCCTCGGGAACTGACTGGCGCAGCCACCACGTTGAGGCTTATGCCGTATTCGTACCCCTCCTTTGCCGTTGGCAATCGTGTTTTGGCAATTGCCATTGGCATTCCCCGGCGGCACATGCCAGTCGCGTGGTAACGTGCGGATCCAGAAGCTTCACGGGCCCAGAAGGTGACCGCACATGGCCGGGACGAACGTGACACTTCGCCGGCGCCAGCTGGCCAACCGGTTGAGAGAACTGCGGCACGCCGCCGACCTGACGGTGGAGCAGGCAGCCGAGGAACTGCTGTGCAGCCCAGCCAAGATCAGCCGGATGGAGACGGCGCAACGGGGCGTCAGCCAGCGAGATGTGCGCGACCTGTGCCGCATTTACGGGGTGACGGACGAGAACCTGGTCCGGCAATTGATGAACTGGGCGAGGGAATCCCGCCTTCCCGGCCTGCGCCAGGAGTACGGCGACCTCGGCTACGACGCGATCTACACCTTCATGGATCTGGAGGCGGCCGCGTCCTCGATCACCGAGTTGCAGATCACCTACCTGCCCGCCCTGTTCCAGACCGAGGAGTATGCCCGCGCTCTGATCCGCGGCCTGCTCCCGGGCATCGAGCAGGAAGTGCTGGAACGACGGGTCGAAGCCCGCATGAATCGTCAAAAACTCCTGCTGGGCACCGATCCACCTCGCTACTGGACCTTCATCGACGAGGCGGCACTGCGCCGGGTGACGGGAGATCCCGCGATCATGGAGGCGCAACTGGAGCGCCTGCTCCTCCTGGGACAGGCGCCGCATGTGACGGTGCAGGTGATCCCGTTCACCGCCGGGCCGTACATGTGCGCGGACGACCCGTTCGTGATGTTCAAGTTCAAGGACCAGAGCCTGTCGGACGTCGTCTACCGGGAGTCGCTGGACCGGGTCGAGTACCTGGAGAGGCCGAACGAGTTAGCCATTTATCGGGAAGCGGTCGACCGCCTGCGCGCGGTGGCGCTCTCCCCCAACGAGTCCCTCAAGCACATTGCCGGTGCGAAAACGGACTTCAGCACCACCTGAAATATTGACCACTCAGGAGCGCCTACGTCTCTGCGGACACTCTAGCCGAGAGACATGAACAGATGAAACCATCCGACGAGTTGCCGGCCACCGAGCCGGAATGGCGTATCTCCTCGCGTTGCAGCGGCGGGAACTGCGTACAGTTTGCCGAGGTCAACGGAGGGATCGCAGTGCGGGATTCGAAGAATCCCGGCGCGGGCACGCTCTTCTATTCGCCACAGGAATGGCGCGCTTTCCTGAGGGCCGCGAAGGCGGGTGCCTACGACGTGACGAGTTGACGTGGCTCACTCGCCACTATCCGCGCAAGGCCTCCGAAGGTACATTTAGCGTAACTAGGTACTTTCACGGTTAATCACGCAGCCTGCGGGTGAGCATTCGGGAGGGTGAATGGCCGGCCGACCCACGTTCAGCGAGGTGACATGGCGGCGGGCATGCGGCGGCGGGAACTGCGTCGAAGTGGCCTTCCAGGATGGACACGTGGGCGTACGTGACGGAAAGCGAGGCGGCGAGGGCCCGATCCTCACCTTCACGGCCGAGGAATGGCAGACCTTCGTCGAGCACGTCAAGGACGGCCGCTTCGACCTGCCCTGACGTTCCGCGCGCGAACGGACGAAGGGCTTCCCCGGACGAATGGCCGGGGAAGCCCCTCTACCTCTACGAGTGTTCCGTCACCAGGGGGACGGGGCCGGTGGGGGGACGACCGGTGGGCGGTCGTCGCAGGTGATGGTGTTGGGCAGCATCCAAGGAGCGAGCCAGCCGCCGTCGTTGCCGCCGAGGTCGGTCAGGGAGAACTCCGACCCCGTGGGCGGGAAGTTGAAGGACCCGCAGTTGTTGACGCCCACCGCGCCGACGTTGCGGGCATCCACGTTCTCGAAGGACGCCGAGCCCTTCACGCGGGCGCTGACCACGGAGGTGCCCGTGCCGTCGACCCGGATGTCCGTGAAACGGACCTTCGGGATCGCGTACAGGTCCTTCACCGACCACTCGCTGACCAGCATGATCGCGTTGTACGTGCTGTCCAGGTAGTGGTCGCCGCTGACCTCGATGTCGGCGTCGATGTCCTTCTCCAGGGCGTAGAACCAGATCGCCCCCAGGCCGATCTTCCAGTTCAGCTCGAACGTGCCGGCCCGTACGGTCGTGTTGCCGTCGATGCGGAGCCTGCCGGCGAACGGTTGGGCGCCGAACCGGGAGCCGACCTGGATGGCGCTGCCCTCCCTGATCGGGTCGGCGATCAGGTTGTTCGAGACCGTGTTGTCCGTGCCGCCGTAGATCGCGATGCCGTTGGCCAGCACGGGCGTCTGGATCGTGTTGTGGTCGAACGTGTTGCCCGCGTCGGCGGTCTTCTCGGACCACATGGCGAGGGCGTCGTCACCGGTGTTGCGGAAGAAGTTGTTCGACACGACGGAGCCCGTCACTCCGGTGTGGAAGTTGAGCCCGTCGGCGATCTGGTCGACGATCACGTTGTTGGTGATCTTCAGGTTGCGCATCGGGCCGTCGAACCACATGCCGACCTTGGTGTGGCGGATGTAGAGCCCGTCGATGGTCGAGTCGCTCATCGCGCCGCCGACGCCGTTGACCTGGTCGGTGTCGATCCGCTCGCGGACGTCGCCCTCGATGGCGAAGCCGGACAGGTGGACGTTGCGGCTGCCGCCGGCCGAGGCGTCCTTGCCGTAGAAGCCGGCGCCGGTGTGCACCGAGCCGTCCGGAGCCGGGGTGTCCAGGTCGACCTGGCGGCCCTTGATGGTCGTGTACCAGCTTCCGGCACCCGTGATCGTCACGTCGTCCACGACGATGTGACGGTTCACCTGGTAGGTGCCCGGCGGGATGTAGACCTTCAGGTGCGCCCGTCTGGCGAAGGCGATGGCCTTGTCGATCGCCCCGGCGGAGTCGCGCCTGCCGGTGGGGTCGGCGCCGAAGACCAGCACGTTCGCCGCGACGACCTCGACGCGCGGCGGGCCGACGAGATGCGAGTCGAGCAGGTCGACGACCGTCCACGCGGCGTCGCTGCCCGCCGGGACCGTCAGCCGCACCGTGTCGCCCGCCCGGTACGTACGACCGAGCAGGAGGCGCTGCTCGTCGTAGAAGTGGTTCGGGCGGAACGGCCTGGCGACCTCCGGGGCCGGCGTGGTGGCGTTCGGCACGCAGGAGCACTCGGTGATCCACCAGTCGGGGTGCAGCAGCCCGGCGTTCGGATCGTTGGAGAACGGATATTGGTTGTAGAGCCAGGCGTACTGCGACGTGAGGGTCATGGTGGCCCGCTTGTGGCCGTTCACCGCGACGTCGAGCGGCGCGGTGATGCCGCCGCCCCCGGGAGCGTCCGGGATGCTGTACCGCACGGTGATCGCGTTGGCCGCCTTGGGCAGCGTGAACTCGACGTACTGCCCGGGGGTCAGCTTGACCGCCTTGCGGCCGGACGCCTCCGCGGGCAGCGTGTACGCGTCACGGCCGGGGCCGATGACCGTGCCGTTCGTCGTCGCGTTCTCCGCCTCCTGCTCGGCGAAGTCGACGTCGGCCCCGCGCCCGGCGACGAGCGCCGGGTCGAGGGCGGCCCGCGTCACGACGGGGGGATTCGCCGAGGCGGACGCGGGCGTCTGTAAGACCGCGAGCCCGGTGGCGGCCAAGGCCGCCGCCAGCAGGATTCTCATCGGGCCTCCATGATCCAGACCGCGGTGTCGGACGGGAGCAGGTCGCCGTCGAGGGGACCGCTGGCCAGCAGCACCGAACCCGACTCCGGGATCGCGGCCGGCTCGGCGCCGAGGTTGACCAGGCAGACCAGGCCGGAATCGCGGCGGAACGCGATCACCTCGTCCCCGTACGGCAGCCAGGTCAGCGTGCCGTCGCCGAGCAGCTCGCGGCGCAGGCGCAGGGCCGAGCGGTAGAGGCAGAGCATCGAGCCCGGATCGGCCTCCTGAGCCTCCACGGTGAGGTCGCGCCAACCGGCCGGCTGCGGCAGCCAGGGCTCGCCGGTGCTGTATCCGAAGGGCGGCTCGGTGCCCGACCACGGCAACGGCACCCGGCAGCCGTCACGGCCGCGGACCGTGTGGCCGGAACGCTCCCACATCGGGTCGTCGATGAGCTCCTCGGGGATGTCCTCGACCTCGTTCAGGCCGAGCTCCTCCCCCTGGTAGACGTAGACGCTCCCGGGCAGCGCCATCGCGAGCAGCGCCGCCGCCCGCGCCCGGCGGCGGCCGAGCTCCAGGTCGGACGGCATGCCGTCCCGGCGTTCCGCGTTGTCCCAGGACGTGACGGCCCGGCCATAGCGGGTGACCGGACGGGCGACGTCGTGGTTGGACAGCACCCAGGTCGCGGGCGCGCCGATCGGCACGTGGGTGGCGAGGGTCAGGTCGATGCTGGCGCGCAGCGCGGCCGGCTCCCACGCACTCGACAGGAAGTCGAAGTTGAACGCGGTGTGAAGCTCGTCGGCGCGCAGGTAGTTGGCGAACCGCTCCTGGTCGGGCAGCCACACCTCGCCGATGAGGATCCGCCCGCCGTAGGAGTCGGACACCCGCCGCCACTCGCGGTAGATCTCGTGGACCCCGTCGTGGTCGGTGTACGACTCCTCCACGCTGTCGAGGTCCTTGACGAGCACGGCCGCGGAGTCGATGCGTACGCCGTCCACGCCCCGGTCGAACCAGAACCGCAGCACGTCCAGGAACTCCTGACGTACGGCCGGGTTGTTCCAGTTGAAGTCGGGCTGCTCGGGGGCGAACAGATGCAGGTACCACTCACCGTCCGGCACCTGCGTCCACGCCGGGCCGCCGAAAATCGACTGCCAGCCGTTGGGCGGGCCGTCGCCGACGCCGGGGCGGAACCAGAACCGCTCCCGGGCCTCCGAACCGGGACCGGCCGCCAGGGCCTCCTGGAACCAGGCGTTCTGGTCGGACGCGTGGTTGGGGACGACGTCGACGATCGTACGGATGCCCAGGTCGTGGGCTTCCTCGATCAGCTTCTCCGCCTCGGCCAGGGTGCCGAAGACCGGCTCGATGCTGCGGTAGTCGGCGACGTCGTAGCCGCCGTCGGCCATGGGAGAGGGATACCACGGGTTCAGCCAGATGGCGTTGACGCCGAGATCCGCCAGGTAAGGCAGGCGTGACCGCAGCCCCGCCAGGTCACCCGTCCCGTCGCCGTTCCCGTCGGCGAAGCTGCGCAGGTAGACCTGGTAGATCGCGGCCCCGCGCCACCAATCGAGGGTCGAGGTGTTGCCGGGCATGCTGAATACAACTCCTTACGGGTGACGAGTGAAGAGCGACGGGGAGCGTCGGTCAGCCCTTGAGGCTGCCGGCGGTGAGACCGGCCATGATGTGCCGCTGGAACAGGAAGAAGACGACGATGGTCGGGATGCTCGCGATCACCAGGGAGGCGACCAGCACGTTCTGCGGCATCTGGGAGGAGAGCGAGGCGATGCCGATGCTCACCGACATCTTGTCGCTGTCCGGCAGGACCAGCAGCGGCCAGACGAAGTCGCGCCAGACGTTGACGACGGTGAGGATGGAGACCACGCCGAGGATGGGCCGGGAGATCGGTATCACCACCGACCACAGGATGCGGCCCGGTGACGCGCCGTCGATCTCGGCGGCTTCGAGCAGCTCCCTGGGGATCGAGTCGAAGAACCGCTTGAGCAGGAAGACGTTGAAGCCGTTGGCCGCCGCCGGCAGCCAGATCGCCCACGGCGTGTTGAGCAGGTTCCAGTGGAAGAACGGCACGTCCTTCACCGTCAGGTACGCCGGGAGCATGATGACCATGGGCGGGATCATCAGCGTCGACAGCATCAGGGCCAGCACGACCTTGCCGAGCGCCGGGCGGAGCTTCGACAGGGCGTAGGCCGCCGAGACGTCCACCGCCAGTGTCAGCAGCCAGGCGCCCCCGGCGTACAGGGCCGTGTTGCCGAGCAGCGTGCCGAGGCCCAGCAGATCCCACGCCTGCAGGTAGCCGTCCAGGGAGAAGTGCGACGGCAGGAAGGTCGGCGGGATCGCGTTGAGTTCCTCGGTGGACTTCATCGCACCGGTGATCATCCAGTAGAGCGGGAAGACGAACGCGGCGGTGAAGCTCACCACCACGATCACCAGCACGATCCAGTAGATGATCCGGCCGCGGGTCGTGTTGAGCTGGTGCGGCGAGACGGCGGTGCGGAACTGCGTGTTGATCGGCTTGCGGGGCCGCCGCTGCCCGCGGCGCTCGTGCCGGGTGGAGGTGGCCGGCGTCCCGGCCGAGCGGTCGGGCATGACCGTGGTGTTGGACATGGTCGCTCCCCTCACACCGTGTTGTCGCGCGAGACGCGCAGGTAGATCGCGGAGAACACCATGAGCACGATCATGAGCATCAGGCCGAGCGCGTTGCCCGCGTTGAGGTTGCCGAAGTTGAAGGCGTACTGGTACATGAGGTAGACGACGCTGACCGTGGCGTTCTCGGGGCCGCCGCCGGTGAGCAGGTAGGGCTCGATGAAGACCTGCATGGTCGCCACGATCTGGAGCAGCAGCATCACCAGCAGGATCAGCTTGGTCTGCGGGATCGTGACGTGCCGGATCCGCTTGAACAGGCCGGCGCCGTCGAGCTCCGCGGCCTCGTACAGCTCGCTCGGGATCGTCTGCAGGGCGGCGAGGTAGATCAGCGTGCCGCTGCCCATGTTCATCCAGGTGGAGACGATGACCAGCGAGATCAGCGCGGTGCTCGTCGAGTTGAGCCACTGCAGGCCGGGCAGGTGGAACAGGTCCAGGACCTGGTTGAACAGCCCGTAGTCGGGGTTGTAGAACCACTGGAACAGCAGGACGCTCACCGCGGGCGGCAGCATGACCGGCAGGTAGACCACGAAGCGCAGGTAGGCGCGGGCGTGCCGTAGCTCGTTCAGGACGATCGCGGTGACGAAGGGGATCCCGTAGCCGCACAGCAGGGCGAGCACCGTGAACAGCGCGGTGTTGACCCAGGCCGGTCCGAAGGCCGGGTCGTCGACGACGGTGCGGAAGTTCTCCAGCCCCACCCATTTGGGCGGGTCCACGAAGTTGGTCTTCTGGAAGCTGAGGATGACCTCCCGGATCATCGGATACCAGGAGAAGAACCCGAAACAGATCAGAGCGCCGCACAGGAAGCCGTAGGCGGTCACGTTGCGCCGCACGGCGCGCCGCAGTTTCGTCGGCTGCCGCCGCCGGCCGCCCGCTGCCGGGATGCTCGCTGTGGTCATCGTTGTGAATCCGATCTCGACGTGATTGCCGGGGCGCCGGCCGCGCGAAGGTCACGACCGCGGGCGGCGCCCCGGGTTAGGCCCGGATTATCAGGGCGGTCAGCCCTTCGAGGCCAGCAGGGAGTTGACCTTCGACTCGGCGTCGGACAGGAGCTGGTCGATGTTCGCGTCCTTGCGGGTCAGCACGGCCGACATCGGAGTGTCGAGGATCTTGTAGATCTCCTGGGCGTACGGCCCCGGCTCCGCCTTCGGCGGGATGCCCTTGGAGCCCTCCACCCATCCGGCGAACTGCGCGGCGTCGATGTTGGCGTTCGCCTTGCGCAGGTCGTTAACGGCCTGGCCGGACGGCGTGTCCGCGCCGTACAGGTCGGGGTACGGCTGGCCGACGGTGAGGTTCGCGCCCTTGGCCCGCACGTAGTCGAACTGTCCCTTGCCGGGAGTGAGGAACTTGTACTCGATCCACTTGAGGCCGGCCTTGATCTGCTCGGGCGTGGCCTTCGGGTTGATCATGTAGCCGGCGCCGCCGTTGAACAGGGCCTTGGCCTCGGGCTGGGCGGTGATGGAGTAGTTCTCGAACTTGCCGCCGAAGTCGTTGCGGAGCGAGATGAGCACGTCGGGCGCGCCCAGCATCATGCCCATCTTGCCGCCGGCCATGGCCTTCATCAGGGCCGGCCAGTCGATGTAGAGCTGGGAGCCCATGCTGTTGTCGACCCACCGCATCTGGTGGAGGTTCTCCAGCACGGCCTTGCCCTCAGGGGTGTTGAAGGCGGCCTTCTTACCGTCGTCGGTGATGACCGATCCGCCGCGGCCGTAGATGGAGGCGGTGAAGTGCCAGCCGCCGACGTTGTTGCCGCTGTACTCGCCGTATCCGACGTAGCCGGGACCGAGCCCCGCGATCTTCTTGGCCGCGGCCTGCACGTCGGCCCACGTCTTGGGCGGGTTGTTCGGGTCGAGACCGGCCTTGGTGAAGACCTCCTTGTTGTAGACGAGGCCCATGCCGTAGCCGTCGGTCGGCAGCCCGTAGATCTTGCCGTCCTTCTTAAACAGGTCGATCGAGCTGTTGTAGTCCGCGAACGTCTTGATCTCGTTGACGTACGGCGTGAGGTCGGCGGCCTGGCCGCTCTCGATCAGGCGGCCCACGTTGGGGAAGTTGACGTAGAACACCGTCTCCAGCTCGCCGCTGGCCAGCTTGGGCTCGAAGGTGCGCGGGTCGTAGCAGGGGAACGCGTCGGTGACCTTCGAGACCTTGATGGTGGGGTTCAGCTTCTGGAAGGCCGCCAGGTCCTCCTCGAAGGTCGCACGCTCCGCCTTGTTCGTCTTCGGCGGCTCGCAGTTGACCGAGATCGACACCGGCCCGGCGCTGCCGGGCGCCGCGCCGGCCTTGTCGCCGCCGTTACCGCTGTCGTCGGTGCCGCACGCCGCGGCCGCTGCAATGGCAAGTCCCGAGACCAGCAGTATCGAGAGCTTGTGGGATTTCATCCTCGTTCCCTTCTGGAACCGCGCACCACGACCCGTCGAAGCACACGGCTCGGGGCCGACTGGAGCGCCCCGATCCGCTCGGTTGCGAGAAACATACAGAGGCATGCAGGACTGAGCAATAGTTCGTCATTAACTCTGCAAAAAAGTGACAGTGATCGGTCTGTTGCTGGCATGCCATCGCTGTGCACAGGACTCGAACGGTGGCGTGGGGAGCAGGGATGTGGGACGGCCTGGAGGAGCAGGGACGCGCTCAAGGGCGGGCGGGTGCTCCGGCCGGCCGTGATAGTCGCGGTCCGGTGAGCCTCGGGAGCGGCCATCGCGGGCGCGGTGGTACAGGGCACGGTCTTACGCCGGCCTCCGCACCCGCCCGCCCCCGGCGCTCCGCGCGCTGATCGACGGGGCAGGCGACATGGTCCGCTGTCCAACGACGATCACCGGCGTGGAGGGAGCGGAGCGGAAGGGAGCGAGGACCGCAGCGAAGGCCCAGACCGGGCCCCGCGGAAATTCCGAGCTTGCGAGGAATTTTCGTGGGTGGAGCGGAGCGGGCTTCGCGAGGACCGGAGTTTCCTTCCGGCGCAGTGACCGACTTGCCCCAGGTTCGCGACGCCGCCCAGCCCGGCCAGGGTTCATGTTGCCCAAGGTCCATGACGCTGCCCAGCCGGCCGAGGTCTGTGACGGTGACCGGCCAGCACACTAGGAGCGGGGGGCGGGGGCGGTCGAGGCACGTACGACCAGCTCGGGCTCGAACAATAGCTCGTCTCCCGGCACCACGGCCGCGTCGATCTGGGCCACCAGCAGCTCGACGGCCGCCCTGCCCATCGCGTCGATGGGCTGGCGGACCGTGGTCAGCGGCGGGTCCACGCAGTTCATCAGCGCCGAGTCGTCATAGCCGATGACGGAGACGTCCTCGGGCACCGACAGCCCCGCCCGGCGGGCCGCCCTGATCGCACCGAGGGCGAGCACGTCGCTGGCGCAGATGATGCCGGTCACGCCCGCGGCGACCATGCGTGTGGCGGCGGCGTGCCCGCCTTCCAGCGAGAACATCGTGTGCTCGACGTGGTCGGGGCCGAGCTCCAGGCCGTTGGCCGCGGCGTACGCGCGGAACGCGGCGAGCTTGCGCTGGGACGGCACGTGGTCGGGCGGGCCGAGCAGCATCGCGACCTGGCGGTGCCCGAGCGCCATGAGGTGGGCGAGCGCGATCTCGGCCGCGGCGACGTCGTCGCACGACACCTGTGGGAACCCGAGATGCTCGACCGCGGCGTTGACGAGCACGGTCGGCAGCTTGCGTTCGAGGACCCTGCGGTAGTGGCTGTGGGAGGCGTCTCCCTGGGCGTACAGGCCGCCGGCGAAGACCATGCCGGAGACGTGCTGCTGGAGGAGCAGGTCCACGTAGTCGGACTCGGAGACGCCGCCCACGGTCCGGGTGCACAGCACGGACGTGAACCCCTGCTGGGCCAGCGCGCCTCCCACGACCTCGGCGAACGCCGGGAAGATCGGGTTCTGCAGTTCCGGGAGGACCAGGCCGACGAGCCGGCCGCGGTCGCCGCGCAACTGGGTGGGCCGTTCGTATCCCAGCACGTCGAGCGCGGTGAGCACCGCCTCTCTGGTGGCGTCGGAGACCCCCGGCTTGCCGTTGAGCACGCGGCTCACCGTCGCCTCGCTCACGCCCACCTTCTTGGCCACTTCCGCAAGCCGTCGTGTCATGGACGCAACTATACGACAGCGAGCGCAAACATTTTCATCCACTTGCGTATGCGCTCACGAACAGCACGTCAGGCCCCTACCGCGCTCCGGAGCGGGGACCGGCGGCCCCTCCGCGCCGATCGCGATCGGCACGGTGCGGCCCCGCTCCTCCTCCGGCCAATGTGCGGAGCGGTCCAGAGGGCTCGGGGCTGGGGTTATGCGTCGTCGTAACCCGCATGTCATCTTGCGACTTCTCGTCGCAATATTGCAGAAGGATGTTCACCAACTTATCGTGTGGGCCACTCACCTTCTTCGGAGGTGTGGCGGTTCAGCGTCCACGCCGCATCTCCCGGGTCTCGCATGCAGAAAGGAACCTCATGAGAAGATCCGGAGCCGCCGTCGCGGTGGCTGGGGCGCTGATCGCTGTGGGGAGTGTGGTGGCGTTCCCCGGCACGTCGTCGGCCGCGACCTCGCCGTCGCCCTTCTCCGTCCCGGGGAGAGGCGCGACCGTGCCGTTCACGGAGATCGAGGCCGAGGCCGCCGCGACCAACGGCGAGCAGATCGGCCCGGACCGCGTCTACACCCACCTGCCGTCCGAGGCGTCGGGCCGCCGGGCCGTACGCCTCGACGCGCCGGGAGAGTACGTCGAGTTCACCCTGCCCAAGCCCGCCAACGCCATGACCGTGCGCTACAGCGTGCCGGACAACGCGGCCGGAACGGGCATCACGGCACCGGTCGATCTGAGGATCAACGGGACCAAGCTCAAGGACCTGCAGTTCACCTCCCGGTACGGCTGGTTCTACGGCGGCTATCCGTTCGGCAACACGCCCGGCGACAAGCCGCACCACTTCTACGACGAGACCCGGACGATGTTCGGGTCCACCCTGGCGGCGGGGACGAAGGTCAGGATCCAGGTGGCCTCCACCTCGGTCGCGCCGTGGGTCGTCGTGGACCTCGCCGACTTCGAGCTCGTGCCGGACGCGATCCCCCGGCCCGCCGGGTCGCTGTCGGTCGACGACTTCGGCGCCGACCGCGACGGCACGAGCGACTCGACGGCCGCCTTCCAGGCCGCCGTCGACGCCGGGAAGGCCCAGGGCAAGGAGGTCTACATCCCGGCCGGGATGTACACCCTATGGGACCACGTGGTCGTGGACGGGGTCACGCTGCGCGGCGCCGGGCCCTGGTACAGCGTGCTCACCGGCCGCCATCCCACCCAGCGCAACCGGGCCGTCGGCGTCTACGGCAAGTACGTCAGCGGCGGCGGCTACACCGGCGGGATCCGGCCGCACGAGGCGGGCGGGCCGAGCCGCAACGTCACCCTGCGGGACTTCGCGATCATCGGCGACATCGCCGAGCGGGTGGACGACGACCAGGTCAACGCCCTCGGGGGCGCGATGACCGATTCGGTGGTCGACAACGTGTGGCTCCAGCACACCAAGGTCGGGGCCTGGATGGACGGCCCGATGGACAACTTCACGATGAAGAACAGCCGCATCCTCGACCAGACGGCCGACGGCGTGAACTTCCACACCGGTGTCACCAACTCCACGGTGACCAACACCTTCGTCCGCAACAGCGGTGACGACGGCCTGGCGATGTGGCCCGACCGGATGGCCAACGTGAACAACGCGTTCACGTTCAACACCGTGGTCGCGCCGGTCCTGGCCAACAACATCGTGACGTACGGCGGCCGGGACATAAAGATCGCCGACAACGTGGTGAGCGACACGGTCACCAACGGCGGCGGCATCCACGTCGCCAACCGCTATCCGGGGGTGAACTCGGGCCAGGGCACGGCGGTCGCCGGCACGATCACCGTCGCCCGCAACACCCTCATCCGGGCCGGCAACAGCGACTACAACTGGAACTTCGGCGTCGGCGCGATCTGGTTCGACGGCCTCAACGAGCCGATCAACGCGACCATCGACGTGACCGACGCCGACGTCATCGACAGCTCCTACGAGGCCATCCAGTTCATCGAGGGCAGCACCCAGACCGTCAACTTCTCGAACGTGAACATCGACGGCACCGGGACGTACATGATCCAGGCGCAGGCGGCGGCGAAGGCGAGCTTCAGCAACGTCCGGGCGGCCCACATCGGCGCGGGCGTCGCGATCCACAACTGCGTCGGCACCGGATTCGCCCCCGCGTACGGCACGGGCAACTCCGGCTGGAGCCCGGACTCCACCGTCTGCACCGGCCAGTGGCCCGCGCCGAACTACATCTACGACGGCAGCGGCCCCAGCCCGAGCCCGTCGCCGTCCACCTCGCCGTCCCCCTCCCCCTCCCCCTCACCCTCGCCCAGCCCGACGGCGTGCGCTCCCGGCAGCGGCGACCTCGCCCGGGGCAAGACGGTCACGGCGACGAGCAGCACCCAGTCGTACGTCGCGGCCAACACCGTGGACGGCGACGCGAACACCTACTGGGAGTCGGCCAACAACGCCTTCCCGCAGTCGATCACCGTGGATCTGTGCGCGGTGACCCCGGTCCAGCGGGTGGTGCTCAAGCTGCCGCCCAGCGCGGCCTGGGTCACCCGCACCCAGACGCTGACGGTCCTCGGCAGCACGGACGGGACGAACTACACCACCTTGTCCTCCTCGGCGGGCCGGACGTTCGACCCGGCCACCGGGAACACGGCGAGCATCTCCTTCACCAGCGCGAGCGTCCGCCACGTCCGGGTGACGGTCACCGGCAACACCGGCTGGCCCGCCGGGCAGCTGTCGGCCTTCGAGGTGTACGGCACCGGCGGCACCCCCAGCCCGTCACCCAGCGTCTCCCCCAGCCCGCCGCCCACGGGGAACCTCGCCCGGGGCAAGGCCGTCACGGCGACGAGCAGCACCCAGACGTACGCCCCGGCCAACACCGTGGACGGCGACGCGAACACCTACTGGGAGTCGGCCAACAACGCCTTCCCGCAGACGCTGACCGTGGACCTCGGCGCGTCCGTCACAGTCGGCAGGGTGGTGCTCAAGCTGCCGCCGAGCACCGCCTGGGGCGCCCGCACCCAGACGCTGTCGGTCCTCGGCAGCACGGACGGCACGAACTACACCACGATCGCCGGACCTGCGGGCTACACGTTCGACCCGGCGACCGGCAACACCGTCACCGTCGCCGTGCCCGCCGCCGCCCGGCGCTACCTGCGGCTGAACGTCACCGGTAACACCGGCTGGCCGGCCGCCCAGATCTCCGAGTTCGAGGCGTACGCCTCGTAACCCGGAACGGGACGCCCGGAGGAGGAGTGGACGCCTCCTCCTCCGGGCTCCTCCACACAGCATGACCCCCTCAGCGGGCCGTCAGGTGACGGGGACGCCGACGCGGCCGGTGGAGGAGCGGACGACCAGCTCCGGCTCGAACAACAGCTCGCCCGTCGCGACCGCGGCGCCCTCGATCTGGCTGACCAGCAGCTCCACCGCGGCCCGGCCCATCGCCTCGATCGGCTGACGCACCGTCGTCAGCGGCGGGTCCACGCACGTCATGAGCGCGGAATCGTCGTATCCGACGACGGACACGTCCTGGGGCACGCGTCTGCCGGCCCGCCGCGCCGCGCGGATGGCCCCGAGAGCCAGCGGGTCGCTGCCGCAGATGATCCCGGTGACGTCCTGCCGCACGAGCTTCAGCGCCGCCGCGTGGCCGCCCTCCAGCGAGTGCATCGTGTGCTCGACCAGCTCGCCGCCCGCGGCCCGGAACGCCTCCAGTTTCCGTATGGACGGCATGTGGTCGGCGGGGCCGACGACGAGGCCGATCCGCTGGTGGCCCAGCGCCCGCAGGTGGCCCAGCGCCTGCTCCACCGCGATCGTGTCGTCGCAGGAGACGCGGGGGAAGTCCCAGTGATCGGCGGCCGCGTTGACCAGCACGGTGGGCAGCCGCCGCTCGACCAGCCGCAGGTAGTGCTCGTGGACGACGCCGGTCTGCGTGTAGAGCCCCCCGGCGAAGACCACACCGGACACCTGCTGCTGCAACAACAGGTCCAAGTAGTCGGCCTCGGAGATCCCGCCGACCGTACGCGTGCACAGGACGGGGGTGAACCCCTGCTGGGCCAGCGCCCCGCCGACGACCTCGGCGAACGCCGGGAAGATGGGGTTTTGCAGCTCGGGCAGGACGAGACCGACCAGGCGGGCGCGCTCGCCGCGCAGCTGTGTGGGCCGCTCGTAGCCGAGCACGTCGAGAGCCGTCAGCACGGCCTCCCGGGTGGCCTCGGAGACCCCGGCCTTGCCGTTGAGGACGCGACTCACCGTGGCCTCGCTGACCCCGACCTTCTTCGCAACCTCCGCAAGCCGTCGCGTCATGGCGGCAAGCATACGACGCGGAGCGGCCGGGCCAAGGATCTTCGACGACACGGTTGCAAGCGGGCTGAAAGCACCGTGAAAGAGGCCATTCCTAGTGTCTGCCACGTTGCAGATCTCCCAGGAAGGCATCATGAACATCCTCAGGAACAGCCTCGCCGTCGTCGCGGCGTCCGCCCTTCTCGGTCTGACCGCCGCCTGCAGCGGGAGCCAGACGGCCGTCTGCGAAGAGGCGACCAAGGCGTTCACCGACTACAGCTCCAAGGCCGCCGCCGCGGCCGGCGACATCAAGGGCATCAACACCGCGACCGGCGACCTGGCCGCGCAGCTCAAGGACCTGTCCGGCAAGGCGGACGGCGACCTGAAGGTGGCGCTCGCCGGCATGGCCGACTCGTGGGCGGCCTTCAAGATCGACCTCTCGGACCCGGCCGCCGCGACCAAGCTCGCCGAGTTCGGACAGAAGGCCACCCAGGCGACGCAGCAGCTCGCCTCCGCCTGCTCCTGACCTCCCCCGGCCTCACGGCCCGCCTCGCCGCCGGCGCGCAGTGCCGGGGGCGGGCGGGTGTGGAGGCCGGCGTAAGACCGTGCCAGGTACCACCGCGCCCGCGATGGCCGCTCCCGAGGCTCACCGGACCGCGCCTGTCACGGCCGGCCGGAGCACCCGCCCGCCCGTGAGCGCGAAACCGCCGCGCCGTCAGTATTCGAGGCCCCAGTCGTGGGCGCCGAGGGTGTAGGCGTCCCCCTTGGGCACCAGCCTGCCGCCCTCGGCCAGGCTGTCGAGGCACCGCCGTACGTCGTCCTCCGGAAGACCGGTCATCGCGGCGACCTCGGCGGCGGTCGCGGGCCGTTCCTTCGTGTTCAGGGCGGCGACGGCCTCGTAGACCGTCATGTCCGCCGCCGTCATCTCCTGGACGTCTTCCAGGCTCTCCTCGTCAGGCACTGCGCTGTCTCGCCCCCTCACGCAGCCGCTCCGGATCGACCTGCCGGTCCGGGTAGCGTTCGAGGTACTCGCCTTCCAGCTCCTGAGTCCGCGAGGTGTGGCGCTCCAGCGCGTCGTCCGATCCGTGGAAGAACGTCTCCGAGCGGGTCTCGTGCAGGTGGCGCAACTCGCGGAGCAGGTCCTCGTCGCCCAGGTCCCGCGGGTCGACTCCCATGGTCATGGCGGTCCTCCCTCACACCTCTGTCGGCTTGTCCCAGCGTTCGTCGGGGTTCTTGTCGTCCGGCTCCGCGTTCGGCGGATCGGTGGCGGACGGGGTCCACTCGCCGGCGATATCCGGCTCGTCCTCGGTATCGATGTATCGGTCGTCTTCCCTTCGCATGCCAGGTCTCCTGCCCGGTGGAGCGCCCGCCATTCCGGACGGGCCGCACCGGACCGCCCCCGGAATGCCGTACGGCCCGTCCCCGTCGCGACGATGCGCGACGGGGACGGGCCATACGGGGACGGGAGGTCTCAGGACAGGTCGAACTCCCCTCCCTTGACCCCTTCGACGAACGCCTCCCACTCGCCGGGGGTGAACATCAGCCGCGGCCCCTGGGGATCCTTCGAGTCGCGCACGGCGACGCCGTCGCGCAGGCGCGCGACCTCCACACACTGGTTGCCGACGGTGTTCGAGCGCGCCGCCTTACGCCAGATCGCGCAGGCCAGGTCGTCCGCCGGTACAAGTCCCCTCATCGTCCCGCCATCTCCTTCTCGACCGAAATGATCATTTCCATGGACTTCTCCGGGCCGAGCGCGGCGGCACGAAGATGATCGAAGACCTGGACGTATCCGCGGATCTCCGCCGGATCCTCCAGGTAGAGCTCGCCGCTCATGTTCTCCAGCAGCACCACGTCGGCGTCGCCGGGATCGGGGAAGGCCAGGATCGCCGTCGAGTTGCCCATGCCGAGGTAGGCGCCCGCGTCGAACGGCAGCACCTGCACGGTGACGTTCGGCTGGACGGCCATCTCCCGCAGCCTGCGCAGCTGCTCGGCCATCACGGGCGGGCCGCCCACGGGCCGGCGCAGCGCCGCCTCGTCGAGGACGGCCCACAGCTCCAGTGGGGCGGGCCCGGTCAGGCGCCGCTGGCGCTCCATCCGGGCGGCCGCCCGGCGCTCGATCTCCGCCGGGTCCTTGACCAGGGCGGCGCCGATGACCGCGCGGGCGTAGTCCTCCGTCTGCAGCAGCCCGGGGACCAGCAGCGGCTCGTAGTTGCGCACCGACGACGCCTCGGCCTCCAGCCCGACGTACGGCCCGGGCAGGACGTCGTCGTAGGCGCGCCACCATCCCCGCCGTGCGGCGTCCCTGGCCAGCGCGATCAGCGCGTCCCGTTCCGAGCCCTCGACGCCGTAGAGGTCGAGCAGGTCGCGGATGGTCCGGGTGTGCGGGCGGGTGTGGCCCGCCTCGATCCGGTAGACGGTGGAGACCGCCACACCGAGCCGTCGCGCGACCTCCTCGCGGACGAACCCGGCCTCTCGCCGCAGACGCGTCAGCTCACCGGAAAGCCGGCGGAGCCGGACTGTAGGGCCGCCCACTCCCCTCATGAACCGAACTCTCCCTTTCGCCGCAAAAGGAAACTATGCAATCGTGCATTCGCCATATTGCGTAGCCGTTTTGCAAAGTGCAGGATGAACGAAGTCTTGCACGGACCTCGAATCGCCATCCGCAGGCGGGTGCACAGGGAGTTATCACGGGATGACAATTCTCAACCTCTCGGGGAGAATCGCGATCTCACGCCCCTTCTCGGGAGACCCGTCCCAGGTGCGGGCCGCCCGGCGGTTCGTGGCGAGCCGGCTCGGCGACGGCCACCCCTGCCGCGACGACGCCGTGCAACTGATCGGCGAGCTGGTCGCCGAGTCGCTCCGGCACGCCGCCTCCTGCGGCCGCCCGCCGGGATACGGCGTGTCGGTCCTGGCCACGCCCGCCGCGGTACGCGTCACGTTGTCGACACAGGGCTGCGGGTGCTGGACGTCTCCCGAGCTGACGCCGGGCCGCGGCGTCCACCTCGTGGACCTGTTCACCCGCCGGTGGGGCGTGTCGGCGAGCCGCACCGGGGTCTGCGTGTGGTTCGAGCTCGGGCACGACGCCGCCGTACCGCCGCCCAGGGGCGTCGAAAGCGAGAGCACGAGGACGGCCTGAACGCCGGTCCGCACCGCCACGGGCCGAGACCGGTGAGAAGCAGAACGAATTTCTGGCCGGATCCGGGGTAGACGGGCGCCATATCTTCCGGAGAAGGGGACGATATGGCGCAAATAAGCACCGACATTCCCGCGCGGCTGGATCGGCTCCCCTGGGCCCGTTGGCACTGGCTGGTGCTCATCGGACTCGGCACCGTCTGGATCCTCGACGGGCTCGAAGTGACCATCGTCGGGGTCATCGGCCCCCGGATCACGGATCCGAGCAGCGGGCTGGGACTCACCGACAGCGAGGTCGGGATCGCCGCCGGCGTGTACGTCGCGGGAGCCTGCCTTGGCGCTCTCTTCTTCGGCCACCTGACGGACCGGTTCGGGCGCAAGAAGCTCTTCCTGGTGACGCTCGCCCTCTACCTGGCCGCCACCGTGGCCACGGCGTTCTCGCACGACGCCTGGTACTTCTACCTGTGCCGGTTCTTCACCGGCGCCGGCATCGGAGGCGAGTACGCCGCGATCAACTCGGCGATCGACGAGCTCATCCCGGCCCGCGTACGCGGCACGGTCGACCTGGTGGTGAACGGCTCCTTCTGGCTCGGCACCGCGCTCGGCGCGCTCATCGCGATCCCGGCCCTCGACACGAGCCTGCTGCCGGCCGGTCTCGGCTGGCGCCTGCTGTTCGGCCTGGGCGCCGTCCTCGGCGTGGCGATCCTGCTGGTCCGCAGGACCGTCCCGGAGAGCCCGCGCTGGCTGTTCATCCACGGCCGCGGAGAAGAGGCCGAGGAGATCGTGCGGGAGATCGAGACGAAGGTCCGCGAGGAGAGCGGCAAGACGCTCGAACGGGCGCACGGGGAGATCAGGATCAACCAGCGGACGCACACCCCGCTGTCGGAGGTGGCGGCCACGCTGCTGCGCCGCTATCCCAAGCGCACGACCGTCGGCCTGTCGCTGTTCATCGGTCAGGCGTTCCTGTACAACTCGATCTTCTTCACGTACGCGCTGGTGCTGTCGAAGTTCTTCAAGGTGCCGGACGGCAGCACGCCGTGGTATCTCGTCCCGATCGCGATCGGGAACTTCCTCGGCCCGGTCCTGCTCGGCCGGTTCTTCGACACGGTCGGCCGCCGGACGATGATCGCGGGCAGCTACGTGCTGTCGGGCCTGCTCCTGCTGGGCACCGCCGTGCTGTTCAACGCACACGTGCTGACCCCGGTGACCCTCACGGCCTGCTGGATGGTGGTCTTCTTCTTCGCCTCCGCGGGGGCGAGCAGCGCCTACCTGACGGTCTCGGAGATCTTCCCGATGGAGACGAGGGCCCTGGCGATCGCGCTGTTCTACGCCGTCGGCACCGGGCTCGGCGGCATCATCGGGCCCGTGCTGTTCGGCCGCCTGGTGGAGAGCGGGGTCGTCGGCAACGTCGTGGTCGGCTACGTCATCGGCGCCGTCCTGATGATGGCGGCCGGGCTGGTGCAGTGGTTCATGGGCGTGGAGGCGGCCCGGCGTTCGCTGGAGGACATCGCCGCACCACTCAGCGCCGAGCAGCACCAGATGGTCTGATCGCGCCAAGTCTTCGGCACAGGCACCTGTCCCCGGCAGGTGCCTGTGCGCGTTCCGGGGTGGTTGTTCCCCTCTCCCGGCCTGCCCGGTAACCGCCGTCGATGCCGGGTTCGAACCCGGCCTCAGGGTGCGGGGTAGGCTCACCCGCCCGGCCTCACAACCCATTGACGCCACTTGTGCCGTTCGTTACTGTTCCGCCCAGAATCACCATTCTAGATCTCGAATTCTAGAGTGCTCCCCCCGGGGTGCCCTCAAGCGGCACCCGATCCCATCTCAGGGAGGAGAAGGGAAATGGCAGCGGTAGGAGTCTTCGACACCCTGAAGACCAGGAAGATGTCGGCGATGCAATGGTGGGTGGTGGCCACCGGTCTCTTCCTCGTCCTGATGGACGGGTATGACATCTCGTTGACGTCGTTCGCGTCGCCCTACATCGCCGACGACTTCGGGATCACCTCCAAGGAGCTCGGCATGGCGATGTCGGGCGCCCTGGTCGGTCTGTTCATCGGAGCGGTCGCGCTCGCACCGCTCGGCGACAGGATCGGCCGCCGGGCCACCGGCCTTCTCGGGGCCTACATCGTGGCGATCGGCATGGCGATCTCCACCTTCGCCGACGGCGTCGCGTTCCTCGCCCTCGGCCGCATCGTGACGGGCGCGGGGATCGGCACCCTCATCGCCGTCGTGGCGGTCCTCTTCTCCGAATACGTCAACGCCCGCGTCTACCCGATCGTCATGACCGGGTATGCCGCCGGCATCCCGATCGGAACGTTCCTCGGCTCGACCTTCATCGGCCCGACGCTGCACGAGCATGGGTGGCGTTTCGCCTTCGGCATCGGTTCGGGAGGCGCGCTCCTCAGCATCGTCCTCGTGCACCTGCTGATGCCCGAGTCCCTCGCCTACATCGCCTCCTCCCGCAAGCGCGGCGCGGTCGAGCGCTTCAACAGGCTCCTCGGTCGCATGGGTCTCGAGTCCGTGAGCGCCCTCCCCCAGGAGGAGAGCCTCACCAGGACGAAGGCCCCGTTCGCCGAGGTCTTCAGGGGCAAGCTCCTGCGCAACACGATGCTGGCGGGCCTCGCCTACTTCCTCTTCATGGTCGGCTTCTACTTCACGACGAACTGGGCCGCCAAGTACATGGCCGACGTCACGCACGACCGCGGCGTGGCCGCGGACACCATGTCGTGGTACGGCGTCGGAGGAGTGATCGGCGTCCTCCTCTTCGGCGCCGTCATCGCCCGGCGTGGCATCTACCGGATGACCGCGATCGTCATCGTCCTGAGCGGTGTCTTCCTTGTCGTCTTCGGCCAGGCGGCGACCGTTCAGACGCTTCCTTTCCTCGCCATCGCCGTCACCTCGTTCTTCCTGAGCGCCTCGACGACAGGTTTCTACGCCGCCGTGCCTCTGCTCTACCCGGAGAAGGTCCGCTCGACCGGCTACGGACTGGTCATGGGAGTGGGGCGCATCGGCGGCATCATCGCCCCGACCCTCGGCGGCGCCTTCTTCGACGCCGGGGTGGCACCGCGCCTGACCTTCGCGCTGTTCGCGCTGCCGCTCGTCCTCTCGGCCGTCGTGCTGCTGTTCCTGCACGGCCACGTGCGGCGCGTCCGCACCGGTGTCGAGGCGGCGACGGCACTGAACGCGGCCTGAGGGACACGTAACACGACATCTCACAGCAGGAGGATCACAATGATCGGGGGAAAGAGGGCCGCGCTGGTCATCGCCGCGAGCAGCGGGATCGGCGCGGCGACGGCCCGCGAGCTCGCGACGCGCGGCCACCACGTCGCGGTGATGGCCCGTGGGGAGGCGGTGGAGAGTCTCGCCCGCGAGATCGGCGGCCTGGCCGTCCGCGGGGACTACACCGCGCGGGGAACGATCGAGTCCGCCGTGGAGCGGGTGACCGGCGAGTGGGGACGTCTCGACGTCGTCGTGAACAGCGCCGGTCACGGGCCGCAGGGCACTCTCGAAGAGCTCACGGACGAGCAACTGGCCCTCGGCTTCGACCTGTATTTCTACAACGTGGTGCGTGCCTGCAAGGCGGCGCTCCCCGTCATGCGGTCCCGGGGTGGCGGTGCGATCGTCAACATCTCCAGCGCCGCCCCCACCGAGCCCTCGCCTCGCTTCCCGACGTCCATGGTGGCGCGGGCCGCGATGACGACCTGGGTCAAGCTGTGGTCCGCCGAGGTGGCCGCGGACGGGATCAGGGTCAACAACGTTCTCCCCGGGTACACCGTGGCCGACCCGGCGACGGTCCCGAGCGATCGGGTCTCGAACATCCCGATGCGACGTCCGGCCAGCTATGCCGAGATCGCGCGTACCGTGGCGTTCCTATCGTCGGACGACGCCGCGTACATCACGGGCCAGAACGTACGTGTCGACGGAGGCGTGACCCGGAGCGTCTGACTCCCGCCGGCGGCCGATCACCCGGCGGCGGTGGAGACGGATTTGCGCTCGCGCGCGAGATTCACGTACCGGTCGACCAGTCCTTCGAGTGCCAGGGCGGCGAGGTCGGCGTACTCGGCGAAATCAATGCGAATGGCCGAGTTGGCGTGAACGTAGAAGCCGTCGGTAAGGGCGAGACTGAGCACCGCCAACTTCTCCGGCAATTCGGGAAACGCCTCGACCACGTCCCCGGGCAGCGAATCCGCGAGATGCCTGACATTGACCTCGAACATCTTGGACCGGATCCTTATGTACGTCCGGCGGACCTCGCTGTCTTCACCGAGGCCGCCGAGACGTTTGTCGAGAGCCAGGATCATCGCGACCTTCAACAGCGCCTCTTCGCGTGAGTAACCGCCGGGGTCCTCGCGGACCTGGCCGGCGATGCCGCGCGTCACCTTGTCGCGAACCGCGATCGGGCCCGAGTGAATCTTGAGCCATTCGGCGTGGCAGTGCTCGAGCAATTCGACGAAGAGTTGCTCCTTGTTCTTGAAGTGCCAGTACACGGAGCCGATGGGCAGGCCCGACTCCGCGCTGACGTCCGCCATCGTCGTGCCCTCGTAACCCCGCTCGACGGCGAGGCGCAGCGCCGCCTGAAGGATCTGCTCCTTGGAGTTCTCGGATCTCGCCCGCCGTGAAGTGCCTTGCGCCATAGGGGGAGTGTACGCGAGGCAAGGGCCGCCACGAGGTCCTCCCCGGCCCCCGCTTCCCGCCCCCGCATGGGGGTGCCACACCGCCCCCGCACCGTCCGAGCAGGAATCCGGCGGGATGGCTCGGGGGGTTGCGGGAGCATCTCCCCACTAGTACGTTGATTCTGGAACCGCGATTCTAGTGAGAGGGCGAGGACCCGTGAGCTTCGCGTTGGCGGCTATGAGCCATGCTCCGACCCTGGGCAGGGTCGATCCCGGCGGGACGATCTACGAAGAGATCCTCGAGGCGATCGAAGGCGTCAAGGAGTTCGTGGCCGAGTTCGATCCGGAAATCGTGGTCTCGTTCGGCCCCGACCATTTCAATGGCGTGCTGTACGAAATGATGCCGTCGTTCTGCATCGGCGCACAGGCCGAGGGCATCGGCGACTGGGGAACGCGGGAAGGGCCTCTTCCCGTCGACTCGGAAACCGCGCGCCGTCTTCACGCCGGCGTACTGGCCCAGGGCATCGACGTGCCACGCTCGGAGCGGCTGAAAGTCGACCACGGAATGCTCCAGTCGATGGAGTTCATCTTCGGCGAGGAATTCGCCAAACCCTTTGTGCCGATCTTCGTGAACTGCGTGGGCCTTCCGCTCGGCCCCATGGGGCGGATCCGCCTCTTCGGCGAGGCGGTGGGCAGGACGGCGGAACAGCTCGGCGAGCGGGTGCTCTTCCTCGCCTCCGGGGGCCTGTCCCACGACCCGCCGATCGCGGTGTTCGACACCGCTCCCGAGCCGGTGCGTCAGCGGCTGACGAGCGCAGTCGTCACCTCCGAGCAGCGCGCCGAGCGCGAGGCCATGATCATGCGGGCCGCGCACGCGCACGCCCGCGGCGAGGGCGACTGCAAGCCGGTCAACGAGGCCTTCGACCGCGAGATCCTGCGCGTCCTGGGGTCGAACGACCTGGCCCAGGCCGACGAGTGGCGCAACGACTGGATCACGCGCGAGGGCGGATCAGGGGCGCAGGAGGTGCGCACGTGGCTGGCCGCGTTCTCGGCGCTGTCGGCCTTGGGCGAGTACAAGACGGTGGACGAGGGCTACTGGTCCTCCGTCCCCTGGGGCGCCGGCTTCGGCGTGGTCACGGCGAGGTCGCTCGCATGACGGTCCGCGGCGTTCACCACCGGACCCTGTGGTCGCAGATCGCCGATCTGCCCCACGTCCTGGAGTTCCCGGAGATCGGGGGGATCCGCACCCGCGTGCTTCGCATGGGGCGGGGCGACCAGACCATCCTCATGCTCGCCGGCACGAGCGGGCACATCGAGGCGTACACGCACAACCTGCGCGCGCTCGGCGAGCACTACCAGATCATCGCGTACGACTACCCGGGCCACGGCTACTCGACCCTGGTGAAGGGCACGCTCGAGATCGCCGACTACATCGAGCATCTGCTCGCGCTCATGGACCACTACGGCCTGGACAGGCCCCACCTGTGCGGGGAGTCCCTCGGCGGCTGGATCGCCCTCAAGGTGGCGCGGCGGCACCCCGAGCGCTTCGCCTCGCTGATCCTGAGCGCGCCCGGCGGGCGCATGATCCCGGCCGACCGGATGGCCCGCGCCCAGAGCATGTCGCGCCGGTCGGTCGAGGACCCCTCCTGGGAGAACGTCAAGGCACGCCTCAACGTCGTCATCCACGACGCCGAGGCGATCAGCGACGAACTCGTCGCGGTGCGCCAGGCCATCTACGCCCAGCCCGGGTTCGTCGACTCGATGAACGCGATCCTCGCCCTGCAGGATCCCGAGATCAGGCGGCGCAACAGCGTCACGGACGCCGACTACGAGAACCAGCCGCTGCCGGCGTTGCTGGTCTGGACCGACCACGAGCCGTCGGGCGACCCCGGCGTAGGGCGCGATCTGGCCGAGAAGATGCCGCACGGCCGGTTCGTGCTCGTCGAGGGCGCCGCCCACTGGCCGCAGTGGGAGGAACCCGAGCAGTTCAACGCGGCGGTCCTTCGGTTCCTGCGGGAGCAGGCGTCATGAGCGGGGTCCTCGACACGGTGACCGACCTCCTCTGGGAGGCGAACGTCAACCGGACCCGCATGCCGTTCGTCCGCGAGTTCATCGCCGACGACGACGTCGACTCGGCGTACGAGATCCAGCGCCGGATCGTCCAGCGCAAGATCGCTTCGGGCCGGACCCGCGCCGGGCGCAAGGTCGGCCTCACCAACCCCCTGGTCCAGGCCAAGGCGGGCGTGAACGAGCCCGACTACGGAACGATCATGGACGACATGGTCTTCCACGACGGAGCCGTGTTCGACCCGAAGGACTACGTCAAGCCGAAGATCGAGGCCGAGGTCGCCTTCGCCCTCAAGAAGGACCTGCACGCCTGGGACATCCCCACGATCGAGGACGCGATCGACTTCATCGCGCCGGCGTTCGAGCTGGTCGACTGCCACTACGAGAACTACGGCATGAAGATCGTCGACACGATCGCCGACAACGCCGCCTGCGCCGGGATCATCCTGGGCGACAGGCAGCCCTACGGGAGGGTGGACCTCCGGGACGTCCGCCTGTCCCTCACCCGGGACGGGGTGGAGATCACCTCCGGCGTCGGCCGCAACGTCATGGGCAACCCGATCAACGCCATCGCCTGGCTGGCCCGCACCGCGTGCGAGCAGGACGTCCCGTTGCAGGCCGGCGAGCTTCTCCTGCCCGGCTCGATCGGTCTGATCATGGACTTCGATTTCGGGCCGCTCTACCGGGCCGACATCACCGGCGTGGGGTCGGTGACCGCACGCTTCGCCAAGGAGTGAACCGATGACCAGCGTGAGCACCGAGGACCGCCTGGCCGTGATGGCGCTGCTCGCCGAGCACGCCTACCGCAACGACCACGGCCTGACCGACACCCTCTGGGAGCTGTACAGCGAGAAGTGCCGCTCCGAGGGGCCGATGGGCACCATGGTCGGACGCGACGCCATCAGGCAGTGGGGCGTCCGGCGTCTGAGCAACCCCAGCAGGGTCCGCCACGTGCTGAGCAACGTCCGCGTGTTCCGGAGCGAGGGGCGTCTGTGCTCCACCTCCTACTATGTGGCGTTCCGCGACACCCACGACAATCCGGCGACCCCCGCGAGCGTGGGCGAGTATCACGACACCTTCGAGAAGGTGGGCGACGAGTGGCTGCTCGCCGAGCGGCGTGTCGTGCCGGTGTTCACCAACGCCGACGCGCCGAGGCCCGTGGTCGCGAGCACGGAGGTCGCCGGCACGGAGGTCGCCGGCACGGAGGACGAGGGCAGGTGAGCGCGCCCGCGTTCCTGCACCTGAGCGTCGGATCGCAGCTGATCGCCGAGCACGCGGTGGCCAACGGGTTCACCGGCGTCGTCGTGGACATGCAGCACGGTGAGCACGACCTCGGCTCGGCGACCCGCATCATCCGCTCGGTGCCCGGCTCCCTGAGCCGCACGCTGGTGCGGGTGCCCGGCATCGACGCGGGCGTCATCGGCGCCGTCCTCGACGCGGGCGCGGGAGGGATCATCGCCCCCTGCGTCGAGAGCGCCGAGCAGGCCCGCGCCGTGGTGGCCGCGACGAAGTTCGCGCCGGTCGGAGCCCGGAGCCTCGGTCCGCAGCGCCCCGGGCTCTACCAGGGGCCGGACATGTGCGCCTCGGCCAACGCGAGCGTGCGCGCGTACGTCCAGATCGAGTCGGCCCTCGGGGTCGAGCGGCGACGCGAGATCCTCACCGTCGCCGGCCTCGACGGTGTCTACATCGGCCCCGCCGACCTGGCCCTGACGATGGGCCACCCGCCACGTCTGGACTGGGAGGACGGCCCGGTCAAGGACGCCATCGACCTGGTCGTCGCCGCCGCCCGCGAGGCCGGCGTCGAGGTCGGCGTCTTCTCTCTGTCGGGCGAGTACGCCCGCCGCATGACCGGCTCCGGGCAGGCCGACTTCGTCGGGCTCGGCAGCGACGTGGGCCTCGTGGCCCGGGCAACACAGCTTCTGATCGGGAGTTATCGAGCATGAGTGCCGCTGATTACCAGGTCGTCATCGTCGGGGCCGGCCCGACGGGCCTGATGCTGTCCAACCTGCTCGGGCGTTACGGCGTGCGAACGTTGATCATCGAGCGGCTCCACGAGCTCATCGACTACCCGCGCGCGATCGGCATCGACGACGAGGCCCTGCGCTCGATGCAGGCCGTCGACCTCGTCGACAAGGTCCTCCCGCACACGGTGCCGCACCACATGGTGCGGGCGGTCAACGCCCAGGGCAAGGTCATCGCCGAGATGGCGCCGCAGACCGACGAGTTCGGCTGGTCCCGCCGCAACGGCTTCATCCAGCCCCTCGTCGACCGGGCGCTGCTCACCGGTCTCGACCGCTTCCCGCACGTCGACGTGCGGCTCGGACACGAGCTCCTCAAGATCGAGCAGACCGCCGAACAGGTCGTCTGCACGATCCAGGACGTCGACTCCGGCGAGGTCACCCGGGTCACGGCCGAGTACATGGTCGGCGCGGAGGGTGGCCGCTCGTTCACCAGGGATTGGCTGGGCGCCAACTTCGAGGGCGTCACGCTGCCCGACCGCTGCCTCGTCGTCGACGTCGCCGACGACCCGCTCGGCACCCCGAACGCGATCTTCGGAGCCGATCCCGTACGGAGCTGGGCGACCTTCGGCCTGCCGCACGGCATCCGCCGCTGGGAGTTCATGCTCGGCGACGACGAGGACAACGAGCTGGCCGAGTCGGACGCCTTCGTGCGCGGCCTGCTCACCGACCACGTGCGCGGTCCCGAACGGCTCAACATCATCCGCCGGCGGGTCTACACCCACAACGCGCGGATCGCCTCGGCCTTCCGTCGTGGCCGTGTCTTCATCGCGGGCGACGCGGCGCACGTCATGCCGGTGAACGCCGGCCAGGGCTGGAACTCCTGCATCCGGGACGCCGTGAACCTCGGCTGGAAGCTCGCCGCGGTGCTGAACGGCACCTCGTCGCCCGCGCTGCTCGACACCTACGAGATCGAGCGCCGTGACCACGTGCGCGGCATGGTCGAGCTCTCGGTCGGCATGGGCAAGGCCTTCGCCTCCCGCGGCCGGCTGCGCGAGGTGGCCCGCACCGTCGTCGGGACCGCGGTCGAGTATCTTCCGCCGGTCAAGCGCTACGTCGCCTCGATGCGCTTCAAGCCGATGCCGACCTACACCCGCGGCGCCGTGGTGCGGACCGAGGTCCACAAGTCGAGGTCGATCCTCCCGGCGCACGGCGTGAACCGCTCGGCGGGCAGGCTGTTCATCCAGCCGAAGGTGTCCGCGCCCGACGGAGCGGTGAAACTGCTCGACGACGTCATCGGCCTGCGGTGGGCCGTCCTGACCTGGAACAACGACCCGCGCCGGATCCTGTCCGAGAAGTCCGTCGAGGCGCTCGAACGTCTCGGTGCGGCCTTCGTCCAGGTGGTGCCCGAGGTGCAGCGCGAGTGGACGGCCGCCAACGCCTCCCCTGGCATCACGGTCATCGGCGACGCCCTGGGCCGGGTCAAGAAGTGGTTCGACGACAAGCCCTACTCGGTTCTCTTCCTCCGCCCCGACCGCGTGATCGCGGCCGAGTGCCTGGCCGTCGAGGCCGACCGGACCACAGAGAAGCTGCTCGACGCCATCTCTTACCTGGCCTGACGCGCACCCCGCGGATCGTCGCTCACATCACCGTCGCCCCATCGAAGGAACACCTGTGTACCACGCCAGCTTCGCCGCCCCTGACGGATCGCCCACCTGGGGAGTGATCGTGGAAGGGGCCGCCTACGACCTCGGCCCCTCCGGGCTCGGCCTCGCGACCGACCTGCGCGACGCGGTGGGGTCGGGCGTCTTCGGCCAGGTCGGGGACCGCTACCTGAACGCGCCGGCCCGGCCGGAGGCCGAGATCGAGTTCCTGCCGGCGATCACCAACCCGTCGAAGATCATCTGTATCGGTGTCAACTACCGCAGCCACCAGCAGGAGACCGGCCGCACCGAGCAGAAGGCCCCGACGGTCTTCACCCGCTTCGCGGACACCCAGATCGGCCACCTGCGGCCCGCGCACATGCCCGCGTCGACGACCCAGTTCGACTACGAGGGCGAGCTGGCGCTGGTGATCGGCAAGGAGGCCTTCCACGTCGGCGTATCCGACGCCTGGGACCACGTCGCCGGATACGCCGCCTACAACGACTTCACCGTCCGTGACTGGCAACGCGCCACGAGCCAGTGGATCCCGGGCAAGAACTTCCCCGGGACGGGCGCGTTCGGGCCCTATCTCGTGTCCGCAGCGGACCTCGGGAACGTCGGCGAGCTCGTGCTCGAGACGAGGGTCAACGGCGACGTACGGCAGAAGGCCTCCGTCGGGGACCTGTACTTCGGCATCCCCGAGCTGATCGCGCACGTCACGGGGTTCACCCGGCTGGCTCCCGGCGACGTGATCGTCACCGGCACACCGGGCGGGGTGGGCATGTTCATGGACCCGCAGGGTCTGCTCTCCGAGGGCGACGTCGTCGAGGTGGAGATCACCGGTCTCGGAATCCTGCGCAACACCGTCCGGCGCGAGCGCTGAGGCGAGTCCACCCGGTATCCAGCGTCGGGAGATAGACAGTCGATGCACTCTGTCATGGACATGGATGTCCTGATCATCGGGGCCGGGCCCACCGGGCTGACCGCCGCCGGCCTCCTCGCCGACCACGGCGTACGCGTCCTGGTCGTGGAGAGGAATCCGGGCACCGGCGACGAGCCGCGGGCGATCAGCGTGGCGGACGAGACACTGCGGGTGATGCAGCAGATCGGCATCGTGGACCGTCTCGTGCCGGAGATGCTGACGGACACCGGGGCACGTTATTTCGGCCGGCACGGGCAGCTGCTGGCCGAGGTCCACCCGGCGAGCTCCCGCCTCGGGCAGCCGGGGAAGTCCCAGTTCGACCAGCCGGTGCTGGAGGAACTGCTGCTCGACGCCGTCCGCGGCCGCGACCGCGTCGAACTCCGCTTCGAGACGGAGGCCTTCTCCGTCCGGGACACCGGCGACCACGTGGAGACGACGGTCCTGGGCCCGCAGGGCAGGACGGTCGTGCACGCCAGGTGGGTCGTCGCCTGCGACGGTGGGCGCAGTCCCGTCAGGTGCCAGCTGGGCATTCCGATGGAGGGCTCCACGCAGGTCGAGGAGTGGATCGTCGTCGACCTGCTGGGCACCGGCGAGCACGAGAGGTTCGCCGAGTTCCACTGCAACGGCACCAGGCCCGCCGTGGTCGTCCCGGGCGTCAAGGGACGCTGCCGGTTCGAGTTCATGCTCCTGCCCGGTGAGACCGCCGAGCAGGTGACCACCCCGGACATGGTGGCGACGCTGGTCGAGCCTTACCTGCACCGCCGCGTCGCCCCCGAGGACATCCGGCGGGCGAGGGTCTACGTGGCGCATCAGCGCGTCGCGCTGCGTTACCGCCAGGGCCGGGTCCTGCTCGCCGGCGACGCCGCGCACATGATGCCTCCGTTCGCGGGACAGGGGATGAACGCCGGCATCCGCGACGCCGCCAACCTCGCCTGGAAGATCGCCGCCGCCGTCCACGGCACCGGGACGGACGCGCTGGTGGCGACGTATGAGACCGAGCGGCGCCCCCACGCCGAGCAGATGGTCAAGCTGTCGCGGCGGATCGGGCAGATCGTCATGAGCACCGATTCCAGGGTCACCCTGGCGCGCGACCTGCTGCTGCGCGGCACCGGCCTGGTGCCGTCGCTGAAGAGCTGGATCACGGCGATGAAGTTCCTCAAGCAGCCGCACCACACCCGTGGCTGCGTCGCCCCGGTCCCCGGCGGCCTGCCCAAGACGGTCGCCGGCCTTGTCGGCCGTTCCCTCTCCCAGCCGGCGGTGCGCCTCCCCGGGGGCGATACCGCACCGCTGGACACGTTGCTCGGCTCGGGGTGGAACGCACTGCGGTTCGCTGCGGGCGCCGGCATCGAGGTCATCCCGCTCGACGCGACACCCGGCGCCGCGGACGGCCGGGTCGTCGTCGCGGACCTGTCCGGCTCCTTCGCCGGGCTGCGCGCCGAGCCGGTGACCCTCCTCGTCCGCCCCGATCGATACGTGGCGGCCGCGGCGCCTGCCGGCCGGGAGGCCGAGGCGTTCGCGGCCCTCGTGGAATTCGTCCCGTGGCTCGCCGACGCCTGGCGGCGGCACCAGGAGCGCCTCCAGCCCCCGATCCCGAGCTGACCTCCCCGCTCCCTTCCGGAAAGAGTGTCGGCTCGGCCCCCTGACTTCCTCCCACCCACCGAAGGACGCACCATGGACCAGGTTGCCGCCGACCGAGTCACCGCACCGGCGCCCGACCACGCCGAGTGGAGCGACGAGAGACTCGAAAGCGCCGTCGCGACCGCCGACCTTCCCGCCCTCCTCACCACCCTTGCTCAGATCCTGGACGACGACGCGTTCATCGACCCCGCCCTGCGCCCCGACTCGGTGGTCCCGCCGGCGGGCGCCCTGCACCAGGGCGGCCTCGACGAGGAGCGGCAGCGGCGGGCGCGCGAGCTCTGCCTCGACGGGCTGCGGCGCTTCCGCGACTCGGGGTTCGCGACGGGGCCCGAGCCGGCGCCGGCCCGCCTGACCCGGCTGCTGGACTTCATCGCCCACGAAGCGGACGAGTCCTACCTTCCCCTGCTCGCGCACGAACTCGACATCCCGCACGACAGCGGCGCCCCCGGCTGGGAGCTGAAGGATCTCGACCCCGAGCGCGATTTCCGCGTCGCCGTCATCGGCGCGGGGCTGTCCGGGCTCGTCGCCGCCCACCGGCTCAGACAGGCCGGGGTGGAGGTCGTGGTCTTCGACAAGAACCCGGACATCGGCGGGACCTGGTACGAGAACACCTATCCGGGATGCCGGCTCGACACGCACAACTACGCCTACAGCTACTCGTTCGCGCAGAAGCCGGACTGGCCGTGCTACTTCTCGAGCCGCGAGTCCATCCAGGCCTACCTCGCGAAGTTCGCCGAGGACGCCGGCCTGGCCCCGCACCTACGGCTCTCGACGCATGTCGTCGAGCTCGGCTTCCAGGAGCCGGACGCGAACTGGCGGGTGCGATACCGCACCGGCGACGGGGCCGAGGCCGTCGAGGTCTTCGACGCCGTCGTCAGTGCCGTGGGGCAGCTCAACCAGCCGCTGATCCCGAGGTTCGAGGGCCAGGAGCTGTTCCGGGGCGAGACCTGGCACACCGCCCGCTGGCGTCACGACGTCGACCTGGCGGGTCTGCGCGTGGGTGTCGTCGGCACCGGCGCGTCGGGCTTCCAGGTCGTCCCGGCGATCGCCGAGCAGGTGGAGCACCTGACCGTCTTCCAGCGCAACCCCCCGTGGACGCTGCCGACCCCGCGGTACACGGACGAGATCGAGGAGGAGCTCATCTGGCTCTTCCGCCAGGTGCCGTACTACGCGCGGTGGTACCGGTTCTTCCAGTTCTGGACCTCGGTCGAGGGCCGTCGCCGCTTCGCCGAGGTCGATCCCGACTGGACCAAGGAGGGCTCGGTCTCCGAGCAGAACGAGGTCCTGCGCGTGGCCCTGACCGATCACCTCACCGCGCAGTTCGCCGACCGCCCGGACCTGCTCGACCGCGTGATCCCGGCGTACCCGCCGGGCGCGAAGCGGTTGCTGCGGGACAACGGGAGCTGGGCGCGGACCCTCAAGCGGGACGACGTCGCCCTCGTGACGGACCGGATCCGCGAGTTCACGGCGAACGGGATCCGCACCGAGGACGGGACCCTGCACGAGCTCGACGCCGTCGTCTACAGCACCGGCTTCAGGGCCTCGGAGTTCCTGTCGGCGATGCGGGTCACCGGCACCGGGAAGCGGGACCTCCAGGATTTCTGGGACGGCGACGCGCGGGCGTATCTCGGCATCACCGTTCCGCACTTCCCCAACCTGTTCCTCGTCTACGGCCCCAACACCAACCACGTACTCAACGGCAGCACCGTGCTGTTCACAGAGCTCGCCGTGGAATACATCGTCGAGGTTGTCGAGAGCCTGGTGCGCGACGGCGACGCGGCGCTCGACTGCCGCGAGGACGCCTACCTGAGCTACAACGACGCCGTCGACGCCGAGAACGAGCGGATGGTCTGGGGCGCGGCCGAGGTGAGCAGCTGGTACAAGAACAGCAGGGGGCGCGTGTCGCAGTGCTGGCCGTTCCCGCTGCTCGACTACTGGAACGCGACCCGCGAGGTCGACCCGGAGGCGTATCGCCGGATCTCACGTCCCGGACCGTACACATCGGCATGAACCCGATCAAGAACTCGCACCGTGACGGCCCGCCTCGCCGGTGCGACGAGTCATGCCGGATGGCACACGGCTCTCTTGGGTATCAACCCCCTCAGATGCGCACATAAGGCGCATCCTCATACATTCGGGGGAATCATGGCTGACGACGGTCAGAAGAAGAAGCCCGCGAAGTCCACCGGCAAGGCGAAGAGGACGGCCATCAAGGAAGCCCGCTCGGCGAAGCAGGCGAAGAAGGCCAACCGCCCCGCCGAGGGCGCGAGCGAGTGACGGCCGCACGGCCGGTGCCACCATGATCCGGGCCGGGCCCACCGTGGCCCGGCCCTCCTCCTTCACCCGCACCTTCACCCCCGCCCCCGTGTGCGACGCCGCCCTCCGTCCTGGATACTCGGAAGGCCGTAGAGCCGATCTCGCTCGTTCTGGAGGGCCGCCCGTGAGGCTTGGAGTCGTCTTCGACCGCGACCTGCCGCCGGAGTCGCTTCCGTCGTTCGCCAGGGAACTCGACGGCACGGCGGTCTCCGACCTGTGGGTGGTGGAGGACCTCGGCTGGACGGGCGCGATCTCCTCGGCCGCCACGGCACTGGCCGCGACCGCCCGCCTGCGCGTCGGCATCGGCATCACCCCCGCGCCCCTGCGCAATCCGATGCTGCTGGCGATGGAGCTGGCCAACCTGGCCCGCCTCCACCCCGGGAGGCTGGCCGCGGGGATCGGCCACGGCGTGCAGGCGTGGATGCGTCAGGTGGGCGCCGCCGCCGCGTCGCCGCTGTCGCTGCTGGAGGAGACGATCACGTCCGTACGGGCACTGCTGCGCGGCGAGACCGTCACCCTGCACGGACGCGAGGTGAGCCTGGACGGCGTCCGCCTCGTCCACCCGCCGGCCGAGCCGCCGCCCGTCCTCGCCGGAGTGGTGAACCCCCGCTCGCTGGCCCTGTCGGGACGGGTGGCCCAGGGGACCATCCTTCCCGAGGGTCTCGCCCCGGAGCGGTTGCGGTCGATGATCGAGGGGATCGGCGCGACCGGCGATCACGAGGTGGTGGCGTTCGTCCACCTCTACGTCGGCGACGACGCGCGCGCGGCCATGCGGCGGGCGGCGGAGGAGCAGGCAGGATTCCTGCAGGTGGCGCCGGAGGAGGTCGTCATGGCGGCGGGTTCGCCGGAGGAGGCGTCCGCGCAGGTCAGGGCGCTGTGGGAGGCGGGCGTGTCCACGGTCGCCGTCCGCCCGGTGGGCGCCGACCCGCTCTCCCACGTCCACGAGCTTCTGTCCGCCCTCTGACCCGCCGCACGGCGCCGGGACATGACATTTGTCCTGGGGAGAACAGGATCGGGCCCACTACGCCGGGACACGCAGGATCGGGCAGAGTTGAGGCGTGGACACCCCGACCCTCCGATCTCCTCAGCACCGCGTGAGCCGTACCGCCGTCTGGTACTGGGCGGCGCGGGCCGCCCTCGGCTGGCTGGTCCTCCTCGCCGCCCAGGTGGCCTGGCTCGTGGCCGACAGCGACGGGAACGCCCTGCCCGTCACCGCGCACGTGGCCGGTCTCGTCGTCACCGCCGTCGTCGCGGTGGCGCACGTCACGGTCATGCCGCAGTGGCGTTATCGGGTGCACCGCTGGGAGGCCACGTCCGCGGCCGTCTTCACCCAGTCGGGCTGGTTCAAGCAGGAGTGGCGCATCGCGCCCGTCTCCCGCATCCAGACCGTGGACAGCGAGCGCGGCCCGCTGGAGCAGATCTTCCGCCTGGCCAACGTCACCGTCACCACCGCCTCCGCCGCCGGCCCGATCAAGGTCAGCGGCCTCGACCGGGACACGGCCCAGCGCCTGGTCGCCGAGCTCACCGCGACCGCGCAGGCGACGGCGGGTGACGCCACGTGATCGACGTCATCGAGACGACCTTGAACTGGCGGCGGCTGAGCCCGCGCATGCTGGTGATCCACCCGTTCCAGGAGGTCGTACGGGCCGCCCCGGCGCTGCTCGGCCTGCTGGTCGCGGGGTCGAGCAGCGGCGGGCAGGGGCACCTGTGGAGCGTCGCGGGCGTCGCCCTCATGGTCGTGCTCGGCATGCTCCGCTGGTTCACCACGACCTACCGCATCACTCCCGAGCACGTGCAGGTCCGCCGCGGCCTGCTGACCCGCAAGGTGGTGACCGTGCCCCGCGACCGGGTCCGCACGGTGGACGTCACCTCCCACGTGCTGCACCGCGTGCTCGGCCTGGCCCGGGTGGAGGTGGGGACGGGCACGTCGGAGCGCAGGCACGAGGGCCGGCTCAAGCTCGACGCGCTGACCGCCGCCGAGGCCGCCCGCCTGCGCGTGGAGCTGCTGCACCGCTCCCCCGTCGCTTCTGACGCCGCTGCCACCGTGTCCCCCACCATGTCCCCCGTGGCGCCCCCCGCCGGGAGCACGCCGGCCGCGGAGACCGAACTCGCGCGTATGCGTCCCGAGTGGGTGAGGTTCGGGCCGTTCACGATGTCCGGGCTCGTCACCGTGGGCGTCGTCGCCGGCTTCGTGTCCCGCCTGGTCTCGGAGGGCAACGTCGACCTCGGCAGGGTCGGGCCCGTTCAGGAGACCTGGCGGTGGTTCAGCGCGATGTCGCTCCCGCTGGAGATCGCGACGGTGGTGCTCGTGCTGGTGGTGTTCGTGAGCGTCGCCTCCACGCTCGGCTACGTCCTGGCCTTCGGCAACTTCCGGCTGACCCGGCACGCCGAGGGCACGCTTCACGTGACCCGGGGGCTGCTGACCACCCGGGCCATCACCATCGAGGAACGGCGGCTGCGCGGGGTCGAGGTGAGTGAGCCGCTGCTGCTGCGTGCCGTACGCGGGGCCCGGCTGTCCGCGGTGACGACCGGGCTGCGGGCGGCGCAGGGCTCCCAGCGCGGCGGGTCGTTGCTGCTGCCGCCCGCGCCGCGCGCGGCCGCCGTGTCGGTGGCCCGGCTCGTGCTCCCCTCTGCCGCCGGTGCCCCCTCCGCCTCCTCCGCCTCCTCCGCCTCGGAAGCCTCGCCGGTCACCGCGGACCTGACCCCTCACGGCCCGGCCGCGCTGCGCCGCAGGTTCACCCGGGCGTACGGCGTGCACGCGCTGGTGCTGGCCGCGCTGCTCGCGCTGTGGTGGTGGGCCGGGCTGCCCTCGTGGACCTGGCTCACCGCCGCCGCCCTGCTGCCGTTGACCGCCCTGCTGGCCGCCGACCGCTACCGCTCGCTCGGCCACGCTCTGACGTCCGGCTATCTGGTCACCCGCTGGGGCTCGCTCGCACGTCGCCGAGTGGCGCTGGAGTGTGACGGCGTCATCGGCTGGAACATCGAGCGATCGTTCTTCCAGCGCCGGGCCCGCCTGGCGACGCTGACGGCGACCACGGCGGCGGGCAAGCAGGGCTACCAGGTGCGCGACGTGGACCTCACCGAGGCGCTGCGCCTGGCCGCCGCGGGCACCCCGGGCCTGCTCGACCCGTTCCTCGTCGAGGCGCAGCATGTCAGCTAATAGCATGTGATGCCCGATAAGACCGGTTTGACCTCAGGAGTTGGATTGTCCCGCTACGGCCAGATGTTCGGCCCCGACATCACGTTCCTCGGCGTCGAGCGGTGCGACCTCGACGACCCGGCCGGCTACGCGGACGCCGACGTCGTCATCCTGGGCGCGCCGTTCGACGGCGGCACCTCCCACCGCCCGGGCGCGCGCTTCGGCCCGAACGCCATCCGCCAGACCTGCTACCTCCCCCACGACGGCTCCCGCCCGAGCCTGGCGCTGCGCGTGGACGCCCTCAGGGACCTGCGGGTGCTGGACGCCGGAGACGTGGAGACCTACGCCGGGGACATCGAGGGCAGCCTGCGCGCGATCGAGGACGCGGTCGCCAGGATCGCGGCCTCCGGGGCGATCCCCGTCGTCCTCGGCGGCGACCACACGATCGCCCTGCCCGACGCGACCGGCGTGGCCCGCCACCACGGCTTCGGCCGGGTCTCGATGCTCCACTTCGACGCGCACGCCGACACCGGCGACATCGAGTTCGGCCACCTGCACGGCCACGGGCAGCCGATGCGGCGGCTCATCGAGTCGGGGGCCATCCGGGGCGACCGCTTCCTGCAGATCGGCCTGCGCGGCTACTGGCCGGGGCCGGAGATCCTCGACTGGATGGCCGGGCAGCGCATGCGGTCCTACGAGATGACCGAGATCGTCACCAGGGGCCTCGACGAGTGCCTCACCGAGGCGTACGCGATCGCGCTCGACGACTGCGACGGGGTCTACCTGTCGGTCGACGTGGACGTCTGCGACCCGGGCCACGCGCCGGGCACCGGCACGCCCGAGCCGGGCGGCCTGTCGGCCCGCCAGCTCCTCGACGCCGTACGCAGGACCTGTTACGAGCTGCCCGTCGTGGGGTTGGAGATCGTCGAGGTGGCCCCGCCGTACGACCACGCGGACATCACGGCGTACCTGGGCAACCGGGTCGTCCTGGAGGCGCTGTCGGCGATCGCCCGTCGCCGCAGGGACGCCGCCGACGGCACTCGCTGGGACCCCGCGCAGCCCCTCCTCGACGGACGCTGATCCACACCGCCCGACCGTGCGGTCCCGGCCTAGGCGCAGGTCTTCGGCTCGGCGTCACACAGCTTGACCTCCGGGTAGCGCGTCGACGGCTTGTCCAGCAGGGGCTGGGACCTGTGGCGCAGATGCAGGTCGAAGAAGGCCGCGACATGGCTGCGGGTGATCTCCACGGCGCGCGCCCCGGGCAGGCCGGGATTGCGGTAGATGCCGAGTTGCTCCACCAGCAGCGCGGTGTCGGTGAAGGAGACATGCTCTGCCCCTGATACCACGAGCCAGCGCTTCCATCCCGTCAGACGGGCCCAGTCGCGGTCCCACGTGGTGTCCTTGCCTCCCGGGCTGTGCATGGCCTGCGTGCCCAGGAAGAGGAACGGCCGGGACAGTCCGCTGGCCGGGATCGGGGCGAATGTGGTGCCGTCCATGTCGATCCCGGCACGTATGCGGGCGTCCTGCAGCATGGCGGCGATGGTGCTCGCGCCTCCTGCCGAGTGCCCGGCCATCGCGATGCGGGAGCGGGCGATCAGTGCGGCGCCCTTCCATTTGGGGTGCGCCCCGATCAGTTCGTCGAGCACGAAGGAGACGTCGGCCGCCCGGCTCCGACCCACCGTGTTCCAGAACTCCTGGTCCTTGGGTGCCTCACAGGCGACGCAGGTGGTGACCCGGCCGTCGGGGAAGGTCGTGGCCAGGCTCTCGTAGGTGTGGTCGATGCCGGCCACCACGTAGCCCCTGCTCGCCAGTTCCTCGGCCAAAGCGGTGAGCGAGCTGCGGGGCTCGGTGAAGCCCGGGGAGAGCACCACCAGGGGCAGGCTGTGCTCGCGTCCGGCCGGTTCGGCGTCGCTGAGGGCGTTGGTCCGCGTTCTGCTCAACGCGTCGTACGGCACGCCGGTGATCTCTCCGCCTTTCAGGATGAGCTCCGACTCCTTGGCCGTCATGTACGGGGCTCGCTTCCCCTTGCGGGATTTCGCCGGGTACCACAGGGAGACCATGAGTTCCCTCGCCTTCACACCGGGGACCCACGGATCGACGCGGGAGCCGTCCTTGAGGTGGAGGGACGTGGTGCCGACCGGCCGGGGACCGGTCGGTTCGGGGAGCCGGGGCATGCCGATCCGCGCGGATGCCGGACCGGCGGCGGATGCGGTGGAGCCGGGTGACGCGTTGCGCGGCGGGGCGTCGGACACGACCGAACCGGACGCGGAGGCGCAGGAGGTGGCGGCTACGAAGGCGAGCAGGGCCGCGACGGTGGTGGCGCCTCGGCTGATCCGGCGGGGCGGCGTCGACGGACCACCGCCGACGCCTGCGCCGGGTCCCGAGGCGGGGCTGGGCATGCTTTCCCTCTCCATCGCATGATCCATGAACTGTCCTTCCGGGTGGGGGCCGCCTCGACGGGGCCGGTGCGGGCGGCCGGTGGCGGCAACGACGCTAGGGACCGGGCAGGCCCGTCCGCGTCGGCTGCCATGCCGATATCGATCCCTTCCCGGGGAGGAGCCCTCCGCGGGGCCGTCCTTCCGATGTACTTCTGGCGGAGGTCGAATCCGGTCATCGGGGCTGATGCGGGACGTGCCGTGCGGTCGGGACAATGCATCGGTGACAGCGAGCGAACGACGTGGATGGCGGCGGTTCGGGCTGGATGCGCTCCGCCCAGTGGGGAAACCCGCCCGGGCCTCGCGCCGGTCGCTCCTCGCCGACCTGCTGCTCGCGATCGCCTTGACCGTTGCCGCAGTGGCCGCGACGGCGGGCGCGACAGACGGTGCCCATCGCGTCGAAGGGCGGCCGCCCTCCCTGCTGGAACCCTTGCGGCTGCGGCCCTCTCCACCGCCGCGAAGCAGCGACGCCGCGCCCGACCTCCTGGAGCGGCCCCTGGTCACCGCCGACGACCAGCAGGATTCGGGCCCGCTTCCGCTCCTGGTGGTTCTGACGGCCCTGCCGCTGGCGGTGCGACGGTTGTACCCGCTGATCACCTTCTGGGTGGTGCTGGCCGCGGCGTTGGGCACCCGTGACGACGCGACGTGGATCACCGTGCTGACGTTCGCCATCGCCGCCTACGGGGCGGTGGCCCACAGCACGCACCGGGCGCCGGCCGTCGGGGCACTCGTCCTCGCCACCGTGCTGGCGGGCGCCGCCTTCCGGGACTCCGTCCCGGCGTTGCCAAGCTGGCTGGGGCCGTTCGTGGTACTGATGAGCGCCGGAGTCGCCGCCGCTTTCGTCCGATCCTGGCGGCGGCAGCTCGACGCCGGCCGCCGCCGGGTCGCCGAACTGCAGCGCGCCCAGGAGGAGGCCATGCGCGAGGCCGTCCAGGTAGAGCGCTCCCGGATCGCCGGCGAACTGCACGATGTCGTCACCCACAATGTGAACGTGATGGTCATCCAGGCCGGTGCGGCACGCGCGGTGATGGACACGGCTCCGGCTCAGTCGAAGCAGGCCCTGCTGGCGGTCGAAGCCGGCGGCCGAGCCGCCATGGCGGAACTACGCAACGTCATGGGACTGCTGGCCGGGCCGGAGAGCGAGCGGGCGGGCAGCAGTGCCGACGGGCTCGAACCGCAACCGGGACTCGACCAGCTCGATTCGTTGATCGAACGGGTTCGCGCAGCCGGAGTGCGGGTCGGCGTCGAGATCTCTCCGCCGCCCGGTCCGCTGCCGCCCGGGGTGGAGCTGGCCGTCTATCGCGTCGTCCAGGAGGCCCTGACCAACACGATCAAGCACGCGGCCGGTGCGGCGGCGTCCGTTGCCATCGGCCACCGTGGCGGCTGGCTGGAAATCGAGATCACCGACACCGGCGGCAGGCTGACGGCCCGTGCGGGAGACGGCCAGGGCCGGGGCCTGATCGGGCTGCGGGAGCGGCTCGCCCTCTACGGCGGCACCCTGCAGGCCGGACCGCGGAGCGACGGCGGCTACCGAATCAAGGCGCGGGTTCCGTGGGCCACTACGTGAACGGGCCGACGCGCGTGGTCATCGCCGACGATCAAGCACTGGTACGCAGCGGGTTCGGGATGATCCTCGCCGCCGACGGCATCGAGGTGACGGCCGAGGCGGCCGACGGAGCGGAAGCCGTCGCCGCCGTCCGGCGTACCCGACCGGACGTCGTGCTGATGGACATCCGGATGCCGCGGATGGACGGCCTCGAAGCCACCCGGCAGATCATGGCTGCCGACCCGGGCGAGACGCGCGTTCTCATTCTGACCACCTACGACGTCGACCACTATGTCTACGCCGCACTCACCGCAGGGGCCAGCGGCTTCCTGCTCAAGGACGTCACACCGGAGCACCTGGTGGCCGCGGTGCGTCTGGTGCGCGCAGGGGACGCCCTGCTCGCACCGACGATCACCCGCCGTCTGGTCGAGCGGTTCGCCCGCCGTGACGAGGCCAGAGCAGCCGTCCACCGGGATCTGTCGGAGCTGACGCCCCGGGAGCTGGAGGTGTTGCGCCTGCTCGCCACCGGGCTGAGCAACGCCGAGCTCGCCGACCGGCTGAGCCTCAGCCCGACGACGGTGAAGACTCATGTCGCGCGCATCCTGTCCAAGCTCGGCCTCAGGGACCGGGTTCAGGCGGTCGTGCTCGCCTACGAGACCGGGTTGATCACCCCGGGCTCGCTCGCCGACCGGCCGCCGGGGAGTACGCCTGCCTGAGCCGTCCCGCATCGACCCCGAGGGGGAAAGAGAAAGCCGCACCCGACATTTCCGCACATCGGGCGACAGGCGATCTGGTAGGCATGGTCGGGTGACGCGATCGAGAACCGCCGCCGTCCTGGCCGTCGCCGCCGCGCTCCCGGCGCTCCTGACCGGCTGCGCGGCGGACGGCCGCGGCGCGGGCCCGGCAGGGACGACGGCGGCGCAGGCGACAGCCCCCTCCTCCGATCCGACCGGCTCCGCCGGCCGCGGCGCGACGGCAGGGGCGAGCGGGCCGGCGACCAGGGACGCGTCGGCCGCCCGCCCGGTCCGGTCCCCCGCGAAGCCCGTGCGGGTGCCGGCCGGGGTGACGGCGGGGTACGCCGTGGTCGACGTGACCACGGGCAGGACGGTCGCCCAGAGGCAGGCGCACCACCGGTTCCGGTCGGCGTCGGTGGTGAAGATCCTCATCGCCACCGACTACCTGGAACGGCACAGGGGGACGATCCCCGCCGGGGACATGGCGCTGCTGACGCCCATGCTCCGCGGCAGCGACGACGACGCGGCGACGGCCCTGTGGCGGCGCGGCGGCCAGGGCGAGATCGTGCGACGCATGGCGCGCAGGATCGGCCTGACCGAAACCTCAGCGCCGCCCGCCGCCAAACCCGGCTTCTGGGGCTACACCGCCATCAGCGCGGCCGACATCGCGCTCGTCTACCGGTATCTGCTGCGGCGGGCCGAGCCCCGCGTCCGCGACTTCGTCCTCGGCAATCTGCGCAAGGCGTCCCAGTGCGCTCGCGACGGTTTCGACCAGTTCTTCGGCATCCCCCGCGCCGTTCCCCGACCCTGGGCGATCAAGCAGGGCTGGTCCGGGTATGGCGCGGTTCCTCCTATCAAATGCACCCGCGCACGGGCGACGTCGGACCGTATCGGGGCAGTCACAATGGGCGGCAACCCGGTTGATTTCGGCCGTCCGGTGCTCCACACTACTGGCGTGATCGGCGACCGGCTGATCATGGTGGTGCTCACCCTGCAGCCCTCGGGGGCGTCCTTCACGCAGTCGGCCGAGCGGGTGACGAAGCTGGCGAGAGACCTCTATCTCAGCGTCGCCTAGCGGTCCGGTTCGTACGGGAGGGACCGTTCTGTTTAGAGGCGGGGCCGCCGGGCAGCGATCACGCGTGCTCTCCCTCCTCTCTGAAAGCTGGTCGGCGATGGGTTTCCCGTGGGGATTGCTCGGCCGGGACATGGCGGTCGATCTCGGCACGGCCAACACGCTCGTGTACGTGCGCAAGAAGGGCGTCGTCCTCGACGAGCCGTCGGTGGTGGCGATCAACCTGCACACGGACAGGATCGTGGCGGTCGGGACCGCGGCGAAGGAGATGATCGGGCGGACCCCGCCCCACATCGCCACGCTGCGCCCGCTCAAGGACGGCGTGATCGCCGACCTCGACGCGGCCGAGCGCATGCTGCGGCACTTCATCCAGGTGGCGCACAAGAGCCGCTACCTGGCCAGGCCCCGGGTCGTCGTCGCCGTGCCGAGCGGCACCACGAGCGTCGAGCAGCGCGCGGTCAGGGAGGCGGCGTACGAGGCGGGCGCCCGCCGCGTCCACATCATCGAGGAGCCGATGGCCGCGGCGATCGGCGCGGGACTCAACGTGGGCGACACGACCGGCAACATGGTCGTGGACATCGGCGGCGGCACGACGGAGGTCGCGATCGTCTCGCTCGGCGGGGTGGTCGTGTCGAAGTCCGTGCGGGTCGGCGGCGACGAGCTCGACGAGGCGATCGTCAACTACGTCAAGAAGGAGCACTCCCTGATGCTCGGCGAGCGCACGGCCGAGCACATCAAGATCAAGCTGGGCAGCGCGCGGCCCGGCGGCGACGACGCCACACCGCTGCCGATCCGGGGCCGCGACCTGGTGACCGGCCTGCCCAAGACCGCGACGATCAACCGGGCGCAGGTCAGGGAGGCGATCGAGGACCAGGTCCAGACGATCGTCGACGCCGTGCAGACCACGCTGGACCAGTGCCCGGCCGAGCTGGCCGGCGACCTGATCGACAACGGCATCGTGCTGACCGGCGGCGGCGCGCTGCTCGACGGGCTCGCCGAACGGCTCGAAAAGGCCGTCGGCATGCCGATCCACCTCGTCGACCAGCCGCTCCAGTCGGTGGTGCTGGGCGCGGGCCGGTGCGTCGAGCGCTTCGACGACATGCAGGACGTGTTCCTCCCCGAAACGCGTCGATGAGGGCCGCCGGTCGCCGGGCGCCCGCGCTGCTGGCGCTCGTCTCCGCCGCCCTGATCGCAGCCGACACCGTCACACCACTCGAACCGCTGCGGGCGTTCGGGTCGGCCGTGTACGGCGGGCTGGAGGACGCGGCGTCCGCCGGCGTCCGCTGGGCGTCGGGCGAGCGGCGCCTGGAGGAGCTCGAACGCGAGAACGCCCGGCTGCGCGCCGACCTGCTGGCCGCCCGCCGCACGACCCCGTCCCCCGCTAGGGCGGACGGCTATCAGGTCGCGTCGGCCCACGTCATCGGCTTCGGCCGGGACGGCACGGTCACCGTCGACACCGGCTCCGACGGCGGCGTGGACCGCGACATGACCGTGTTCGACGGTGACGGGCTGGTCGGCCGGATCCTGCGATCCGGCCCGGGCACGGCGACGGTCCAGCTCGCCACGGCCTCCGGCGCCTCGATCGGGGCCCGGCTCGAGGGCTCGCGGGAGGTCGGCCTGGTGACCGGCGTCCCCGAGCGCGGCCTGCTGCGGCTGAGCCTGCTCAACCCCTCCGCGGAGGTGAAGCCCGGCGACCGGGTGGTGACGCTGGGCTCGCGCGACATGCGGCCGTACGTGCCGGACGTGCCGATCGGCGCGGTGATCACGGTGGAGCCCGCGCCGGACGCGCTGACCAGGACGGCGCTCGTGCGTCCCTTCGCCCGGTTCACCGCGCTCGACCTCGTCACCGTGGTGCTGGGACCGCAGCCGGACGGCGCGACGGCGGACGCGTCCGCCGGCGAAGGCGATGCCGGGAGCGGGGATACGGACGCCGCGAAGAGCGGCTCGAAGAAGGCGAAGGGGGCGTGATGAAGGCGGTCGTCCTGTCCGTGCTCGTCGTCCTCGTCGCACCGGTGCTCCAGGTCGCCGTGGTCAACGGGCTGTCGCTGCCCGGCGGCCACCCCGACGTCGTGCTGGTCGCCGTCGTCGCGCTCGCGCCGCATCTGCGGCCCCGGCCGGAGACCAGGGGGTTGCCGGAGCGGGGCGCCGCGGGGGGAGGAGCGGGCGCGTTCCTGGGGTTCGCCGCGGGCCTGGCCGCCGACATCGCGCCGCCCGCCGACCACACCATAGGGCGGCTCGCCCTCGTCATGTGCCTCGCCGGGTGGGTGTGCGCACGGGTCGCCGCGGACGGCACGGCCGGGCGGCGCGCCGCCGTCGCCGCCGCCGTGGCCCTGGGCGCGACGCTCGCCGCGGGCGTGCTCGCGGCCCTGCTCGACGGCACGCCGTGGGGCGCGGCCCTCGCGCCCGGCGCCGTCGCCTGGACCGTCGGCCTGGCCGCGCTCGTGGCGGCGGCGCTCGCCCTGCTGCCCCGCCGCCGGTCGTTCGGGCGGGTGCCCAGATCATGGGACGGTTCACGTGATCCGTACGCGCGGGGGAGGCGGCTTGCGTAGGAGCGTCAAGCAGCGCCCTCTCAACCGGGGTCGCAACCGGCCCCAGGGCCGCCTCACGCTCGTGTTCGCGGTGGTGACCGCGCTCATGCTGACCCTGCTCGGGCGGCTGTGGTACCTGCAGATCGTCACCGGCCCGTCGTATGTCAGGGCGGCCACGGAGTCGCGGGCGCGCTCGGTCGTCCTGCCGCCGGTGCGGGGGCGGATCCTCGACACACACGGCCGGCCGCTGGTGGCCAACGAGACCAGACCGCAGGTGTCGGTGGACTACATGGCCCTCATCCACCAGCCCGACGGCGGGAAGGACGTGCTGGCCCGGCTCGCCCGGGCCCTGGGCCGGCCCTACCAGGAGATCGCCGACCGGGCCCGGCTGTGCGCCGGGGACGTGCCCAGGCCGTGCTGGCCCGGCTCGCCGTACCAGCCGATCGTCGTCGCGGACGACGTGAGCGTGCGCACGGCGCTGTGGATCGCGGAGCGGCAGGACGAGTTCCCCGGTGTCAGCACCGCGCTGCGGCCGGTCAGGACCTACCCGCTCGGCTCGGCCGCGGCGCACGTGCTCGGCTACCTGCAGCCGCCCTCGCCCGACGACCCCGAGGGCGGCCCGGAGCTGATCGGCCGCGACGGCCTCGAAGCGCAGTACGACCGCGAGCTGGCCGGGCGCACCGGGATCAGAGAGGTGGCGGTGGACAGCACGGGCAAGATCACCGGCCTGATCCGCGAGGAGGCCGCCGTGGCCGGGGACACGCTGGTGACCAGCGTCGACGCGCGCATCCAGGAGGTGGCGGAGCGGGCGCTGGCCCGGGCCGTGACCGCCGCGCGCAAGCGGGGCGAGCCCGCCGACAGTGGCGCGGCGGTGGTGCTGGAGGCGAGGACCGGGCGGGTGACGGCGATCGCCGACTATCCCACCTACGACCCGGGCGTGTGGACCGGGGGCATCTCGCAGCACGACTACGAGGACCTGCCGCTGGTCAGCGCCGCCGTGCAGGGGCAGTGGCCGCCGGGCTCCACCTGGAAGGTGACCTCGACGGCCGCGGCGGCGAAGGCGGGCTACTCGCTGCGGGCCTCCTACGACTGCCCGGGCGGTTACAAGATCGGCGGCCGGGTGTTCCACAACTTCGAGAGCGCCGAACTGGGCCGGATGGACATGCACCGGGCCCTGGTGGTGTCCTGTGACACGATCTTCTACCGTTTCGCGGAGAGGATGTGGCAGCGCGACGGCGGGCTCAAGCCGGTCAAACACCCCAAGGACCCGATGCAGGCGATGGCCAGGGAGTTCGGGTTCGGCACGCCCACCGGCGTCGACCTGCCGCACGAGGCTCAGGGAAGGGTGCCCGACCGCGCCTGGAAGAAGGCCAACTGGGAGCGGACCAAGGCGGACTCCTGCCGTCGCGCCAAGACCGGCTATCCGGAGATGTCCGACCGCAAGCGGGCGGCCTACCTCAAGGCGCTCGCCGCCGACAACTGCCGCTCCGGCGGGGTCTGGTGGGCAGGCGACGCGGCCAACTTCTCGATCGGCCAGGGCGACGTGCTGGTGACGCCGCTCCAGCTCGCCCGCGGGTACGCCGCGCTCGCCAACGGCGGCACGGTCTTCAGCCCCAGGATCGGCAAGCAGGTCGTGCGCCCCGACGGCACGGTGGTCCGCACGATCACCCCGCCCGTGGTGGGGAAGATCGACGTCTCGCGCAAGACGCTGCGGTTCATCCGCGACTCGCTCGCCGGCGTGCCGCGCACGGGCACGGCCGCGGGCGCGTTCGAGGGGTACTCGTTCACGCGCCTGCCGGTCGCCGGGAAGACCGGCACCGCCGAGGCGTACGGCAGGCAGGACACCTCGTGGTTCGCCTCCTTCGGCCCGGTGAAGAAGCCCAAGTATGTCGTGGTGGTCGTCGTCTCGCAGGGCGGCACGGGCGGGACCACGGCGGCCCCCGCCGCCCGCGAGATCTGGGAGGGCATCGCCGCCCTGACCCATAAGGCGAAGAAGCACGACGGAAAGAAGCACGGCAAGAAGGACAAGAAGGATAAGAAGGACGACAGGGGGACGCGGTCCGCCTCCCTTCCTCCCGTCGCGTCCGCCGGGGAGGGTGGCGCGCGATGACGGGCAGGGCTCAGACGGGCAGCGGTCAGACGGGCAGGGCTGAGCTGGTTGGAGGCGCGCGATGACGGCGCTCGGTCCCCTGTCCGTACGGCTGCCGGCGAGCCGGGCGACCAGGCGCAGGGGGTGGGCGCGCCTCGCCTTCCTCCCCGCCTGGGGGCTGGTGCTGCCGGCGGCCGCGTTGTCGGCGATCGGGCTGCTGCTCGTGTGGTCGGCCACCCGCAACGAGCCGGGCTCGACGCTGCCGCAGCGGCAGGCGCTCAGCGTGGGCATCGGCTTCGTGCTCATGTGGGCCGTCTCGCGAATCGACCTGCGGGTGCTGCGGGCCTACGTCCCGGTGCTGTACCTGCTCGGGCTGGCCGGGCTGGTCGCCGTGCTGACCCCGCTGGGCCGCACGATCAACGGCTCGCACGCCTGGATCGTGCTCGGTGACGGGCTGCAGTTCCAGCCGTCCGAGTTCGCCAAGGCGGCCACGGTGCTCGCGCTCGCGACGGCGCTGGGCGAGCCGCGCGACGGCGAGCGCAGGCCGGGCGCCGGGGCCGTGCTGCTCGCCCTGGGCCTCGCCGCGCTGCCGGTCGGGCTGATCGCACTGCAGCCCGACCACGGCACCGCGCTCGTCTTCCTGGTGCTGACCACCGGGATGATCGTGGTGTCCGGTGCGCCCAAGAGGTGGTTCGCGGCGTTCGCCGCCGCCGGGGCCGCCGGACTGCTCCTGGTGTGGCGGCTCGACCTCATCCGGCCCTACCAGCTCCAGCGCCTGATGGTGCTGGCCGACCCGGACGCCGACCCGATGGGCATGGGCTACAACGCCACCCAGGCCAGGATCGCGATCGGCTCCGGGGGCCTGCTCGGCAAGGGCCTGTTCCACGGCGAGCAGACGGCGGGCCATTTCGTGCCCGAGCAGCACACCGACTTCATCTTCACGGTCGCGGGCGAGGAGCTCGGCTTCCTCGGCGCCGCCTGCGTGATCCTGCTGATGCTCGCCCTGCTGTGGCGTGGCCTGTGGATCGCGGCCAAGAGCCCCTCGCCGTTCGGCAGGGCAGTGGCCGGCGGGGTGGTGTGCTGGCTGGCGTTCCAGACGTTCGTGAACGTGGGGATGACCATGGGCCTGCTGCCGGTCGCGGGGCTGCCGCTGCCGTTCGTGTCGTACGGCGGGTCGGCCACGATCTCCAGCCTGGCGGCCGTGGGGCTGCTGGCCGCCGTGAACCGGCGTACGCGCACGCCGGCATAGGGCAGGCTTGGAGGAATGCGCAGCAAGCTCGGCGGACGGGTGGCCCAGGCGGCGGAGATCGCCCTGGCCACTCGCAAGTACGTGACCCCGATCGACGTCCTCACCGGCCTGCGGTGGCTGCACGACCGCCATGTGGAGACCTGGCGGCAGGGCCGGGCCGACAGCCTGGAACGGCTTGCCGCCGTGGACACCGGCCGGATGGCCGAGGCCCTGTCGCATCTGCGCGCCTGGGCCCTGTCCCGCGACCTGGTGGAGAGCGAGGCGGCGTACACGGCGGGCACCCGCGACCGGCGGCCGCTGCGCTTCACGGCGGCGGGCGACAAGGACCTGGAGCGCGCCTTCCGCGTCCACTGGCTCTCACCGGAGCTGAGCGAGGCGCGGCGGCGGCAGATCACCGAACGGCACAGCAAGGCCCCCGACCTCGTGGCCGTGGCATCGCCGGACGCGTGGACCTGCGCCGGATGCGGGGACACCGGGCCTTATCTGATCATGGAGGACGACCGGCCACACTGCCTGACCTGCGCCGACATGGATCACCTGTGCTTCCTCCCGGCGGGGAACGCGGCGCTGAGCCGCCGCGCCAAGAAGGAGAGCGGCCTGTCTGCCGTGGTGGTCCGCTTCAACCGGCGGCGCAAGAGATACGAGCGGCTCGGCGTCCTGGTCGAGGAGGAGGCGCTGACGCGGGCCGAGGAGCAGTGCCTGGCCGACGAGGAGGCGCGGCTGCGCCGCCGCGAACGCGACCGCGAGCGCCGCGCCGATGAGGACGCCGAGTTCCAGACGAGGATGGCGGCGCAGATCCGCCGCCTGTTCCCCCGCTGCCCGGCCGAGCGGGCCGAGGCCATCGCCGCGCACGCCGCCGTACGCGGCAGCGGGCGGGTGGGCCGCACCGCCGCCGCCCGCGTGCTGGACGAGAACGCCATCACGCTCGCCGTGATCGCGAGCGTGCGCCACCTGGACACCGACTACGACGAGCTGCTGATGGCCGGGACGCCGCGGATGACGGCCCGCGAGCGGATCCGCCCCCGGGTCGAGGAGGTCCTGACGGCCTGGCGCGCCTGAGCGCTTCCGGCGAACCCTTCAGCGGACGCGGCCGACCATCTGGGCGTACATGCGCCCGGGGCTGGGGACCGACGACGGGTTGAGGAAGCCCGGCAGCGGGGGCAGGTCGACCGCGAACGGCTGCAGCCGCTCGAACAGCGTGTGCGCGTCGGGCGGCCGGTTGTCCGGCTCCTTCTCCAGCAGTTCGGCGATGAGACGGTCCAGCCCGGCGGGGACCCCGGGAACCCGGGGCGGCCGTTCCTTCACCTGCTTGTCGAACACGGCGTACTCCGTCGGCCCGGTGAACAGCTGGTTGCCGGTCAGCATCTCGTGCAGCACGCAGCCGAGGGAGTACAGGTCGCTCTTCGGCCCGGCGACACCCCGCTGGATCTGCTCGGGGGACATGTACGCCGGAGTGCCGAGGATCTGCCCGATCCGGGTGAACTGCGCCGTCAACCCCGCGACGTCCGCCTCGCGCAGCATGGCGAGCCCGAAGTCGAGCAGCTTGACGCTGCCGTCCGGGCAGAGCATGAGGTTGGTCGGCTTGAGGTCGCGGTGGCAGATCGACAGCTCGTGGGCGGCGGTCAGCACGGCGCACGCCTGGGCGGCGATCGCCGCGGCCCACGGCACCGGCAGCGGGCCGTGCTCGCTCAGCAGGTCGGCGACCGTCACGCCCTCGATGAACTGCATGACCTGGAAGAGCCGCTGCTCGTAGGTGCCGAAGTCGTACAGGACGGGCGCCCCGGGGTGGTCGAGCTTCGCGAGGATCCGCGCCTCGCGGATGAACCGGCGCTGCAACTCCTCGTCCGGGCCGTCGGGCAGCCGCAGGAACTTCACCGCCACCTTGCGGTCGAGCCGCCGGTCGTGCCCGCCGTACACGGCGCCCATACCGCCCTGCCCCAGGGGGAGGTCGTCCAGCTCATACCGGTCGCCGATGACCATGCGCCCCTCCCGTCGGCCTATCGGGGAAAAAGCTACCGGATTCGTCCGCGGTGCTCGGGCTCAGCGGCCGGGTGGACAGGACTCTCTCAGCTGGGAAGCTCCACGCCGCGTCACCCATGAGGGCGGAGGCGTCCGTCGATCAGCCCCTCGACGCCGAGGCGGGCGAGCGCCTCCCCCGCGGCGGCCGCCTCGCGCAGGCCGTCCTCCAGGGCGAGCAGCCGCCGGAAGGCCGTGCCGTACGTCCGCTGGACGGCCAGGGGAAGCTGGGGGACGCGGGCCCGGCGGGCCTCCACGCGGCTGCTGCCCAGATGCGGCCGGCCGCCGCCCGCCGCGTAGCGCAGGAACCCGGCCAGGAACTCGGGATCCACCTTGTCCGGATCGACGCGGAAAAGGCTGAGATGGGGGCCCAGGACCGCCCCCTCCCCCGCGACCATCCGCGCGGTGACGGCCGACGCCACGACGTCTCCCGGTCGTACGGCGACCAGGCCGGGGGCACGCGGGATCCGCCGCGACGGCGCCGTCCCGGCCGCGACGTCGTCGGCCGTCAGCACGGGCACCCCACCCTCGGGCACCTCACCCTCGGGCACTCCGCCGTCAGGCGCTCCGCCGTCAGACGCCTCGCCTTCGGAAGCATCGGCGGGCAGCGCCCGCAGCGTCGAGTGCCTGATGGTGACCAGCCCGGATCTGGCCATCTCGGCCACCGTCGCCCACGACGCGTCCCAGCCCGCCGCGCCACCGGTGAGCACCTCCAGGTCGGGCACGTCGTCGGCCAGCGCCGCGACCGCCTCCAGGAAGCGCTCCCTGGCCACGGGGAAGCCCCGCGTGTCGACCCGGGGCGACAGGTGCCGCGCCGGGCTCACGTCCACCTCGTCGTCGAGGATGTCGATGATCCTGACCGTACGGCCACCGCGCGGGAGCTCGCTCTTCACGAGGTGGGCCCGCCAGACCGCTTCGACGGAGGCCGGGTCGTCTCCCGCGTCGGCCACCAGGATCGCCCCGGGCTGCCGCTCCCCCGGCTCGGGACGGCGCAGCAGCCACAGGTCGGGACCCCCGGGCACCAGAGTGAAGACCGCGCGCAGCGCGCCCGTCCGCAGCAGGTTCGCCCGGATGCGGCGTCCCGGGCGGCGGCTCGCGGCGGCGCCAGGCATCAGGACGGCCACCAGCCCGCCGGGCCGCACGTGGGCGAGGCAGTGCTGCACCCAGGCCAGCTCCGGCTCACCCCGGGGAGGCATGCCGTACTGCCAGCGCGGATCGCCGATGAGATCCTCGTGGCCCCAGGCCCGCTCGTTGAACGGCGGGTCGCACACCACCGCGTCCGCGAGCACGTCCTCGAGCCCGTCCATCGGCCGGTCCGGAGGGAACGCGTCGTGCCGCAGCGCGTCCCCGGGGAGGACCCGGGCGTCCCGCCCGCGCAGCAGCAGCCGCAGCGCCGCGAGCAGCGCGACCGTCTCGTTGGCGTCCTGGCCGAGCAGCCGCACCTCGTCTCCCGCCCCACCGGCCCCGGCGGCGTCCAGCAGGAGCGTGCCCATGCCGCACGCCGGGTCGAGCACCGTACGCGCCCCCGTGCAGGCCAGCCGGGTCATCAGGGCGGCCACGTCGGGCCGGGTCAGTGCCAGCCTGCGGCTGTGCGCCTCGGCGTACCGCTCGCAGAGGAACTCGAACGTGCCGGCCACGCCGTTCCGCTCGGCCATCCCGGCGACCAGCCGGAGCAGGCCGGGCTCGACCGGCGTCGCGTCCCCCGCGCGCGGGGGCAGGTCGGCGGTCGTCTCGGCCACCGCACCCGGGAGCCGTACGGCGAAGTCGGGGGCGGCGGACAGCCGCTTCCAGCCGTCGGGGTCGCGGAGCGTGTAGAGCAGGAACGCCCCGACCTCCCCCAGCACCTCGCCCAGGCGCAGGTCGTCGGCCGACGCGCGCAGCCGCTGCCAGACGCGGTCGCCCTGGGACACCTCGAACGACTTGCCGTTCCTGCGCAGCCACGCCTCCACTTCGGGAAGCGAGAAAAGCGGGCTGGAGGCGGTACCTCCGACCGGTTGGGGGAAGTCCTCGTACCGGCGGCGCCAGTTGCTGACCGCGGCCCTGCCGACGTCGGCGAGCCGGGCGATGTCGCCCGCGTTCACGGTCGCTTCGACCGCCGCTTCGACGGCGGCCTCGAGCGGGCTGACGGCCGGGCGCGCCGTCGTGCCCGCTGTGTTGTCGGCCTGGGCGTCGTGGCTCATGAACATGAGACTAGCACCGTGCTTGTGAAGTCACTCAACCAATGGTTTACTCAAAACCATGACGCACAACCGTATTCGGTACGCCGCTGGGTCGGACGTCGGGCGTTCGCGTGCCAACAACGAGGATTCTGTGCACGCCGGCGAGCGCCTGCTCGCCATCGCCGACGGGATGGGCGGGCACGGACACGGCGAGGTCGCCAGTGCGGCCGTCATCTCCACACTGGCCGGGCTGGAGGACGGTCCGGGTCCCGCCGACGTCGTCGCCGCCCTCGCGGACGCCGTACGGGAGGCGGGGCAGCGCCTGGGCGACCTCGCCGCGCAGGACCCGGCGCTCGAGCGGATGGGCACCACGGTCACCGCGATGCTGTGGGACGGCCACGGGAAGTTCGCCCTGGCCCATGTGGGCGACTCGCGGGCGTACATGCTGCGTGACGGCGCGCTCTACCAGATCACGCGCGACCACACACTGGTGCAGTCGCTGGTGGACGACGGCCGCATGAGCCCCGACCAGGCCGCCCGCCATCCGCGCCGTTCCCTGCTGCTGCGGGCGCTGGAGACGAGCGGCCTGGCCGAGCCCGACCTGTCGCTGCGCGAGGCGTTCCCGGGCGACCGCTACCTGCTGTGCTCCGACGGGCTCACCTCCGTGCTCGAACCCGAGGCGCTGCACCACGTGCTCACCACCGTGGCCGATCCGCAGGAGACGGTCCACCGGCTCATCGAGCTGGCCAACGAGGGCGGCGGACCCGACAACATCTCGTGCGTGATCGCCGACGTCGAAGCCGCCGACGCCTGAGACACCGTCGTCCGCCCGCACAGCGAGAGCGCCCCTATTCACCTTCGAGGTTCCGTAGAAATTTGTACATGCCCGAAGAGGGATTGTCGTGCGGGAAAATCGTGCCATTTTCGGCGTGACGCATATCAAGGCGCTCCGCATAGCGAACGGCATTCTTCCGCAGAGGCATGTAAACGTCTGGATCTATACTTTTGCCCGGCCGGCCGTCCAGTGACCGAGAACGGCGTTCCGCCGAATCCGTGTCCATGAAGGCGCCACAGTTGTCGAAATGTAAGATCAGCCAAAGCTCGAAGCAGGGGTTGGAGATCGCGAGGTTGATTCCGTTCGATCTTGCGAGATCAATCGCCTGCGCCAGGTTGGGGTGATTTCGCGGCCATTCGACGTCGAAGAGGCACCAGCATTCATCGATTTCAGGGTCGCTCGCGCATTCCACGGCCTTCCTGACCAGTGTGATCGGCACACCTTGCTCGGGATGGATTTGTATGTTCAGCATGGTGTTATCGGCTATGTGCGGCAGTCGCTTCAGGCCATTGATGTAGTCCGGCTCCGAACTTCGGCCCTCACAGAAAACCATGATCGTGCGCAGTTCGGGGCGCTTCTCGGCGGTCCTCTTGAGCGGCCTTCCGCCTCGCTGTCGTCGATTGAGAGCCATCAGCCGATCAATCCGAGCGCGCGCAACAGAGGGGTCTGATCCACTTGCGGGAGAGCACCGAATCTGCCGTGGAGGTAGGCGTTCTCCAGATTTTGCGATTTACGCACGCGTTCCCCGGCGAAGTCGGCCAGCGCGCCGAGGCGAGTTGAGCCGTCGGCGCGCTTCTCGGTCAGCCAGACCTCATCCCTGTTCAGGTGGTTGAGAAGGCTCGTGTCATGGGAAGTGAATATCAGTTGAGCGCCCCGTGGATTGGTCACAGGGCTGTGGAAGATGCGCAGCAACTCCGCGGACAAGGTCGGATGCAGGCTGGCGTCCAGTTCGTCGAAAAGCACAACGGATCCTTGTCGCAGGGCGGTCAGGATCGGGCCGATCAGAGCGAACCAGGTTTTGGTGCCTTCTGACTCGACGTTCAAGTCAAACGGCACACTTTCCTCCGCGGTTTTGTGCAGCAGCCGAACTCTACGCTGCGTACGCACCTCCGAGTCAGAAAAGCTTATCTCCTGATGGTCTATGATCACATCTTCAATGCCGAGGTCGGCTAGACGCAGAAGCGCCAACGCCTGCTCGCGAGATCCGATGACCCCGAGATCTTCGTCCGCGAAGAGCAAGGGTTGGTCGTTCACCTCTTCGAACCATCGTATGGTAGGTCGGGAGAACGCCCCTCCGAACAATCCCGGCAGCCTGCGTCTGGGCGTGTGGCTGAGGTTCTGTATCCTCAAGATCTCTCGCGCGAAGTCCGACACCAACGGCTCGTCGAAACGCCTGGCGATCGAGAGCGCCAGCGTCCTTTCCGTAAGGAGTTCACGCGTGCCGGACAGGCTGCCGAGACCCCTCTGTAGCTTCAGTTCCGATTCTTCACGCTCAAATATCCTTCTCCGCTTTTTCTCCGGGTAGTGAAAGAGGCCTTCATAGAGCACACGCTCGCGACGCAACTCAAGAACATATTCATAGCGAATGCCATTGATCGTGACCTCGACACTGAAATCACTTGTGGAGCCGGGACCCTCGCCAAACGCGAACAGCTCGATCGGTATCTCGTCCTCCCAGAAACGAAGAGAATGCTGGACCGCGTCACGAAGCCAGGAAAGAGCTGCCACAAAATTGGACTTACCGGATGCGTTCGGCCCATACACTGCCGCAACCGGCAGAAGACTCTCTCCGAGCAGTGGCGCAGGACGCGCTTCTTCCCGATCTCGATCGATCGCGACCATTGAAAGCTCGACTGCTTCCCAGATGGATCGATAGTTCGAGACTCCGAATCTGATCAACATGAGCCCACACTACCTTGCGCCAATGCTGTCGACACAGGGTTCAGAACGTAAAAAGTTGACGAGATCGAGGGCGTGTGTGCAGGAATACCGCCGACAGGCCTCCATGAGTGAACACCCTCATGCGAATCGCGCCCCGCTGTGCGGGAACACCGGGAAGATGGCCCCAGTCCAAGTGGGCGGCTCCCGCGCGTACATTGCTGCGGGACGGCGCGCTACAGCAGATGACGTGCGACCAGAACGCTGGCGCAGTCGCCAGTGGACGACGGGCGCATGACCCAGATCGGGCCGCCCGCCATCCCACCGTCCGTACCTGCCACGAGTGCTGGAGACAAGCGCCATGTGTCCCTGACAACCGGCTCGCGACCCGTCACGTGACCGGGTCGTGAGCGGCATCCGGTTGGGCGGTGAGCCCGGGCGTCAGACGGCCCAGCCGCCGTCGACGTTGATCGTCGCGCCGGTGACGTAGCGCCCGCCGTCGCCCGCCAGGTGGGCCACGGTCTCGGCGATGTCGTCCGGCTGCGCGTAGCGGCCGAGGACCGTCAGTCCCCGGACCGTGTCGGCCATGGGGCTGTCCGCCGGGTTCGAGGCGGTGTCGGTCGGGCCGGGGTTGACGAGGTTGACGGTGATGCCGCGCGGCCCGAGGTCGCGGGCGAGTCCCTTGGTCATCCCGGTCATGGCCGTCTTGCTCATCGCGTACAGGGCGAAGCCCGGGAAGACGGTCCGCACGGCGACGTTGCTCCCGATCGTGATGATCCGGCCGCCCTCGGTCATGTGGCCCGCCGCCGCCCGCGCGGCCAGGAACGGCCCGCGCACGTTGGCCGCGAGCGTACGGTCCACCTCGTCCGGCCCCAGTTCCTCGATCGGCGCGACGTGGAAGACCGCCGCGTTGTTCACGAGGACGTCGAGCCGGCCGAACTCCGCGGCGGCCTCGTCCACGGCCGCGGCGACCGCCGCGGCGTCGCCGTTGTCGGCCCGGATGACCAGCGCCCGCCGGCCCATCCCCTTCACCTTCTCGGCCACGGCGGCCGCGCTGTCCTCGTCGCGCTCGTAGGTCAGCGCCACGTCCGCGCCGCGCTCGGCCAGCTTGAGGACGACCGCCGCGCCGATTCCCCGGCCACCCCCGGTGACCAGGGCCGCCTTGCCGTTCATGTCGTTGATTTCGTTCATGGTGTCGAGCATGGCGACAACGGCGCCGGGAGGTCCGGCGGTGATCGGACCTGGCGTTCGGGCCTCGCGTCAGGCGCCGCGCGCCCGGAATGCGGCCGTCTTGACCCGGTTCTGGCAGGCCGTGGAGCAGAAGCGGCGGGTGCCGTTGCGGGAGGTGTCCACGTACACGCGGTCGCAGTGCGGCGCGGTGCACACGCCGAGCCGGTCGTGCAACTCGCCGCCGAGCACCACGGCGAGGCCGGTCGCGCAACTGGCCGCGTAGTTTCCGGCCAGGGTGCCGCCCGCGCCGTGGAAGTGCAGGTGCCAGGGCTCCCCGTCGTGCCGGTCGAGGTGCGGGCGCGCGTCCGTCTCCGCCAGCAGTGCGTTCACGGTGAGCGCCGCCGCGTCCACGTCGCCTCGCGTCACCGCCTCGAACACGCCGCGCAGCCGCCCCGCGACCTCGGCGAGCGCGCCCGCCTCCGCCTCGGTGACCGTGGGCGCCCGCCTGTCGCCGGTCGCGAGAACGCCGGCGACCGCGGCGGCCCGCGCCTCTCCCGTCGGCGGCTCGTACGACCGGCCCCGCGCCTCGCCTTCGGTCAGCGCGTTGACCAGGCCGACGGCGACCGCGACCACGCCATCAGTGTGACTGTTGAAGTTCACTTGACCAGTTACGTCCTTGCGTTCTACGTTGTAACTGCCGAAAGCATACACGCCAGTTACAAGGAGACGGCATGCTCACGTTCGACGTGGCCACCCGGTGGATCGATCGTTGGGACCGCCAGCAGGAGGGCTACCTCCCTGACAGGGAGGAGCGCTTCACCGCGCTGATCGACGCCGTCGAGGGCGGCGTGGGCCGCCCGGATCCCCTGGTGATCGACCTCGGCTGCGGCCCCGGCTCGCTGTCGGCCCGCCTGCTGGACCGCCTGCCCCGGGCCAGGATCGTCGCGGTCGACGCCGACCCTCTGTTGCTGTCGCTCGCCCGGGCGGCGTACGGCGACCGCGACGGCCTGCGCCTCGCCGACCTGGACCTGCGCGAACCGGGATGGAGCCGGGCGCTCGGCCTCGACCGCCCGGCGGACGCGGCGGTGAGCACGACCGCGTTGCACTGGCTGGCCGAGCACGACCTGCGCGCCGTGTACGCCGAGCTCGCGACCGTGCTGCGACCGGGTGGGCTGTTCCTCAACGGCGACCACTTCAGCTCCGAGGACACCACTCCTGAACTGGCGCGGCTGGAGCGGGCCGTCCACGAGAGCGAGGAGCGGCGGCGCTTCTCCGACGACCGTCCCGAGGACTGGCGCCAGTGGTGGGACGCGATCGCCGCCGACCCCGAGCTCGCCGGTGTCGCGGCGCCCCGGCCGGCCACCGCGGCACACCACGGCTCGGAGTCGCTCCACCTGTCCACTCACGTCGAGGCCCTCCACGCGGCGGGCTTCGCCGAGATCGGGACGCTGTGGCAGCGCGGCGACAACCGCCTGCTCTGCGCCGTGCGCCCGTAATCTCCCCCGACCGCCGATCTCCCCGACCGCTCTGTCCGGCGGCCTGCCGGGGTTTGCCCGCCGGGTCGCCGGAAAGACGGACGCCATGACACCGACCGTGCTCACCGTCAACGCGGGTTCCAGCAGCCTCCAGCTGCATCTGGTGCGGGACGGCCGCGTGCTGCGCACCGAGCACAGCGAGCACAGCCCGGACCCCGCCGCGGCGGAGCGTACGCTGTCGGACTTCCTGTCCGGGACGGACGCCGAGGTGACCGCGGTCGGTCACCGGCTCGTCCACGGCGGCGAGGCCGTCCGCGCGCCGGCGGTCGCCGACGACGACGTGGTGAAGGCCGTGCGCGGATACGCCGACCTCGCGCCGCTGCACGTGCCGCACGCGCTCGCGCTGGTCGAGGCGGCCCGGCGGGTGCTGCCGTCCGTGCCGCACGTGCTGTGTCCCGACACCGCCTTCCACGCCGGGCTGCCCGCCGCCGCCGCGACCTACGCCCTGCCCGCCGGGTGGCGGCGCCGGTGGGGCCTGCGCCGCTACGGCTTCCACGGGCTGTCGTACGCGTGGGCGACCCGCCGGGCGGCCGAACTGCTCGGACGCCCGGCCGGGCAGGTCAACCTGGTCCTCACGCATCTCGGCGGCGGATGCTCGGTCTGCGCCGTGCGGAGCGGCCGCAGCGTGGACACCTCGATGGGGTTCACGCCGTTGGAGGGCGTGCCCATGAGCAAGCGTTCCGGCAGCGTCGATCCCGGCATGCTCCTGTGGCTGCTGTCCGGCTCACGCCTCACGCTGGAGGAGCTGCGCGACGGGCTGGAGCACGACTCGGGCCTGCTCGGGCTCTCCGAGGGCCTGTCCGGCGACACCCGCGACCTGGTCGCCTCGTCCGAGGAGGCCGCCGCCTTGGCGCTCGACGTGTTCGTCTACCGGGTGAGCCGGGAGATCGCCGCCTCGACCGCCGCCCTCGACCGGCTCGACGCGCTCGTGTTCACCGGTGAGATCGGCTGGGACCAGCCCGAGGTGCGCGAGGCCGTGTGCGGCAGGCTGTCGCTCCTCGGTGTCGAGCCGCCCGCCGTCGACGACGTGGACCGGGATCGCGTCGTCAGCCCGCCGGACGCCCGCCTGCCGGTCCTCGTCGTACGGCCCCGCGAGGAGCTCCAGGTCGCCCGGGAGACCCTCGCCGCGCTCGGCCGTCCCGCCGGCGAAGGCATGCGGCCGTAGAATCCGCAGACATGCGCATCTTCACCGTGGACTCCTTCACCGACCGGCCGTTCCGGGGCAATCCCGCCGCGGTCTGCCTCCTCGACGAGACCGTTCCGGACGAGTGGATGCTGGCGGTGGCCGGCGAGATGCGCCATTCGGAGACGGCCTTCGTGCTGGAGCGGGACGAAGGGCCGCGCTCGCTGCGCTGGTTCACCCCCGCGGTCGAGGTCGCGCTGTGCGGGCACGCCACCCTGGCCACCGCGCACGTCCTCTACTCCCTGGGGGAGTCGGGGCGGCTGGAGTTCGACACGAAGAGCGGCGTGCTCGCGACCGAGCAGGCGGACGGCGGGCTGATCGCGATGGACTTCCCCGCGAAGCAGGCCGCGCCGTGCCCGCCGCCGGACGGCCTCGTCGAGGCCCTCGGCGTCACGCCGGTGTGGACCGGCCGCAGCGAGTTCGACCTGCTGGTCGAGGTCGGCTCGGCCGAGGAGGTCCGGGCCGCCGACCCCGACATGGCGCGGCTGGCCGAGGTCGAGGCCCGGGGCGTCATCGTGACGGCGTCCGGCGAAGGCACCGCCGCCGACTACGTCTCCCGGTTCTTCGGCCCCCGGGTGGGCGTGCCGGAGGACCCCGTCACCGGTTCGGCCCACTGCGTGCTCGCGCCGCACTGGTCGGGCAGACTCGGCCGGGACGCGCTGGTCGGGGAGCAGGTGTCGCGGCGCGGCGGGACCGTGCGCACGACCCTGCGCGGCGACCGCGTCGAGCTCGCCGGGCACGCCGTGACCATCTGGTCCGGCGAACTGGAGGTCTGACCTCCTCCCCCACGGTCGCGTCAGGCCGGCACGGCGAGGGCGGCCTCGATCCGCCGGACGGCGGTGATCGCCCCGAACGCCAGCAGCCGCACGAGGTCGGCGTCGGACCGTCCGCCCCCGGCCTCCCGCCAGGCGGCGACGTCGGCGTCGGTCACCCGATAGGGCGCGAGGGCGGCCAGCAGGGCGAGCCTGGCCGCCGGGCGCTGTGCGGGTGCGACGTCCGCCAGCGGACCCGACGGCCAGCCGGACAGGGCAGGGTGTTCGCCGTCCCAGTCCGCGACGGCCTCCACGACCGCCTCCCTGGCCGTGTCGCCCAGCAGATGAACTCCCTCCCCCGCCGCGGCCAGCAGCGCGGCGAACGCCGTCCCGGCCGGGGTGCCCGCCGCCCAGGCCGGGACCGGGCCCGACGGCAGCCCACGCAGCAGCGGCAGCGCCTCGCCCTGCGGCAGCCTGCGGCGTACCGTCCTGGCGAGGGCCCTGCCGCCCAGGCCGCGTACGAGCCGGGACCGCTGCAGGCCGGCGGGCAGGAGGTCGTCGGTCAGCAGCGACGACACCATCCGGTTGATGAAGTGGAAGGCGAGGGCCGTGCCGATTAGCTCGGCCGCGTGACCCGGCGGGCACGGCGGCGCCTGCCCGGACGTGGCCGTGCCGGTGGCCCAGGCGAACAGCCGGGCGTGCTCCGGATCGGACGGCTTCTCCCCGCGCGCGACGGTCTCGGCCAGCTCGTGCTCGCCGGTCGCATGCAGGAGCACGGTGTGCGCGTCGACACAGAACGGGCACTTGTTGGCGAGGGAGACCCCGGTGGCGACGACCTCCTTGGCCGCCCTCGGGGCCTGCCCGGCGAGCAGCGACTCACGCAGCATCGCCCATGTGGGAGCGAGCACCTCGGGAGCCGGGGACAACGTCAGGAACAGCGGCATGCGGGCCATGCCGAAATCACGGGCGATCTGGGCGTAGACCTGGGCGATCAGCCCGGCCGCCGCCTCCGTGGGCACCGGGGTCACATAGCGATATGGCGTCGGCATCTCGGTCTCCTCATCGGTCGTGCTGTCATGCGGACCGATCCTGCCGAGCGCGGCCGCCCCCGTCGTCGTACGGCGGAAGGCGTTCCGAGCCGCTCCCGGCGCGGCTGCGAGGCGGCGACCGTACTACGGCGGGAGTAGCGCAGGATCGGTCCGCCGGGAGGAGGCGGCGCGAAACGGCTCGGTCTACCCTGCTGACATGGACGGCGATCGCGGACGGCAGGCGTCCCCCAGCCCATTGGCGTCCCCTGACTCACCGGTGACCGTGGACGCACCGGCGTCGCCCGGCCCGCGGGCGTTCGCGGACCTGTTGGCCTTCCCCGATGGACCGGCCCTCTCCGGCGACCGGACGGAGGCCGGCCGCCGCAGCCTCCCCCGGTTCTACGCCTCGGATGCCGCGAGCGCGGCTGTCGTGGCGGTGCTGCTGGCGGTCGCCACCCTGCTTCCGGGCTCTCCGAGCGGCCCCGCGCAGCTGGGGGTGGTGGGCTACCTGCTCCTGGTGGGCGGGTCCGCCGCCCTGGCCGCGCGGCGGACGGCGCCCGTGACGGCGCTCGTCGTCGCCGCGGCCTGCATGCTGGTCTACGCCCTGCGGGTGCATCCCGAGACCGCGACCGCCTTCCCCCTCCTGATCACCGTGTTTTCCGCGGCCACCGCGGGCCGGCGCTTGTGGGCGGCGTCGGTCAGCGCCGCCTACCTCGCCGGTGTCCTGCTGGTGGAGCTGTCGGACCTCGGTACGCGGACCCCGCGCGAGGTGGTGGACCGGGTCGGCCTGCTGGTCGGCTGGTTCGTCGCCGCCAACGTGGCGGGGGTCGTCTCCCGGCAGCGGCGGGCGTACCTGCGCCAGGCCGAGCAGCGCGCCGTCGAGGCGGAGCGCACCCGCGAGGAGGTCGCGCTGCGCCGCGCCGGCGAGGAGCGGCTGCGCATCGCCAGGGAGCTGCACGACTCGCTCACCCACACCATCTCGATCATCAAGGTGCAGGCCGGCGTGGCCGTCCATCTGGCGCGCAAGCGGGGCGACGACGTGCCGGCCGCGCTGCTGGCGATCCAGGACGCGAGTGCGGACGCCATGCGGGAGCTGCGCGCGACGCTGGAGGTGCTGCGCGAACCCGGCCCTGACGACGCGCCCGGCACGGCCCGGGCCGACAGGATCGGCGAGCTGGTCGAGCGGGCGCGGTCGGCGGGCGTGCCCGCCACGCTGGCGATCAGCGGCACGCCGCGCGCCCTGCCGCCCGAGGTCGACCTGGCCGCCTACCGGATCGTGCAGGAGTCGCTCACCAACGTGGCGCGGCACGCGGGCCCCGCCTCGGCGTCCGTGCACGTCCGCTACCTGCCCGACACCCTCGTCGTACGCGTCGAGGACGACGGCAGGGGTCTGCCCGCCGCGGCGACGCCACGACACGGAGCGGACGGGACCTCCGAGGCGGGCACCGTGGTCCGGCCCGAAGCGGTTCATGTGGGCGTCGGGCTCACCGGTATGCGGGAGCGGGTGTCCGCGCTCGGCGGGAGGCTCCAGACCGGTCCGGGGGCGGACGGCGGTTTCACCATCCACGCCGAGCTGCCCTTGCCGGCTGTGGAGGGAGCGGCGTGATCAGGGTGCTGCTGGTGGACGACCAGGCGCTCATCCGGGCCGGATTCAAGGCGCTGCTCGATGCCGAGGACGGCGTGGAAGTGGTCGGCGAGGCGGGCGACGGCAGCCAGGGCCTGGCGCTGGCCGAGCGGCACGTCCCCGACATCGCGCTCGTGGACATCCAGATGCCGGTGATGGACGGCATCGAGACGACCCGCCGCATCGCCGCCGATCCCCGCCTGGCCGCCACCCGGGTGGTGATCCTGACCAACTACGGGCTCGACCGCTACGTGTTCGACGCGCTGCGCGCGGGCGCGAGCGGCTTCCTGCTCAAGGACACCGAGCCGGTGGAGCTTCTCCAGGCGATCAGGGTCGCGGCGCGCGGCGACGCCCTGCTGTCCCCGGCGGTCACCCGGACGCTCATCAGCGAGTACGTCTCCCGCCCGCCGGACGCCGTGCCGACGGCCGCTCTCGAGGAGCTCACCAACCGCGAACGGGAGGTCGTCGCCCTGGTCGCGCGCGGCCTCACCAACGAGGAGATCGCCGCGCACATGGTGATCAGCCCGTTCACCGCCAAGACCCACGTGAGCAGGGCGATGACCAAGCTCGGTGCGCGGGACCGTGCCCAGCTCGTCGTCTTCGCCTACGAGTCCGGCCTGGTGGTCCCCCGGAGTTCCGCCAAGCGCGGCTGACGGGGGGATCTAGGATCGCGCTCATGGGTCTGCGTACGCCCGCGGCCGTGGTGCTCGCCCTGCTCTCGCTCGCGGCCTGCTCCCCCGGCGGACCGCCGGGGCCGGAAAACCTGGCCGCACGCGTCAACCCGCTGCCCGCCGGCGTCGAGGGACACGGTGGTGAAGGGCCCGGTGGTGAAGGACACGGTGGTGAAGAGCTCGGCGCGGCCGTCTTCCTCGCCCGCGTCCCCGACGAGACGCGGGACGACATGCTCGGCCTGATCCGGGTGGGCCGGTTCGGCGACGAGCTGCCGAAGGGCACGTGGGTCCGCCGGCACGTGGAGGTCGCACTGGGCGACCCGGCCGCTCCCATCGCGGTACGCGGCCTGGCAGGGGATCCCCGCGACGCCGTCCTGGTCTCCGGCGACGTCGTCGACGCCACGCTTCCCGCTCACGTCTTCGTCGAGGGGACGTTCCCCGTCGGCCCCACCGTGTCCGCGACCACCGGGCGATGCCTGCTCGTGCGTACGGACGGCCGGATCGAGCAGCCGGGGCCCGAGGCGCAGTGCGAGCGCGCCCCCAACGGGGGCGTGTACTGGTACGGCCCGGGATCGACCGACGCCGGCGGCGTCGACCTGCGCGACGGCACCGCGACCCCGAGGACCTCCGTGCCGGCGTTTCCGGTGGCCGTCTCCCCCGACGGGCGCCACCTGGCGTCGCTGCGGGACGACGCGCTCGTCATCACCGACACCCGGGACGGCACCCCGGTGACCGTGGGCCGGTCGAGCCGCGGCGCCCCCGGCGCCTTCACGGGCGACGGGTACGCGACGATCCTGCGGCAGGACGACGGCGCGTCGGTGCTGGCCGTCGCCGGTGTCCACGGCGAGGTCCGCCGGCTGGTGGACGATGTCGGGACGGCCGCCTTCACGCCGGACGGCCGCCGTGCCCTCGCGATGGCGGGCCGTGCCCGCCCGCGCCTGGTCGTGGCCGACCTGCGGACGGGCACGCTCACTCCGGTCAAGGGCTTCCCTGCGGACGACGGCAGCGTGAAGATCGCCGTCGCGGGCGAGCACGCGCTCGTCGCGGTGCTCGCCCGGAACGCGGACATCGGTGACCCGAAGCCCGCCGAGGTGTGGGATGTCGACCTCCGGCAGGCCCGGGCGCGCCGGGCCGTCACCGTTCCGCGGGCCCGGCAGGCCGTGCCGCTCCCCGCCACCCCACGGGGAGGGCAGCCGGCCGGCCCCGGGACGGACACCCCGGGCGTGACGGGCATCCGCTTCGCGCCGGACGGCGTCGTGGTCGCCCTCACGTCCGAGGGGGTCACCGCGGCCGGACCGCCCGGAGCTTTCCTGGTCACGGCCCTTCCCGGGCGCCGGATCCTGTTCTCCCGTGACACTCGCGATGCCGGCGACGGTGGCGGCGACGGTGGCGGTGGCGGTGGCGGCGACAGCGGGGATGACGGCGATGACGGCTCGCTCACGGTGGTGAGCGAGCCGGGCGCCGCGGTCCGGATCGCGACCGGAGCGCGGAAGGGCCAGGCGGTCGACCGCGTGCTGCCCACCGCCGACGGGCGGCACCTCATCGTCTCCCTGCGCCCCCGAGACAGCCTGCGCGCCGGTCCCGGCCCGGATCACGAGATCGTCCTGGCCCGCCTCGACGGCGGTGCCCCGCTCGTCCTCTATCGGGGCGTCGTCCTGGCCAGCGTCGGCCTTTAGCCGAAGTCGCGGAACAGCGACCGGATCGCTCCCCGCGGGGACCCCGCTCGCGGTTGCGGGACGGTCCGCCTACCGCCGGGCCGGCCCGGGGCCCGCTCCGGACGCGTACCGGTCCGAGTCAGGCGTACCGCTCGCGCAGGCGGGCCGCCGCCTCGACCACGTTGGCGAGCGCCGCCTCGACCTGCTCGTACGAGCGGGTCTTCAGCCCGCAGTCGGGGTTGACCCACAACCGCTCGGCGGGCACCGTCCGCAGCGCCTCCGTGAGCAGGCGCTCCACCTCGTCGGCGCCCGGCACCCGCGGCGAGTGGATGTCGTAGACGCCCGGCCCCAATCCCCTGGGGAAGGCGCCGACCGCGCCGAGCAGGCGCCCCCGCGAGCGCGCCGACTCGATGCTCGTGACGTCGGCGTCGAGGGCGTCGATCGCGGCGAGGATCTCGTCGGCGTCCGAGTAGCACAGGTGCGTGTGGATCTGCGTGTGCTCGCTCGCGCCCGAGGTGGCCCATCGGTAGGCCGCGACGGCCCACTCCAGGTAGGCGGCCTGCTCGGCGCGCCGCAGCGGCACCAGCTCGCGCAGCGCGGGCTCGTCGACCTGGATGACGCGGATGCCCGCATCCTCCAGGTCGCCCACCTCCTCCCGTACGGCGTCGGCGACCTGGAACACCACCTCGCGCAGCGTCAGGTCGTCGCGGACGAACGACCACGCCACGATCGTCACCGGGCCGGTGAGCATGCCCTTGACCGGCTTGCTCGTCAGCGACTGGGCGTGCCGCGCCCAGCGGACGGTGATCGGCTCCGGCCGCCGCACGTCGCCGTGCAGGATAGGCGGGCGGGTGCAGCGCGAGCCGTACGACTGGACCCAGCCGTGCCGGGTGACGGCGAAGCCGTCGAGGTGCTCGGCGAAATACTGCACCATGTCGTTGCGCTCGGGCTCGCCGTGCACGAGGACGTCCAGCCCCAGCCGCTCCTGCAGCGCGATGACCTGCTCGATCTCCGCGCGGACCATGCTCTCGTACGCCGCCTCGCCGATCTCCCCGGCCGCCAGGGCCGCCCGGGCCCGGCGCAGCTCGCCCGTCTGGGGGAAGGAGCCGATCGTGGTGACCGGGAGAAGCGGCAGCTTCAGGTGCTCGGCCTGCGCCGCGGCCCGTACGGCGTAGGGGGCGCGGCCCTGCGCCGTCCGGACCCGGGAGGTGTGCGGACGTTCTTGTGCGGCGAGGTGTTCGGGCAGGTGACGACGGGGTGTGGCCGCGAGCAGAGCCGCCAGTTCGACCACCTCGGCGACCTTCTGCTCGGCGAAGGCCAGCCGCCGCCGCAGCGCGGGATCGAGGCCGGTCTCCCGTTCCACGTCGTAGGGCACGTGAAGGAGCGAGCACGACGTGCTCACCACGACCCGCCCGGCGCGCTCCCGCGCCGCACGCAGCGTGGCCAGCGCGCGGTCCCGGTCGGCGCGCCACACGTCCCGGCCCGACACCACGCCGGCGACGACCGTCTTGCCGGCCAGGGCGTCCACACCATGTGCCGTGCCCCGGACGAGGTCGAGGCCGACGGCCTCGACCGGCGTTCCGGCCAGCACGGGCAGCGCGTCGCCGAGATCCCCGAAATAGGAGGCGACCAGCAGCGCGGGCCGGTTCTCCAGCCGTCCCAGCCGCCCGTACGCCGCCTCGACCGCGGCCAGTTCGGCGGCGGTGCGGTCGGTCACCAGGGCGGGCTCGTCCAGCTGCACCCAGCCGACGCCCTCCGCGGCCAGTTCGGCCAGCAGGCGCGCGTACACCTCGACGACGTCGTCCAGCCGGTCGAGCGGAGCGAAGCCGTCAGGACTGTCCGGCGTGGCCTGCGACAGCAGCAGGAACGTCACCGGCCCGACCAGCACCGGCCGGGTCTCCAGCCCCAGCGCGCGGGCCTCGCGTACCTCTGCCAGCGGCTTGGCGGCGTCGAGGGAGAAGACCGTGTCCGGGCCGATCTCGGGAACGATGTAGTGGTAGTTGGTGTCGAACCACTTGGTCATGCGCAGTGGGGCGATCCCCTCGGCGCCCCGGGCCATCGCGAAGTAGGTCGCCAGATCGTCGTCGTGCCGGTAACGCCCGGGCACCGCGCCCAGCAGCACCGCCGTGTCGAGCACCTGGTCGTAGTAGGAGAACGTGTTCGACGGGAGGCCCTCCAGGCCGAGCGCGGCGAGCCGCCGCCAGGTGTCCCCCCGCAACCGCCGCGCGGTCTCCTCCAGGTCCGCCCGGCTGGAACGCCCCTCCCAGTACGCCTCCAGCGCCCGCTTCAACTCCCGATCCGGCCCGATCCGCGGATACCCCAGCACGGTCGATGCGGGAAAAGACGACGTCATCACCACTCCTCATGCGTCGAACAGGACGTCCCGCATCCTCCCCTCACCCCGTCCCACACCCAGGGATCTATTGACAACGCTTATGGATCAACTCGACGGTTGGCCAGAGCTGTCAGCGGGGGGCGTCCATGCGCTGTGTGCCGATGACCGACAGCAGCCGCAGCGCCTCGTCGGACGGCGAACCGGGGACGGCGGTGTAGATGACCACCTGCTGGTCGCGGTCGGTGATGTCGAGGACGTCGCAGTTGACGGTGATCGGGCCGACCATCGGGTGCTGGAAGGTCTTGCACAGCGTGGACCCGTCCGACACGTCGTGGGAAGCCCAAAGCCGCGCGAACTCCGGGCTCTTGGCGAGAAGCTCGGCCACCAGCCCGGTCACCTCGGGCGCGTCGGGATAGCGGGCGGCGGCGGCACGCAGGCGCCGGGCCGCGTGCTGGGCGAACTCGCCGGCGTCGGAGACCCCGTACAACCGCCGTCCCTCGCGGTGCGGGCCGAGGAACACGCGGCGCACCAGGTTGCGGTCGCGCCGGGACAAGGCCGAGAAGTCCTCCATGAGGGCGGCCGCCAGCTCGTTCCAGGCGAGCACCTCGAGCGTCGCGGACGTCACGAACGCGGCGGCCTGCGGCAGCCGCGCCAGCAGGTCCAGGATGCTCTGCCGCACCTCGCGCGAGGGCCCTGGCGGCGGGGCGGGCGGGGCTCCGGCGAGGTGATGGAGATGGGCGCGCTCGGCGTCCGACAGGCGCAGGGCCCGGGCCAGCCCGGCCAGCACCTCGCGCGACGGGCGCGGACCGCGGGCCTGCTCCAGCCGCGTGTAGTACTCGGTCGAGATGAACGCCAGCTGCGCCGCCTCCTCACGCCGCAGCCCCGGGGTACGGCGCCTGGGCCCGGCGGGCAGCCCCACGTCGGCAGGGCTGATCCGTTCGCGCCTGCTGCGCAGGAAGTCGGCCAGTTCTCGTCGGTTCACACCTCCAGTGTGCGCGGAGCGCGGAGGCGATCCAGGTACTACCGATGCCTGGATAGGCCGCGCCCACCGGCGCAGGCTCACTGCCATGGACAACACAATCACCACCGGCACATCCACCCCCGCCACGCCCGGCGCTCCTGGTCTGCTGGCCGGCAAGGTCGCCTTCGTCAGCGGCGCCGGACGCGGTATCGGAGCCGCGGCGGCGCGGCTGTTCGCCCGGGAGGGCGCCCGGGTGCTGCTCGCGGCCCGGACGGAGGCCGAACTGAAGGCGGTGACCGAGGAGATCCGGATGGCGGGCGGCACCGCGGACCACGTGGTGTGCGACCTCGCCGACGCGGCAAGCGTGCGGGCCGCCGTGAGCCGCGCGGTGGACCTGTACGGCCGGCTCGACGTCGCCTTCAACAACGGGGCGACCGGCCAGCAGCCCGGCCCGATGGATCGGATGCCGGAGGCCGGCTTCGACCGCATCTACGCCGTGAACCTCAAGGGCGTCTGGCTGGCCATGGTCGCCGAGGTGGAGGCGATCCGGGCCACCGCGGGCACGGGCGCCATCGTCAACAACTCGTCCGTCGGCAGTTGGGGAGGCAACCCGGAGCTACCGGCCTACGGTGCGATGAAACGGGCGGTCAACAGCCTCACCGAGTCGGCCGCCGTCACCTACGGCCCCGAAGGCATCCGCGTCAACGCCATCGCTCCCGGCAACACGCTCACCGAGATGATCCGTGCCTGGGAAGCGGAGTCCCCCGGTCTCCAGGAACGGCTCACGGCGCTGACACCGCTGCGCCGCGGGGCCGACCCGGCCGAGATCGCCGAGGCCGCCGCCTGGCTGCTGAGCGACCGCTCCTCCTTCGTGACCGGCGCCGTCCTGCGGGTCGACGGCGGCGCCGGGGTCTGAGCCGGGGCAGAGATCCTCCCTTGCGGGGTTCGGGCCCACTGTCCCGGCTACCAGATTCGTCCGCAGTCCTCCGGCCCCTCGCCTGGTCCCGAGCGGATTCATCGACCGTGCTTATGGATCAGGCTCCGCCATACTGCCTGCATGCGGCATCGTGCCGCTTCTCGGCAGAGGCGCGGGCGACCTGCGGTCAGGTCGCGTCGTAGGCGGCGGCCACTCGTTTGGGCACGACCATGCGCCAGGCGTCGACGATGAGCTCCCGCATCTCGGTCTCGTCGATGACCGCCATCCTGACCCGGACCCACTGGTAGCGCTCGTCCGAGGGAAGGGGCATGAGGAACTTCTCCGGCTCGGAGGCCACGAGGGCCGCCCGCTCCTCCTTGGGGAACGCGAAGCCCATCAGGGTCTCGTCCGGGGAGATAGAGGCGTACACGATGCCCCTGATCCGGAACTTCACATGATCGCGCACCAGCGCTTCCTCGGTGCGGGGCAGTGCCCGCGCGACCCGCCGCACGTCGTCCACCGTGACCATCAGGCGCCTTCCTCGACGCGGACGGCTCCCGCCGTGGCCGGCAATGAAAGATCGAACATCGTCACCGGACGAAGGGTAGCCGCGGCCACCGACATTCCGGCCGATCCCGTCACGCGGCGGGGCCGCCCTCGGCAAGCCGTACGCTCACGGGCGGCGGGCGGCGGCCAGGAACATGGGCACGGCGAGGAACAGCCTGCCCCGCCGCGCGCGGCCGGTCTGCTCCGCGATCCAGTCGTCGGCCTGCCGCCGGGTGACCGCCCCCGCCGCGTACGCGCCCTCGGCGAGGCCGGTGACCATCGGCAGGAGCGAACCGTCCGTGAAGACGCCCGTACGGACCTCGGCGGTGACGTCCGCGAAGCCCGCGTCGAGCAGGAGGTTGCGGTGACGGCGGGCCGCGTGCGGGCTGGGAACGGCGTCCGCCCTCGCCCGCACCATGACCCGGGTGAGGGCGGGGTCGTCCGAATCGATCACGAACGTGTCCCAGTCCTGCCCCACCAGCACGATCCGCCCGCCCGGGGCGAGCACCCGCCATGCCTCGGCCGCCGCCCGCGCCGGATCGGCCAGGGCATGGTAGACCTTGTCGGCCCTGTAACCGGCCAGCTCGCCGTCCCCGAACGGCAGGTCGCAGGCGTCCGCCCGGCGGAACTCCAGGCCCGGGTGCCGGGACCGGGCGACCTCGATGACCTGCCCGTCCGCGTCAAGGCCGATCGGTTCCGCCCCCAGGGCGGCCATCTCCGCGACGGCCGGTCCGGCGCCGCAGCCGACGTCCGCCACGCGGCTCCCGGCCGCCAGGCCGAGAAGTTCGTACGAGCGGGCACGCAGCGCCACCTGGCCCGGATGCCTGTCCACGCGGTCGAGAAGGGCGATGAGGGTGTGGTTCGACATGGAGGACAGCCTCCGACTTAATGTCGGCATGAAGTCAAGTGCGACCATCGGCATCGGCGAGGCGGCCGCCCGGTTCGGCCTCGCGACGCACGTCCTGCGGCATTGGGAGTCGATGGGACTGCTGACGCCCGCCCGGGTCGCGGGCGACCGGCGCCGTTACGGCCCCGACGACCTCTTCCGCGTGGCCGTGATCCTGCGGGCGAAGGAGGCCGGGCTCGGCCTCGACGAGATCCGCGAGATGATCGCCACCCGCGCGGCGTCCGAGCGACGGGAGATCCTCCGCCGGCGGCAGGCCGAGCTCCGGCGGCGCATCGAACAGGCCCGCGCGGCGTTGGAGGTGGTCGAGTGCGCGCTGGGCTGCGACCACGACGACGTCACCGGCTGCGCGCACTTCCAGCAGGCGGTACGCGAGCGGATCGGCCTGCCGGCTCCCGCGTTGCTCACCGACGCCCTATGAAGGGAACGGTCATCCGGCGGCGTCCCGGTCCTCAGGGCCCGGCACCGTACGGAGGGTGATGACGATCGCGGCGATCCACAGCAGGGCCGACAGGCCGCCGGCCCACCGCAGGCCGGCGGTGAACCTCACGGCGTCGGCGGGGTCCTGCACGATGGCGCCGAGGACGGCGACGCCGAGCGCACCGCCCGCCTGCCGGGCGGTGTTGTTGACGCCCGAGGACAGCCCGGGGCGGGAGGGGGGCCCGGCGCGCAGCGCCGCCGCGACCACGGACGCGGTGAGCAGGCCCATGCCCAGGCCGAGGCCGAGGAGCGCGGGGAGAAGCGCCGCGTAGGGGCCGGTGGGGGTGACCAGCGCCAGGCAGGCGGCGCCGGCCGTGCCGAGCAACAGCCCGCCCAGCATCGGGAGCCGGGGCCCGTAGCGGGCGGCGAGCCGCCCGGTGATCGGCGCGCACAGCGCGAGGGGGGCGAACAGCGGCAGCAGCATGGCGCCGGCGGACAGGGCGTCGTGGTGGCGGACACCCTGCAGATACAGGGTGACGACGAAGACGAAGCCGATCCCGACGAAGTTCATCAGGGCGGCGACGGCGTTGGCACCGACGAAGCGGGAACTGCCGAGGACGGACGGCGGGAAGAGGGGGTCGACAGCCCGGCGCTCCCACCGGGCCAGGGCCGCCGTGCCGAGCACGGCGACCACGGCGGCTCCCGCCGTCTGGGCGGAGACGCCCGAGTGGCCGTAGGCGATGGCGCAGTAGGTGAGGGCCAGCAGGGCGACGGCCGCGGCGAGCACACCCGGGACGTCCAGCCGCCGGTCGGGTGCGGGCTCGTCCCTGCCGACCCGGCGGAGGGTGAGCACGACGGCGACCGCGACGACGGGCAGGTTGACGAGGAAGACCGAGCGCCAGCCGGCGAGGGTGACGAGCAGGCCGCCGAGCACCGGGCCGCAGGGCAGCGCCAGGGCGGACACGCCCGCCCAGACACCGAGGGCGCGGGCCTGTTCCGCGCGTTCGGGGAAGGTCGTGTTGACCACGGCCAGGGTGCTGGGCAGCAGCAGTGCGGCGGCGAAGCCCTGCAGGGCGCGGGCCGCGACCAGCGTGCCGACGCCGGGGGCGAGGCCGCACAGCAGGGAGGCGGCGCCGAAGAGGGCGAGCCCGGCGACGGCGACGGCACGATGTCCGAGCCGGTCTCCCACGACGCCGGCGGCGAGCAGGCACGCGGCGAGGACGACGGTGTAGGAGTCGACGACCCACTGCATGCCGGGCAGGCCGGTGCGGAGGTCCGAGCCGATGTGCGGCAGGGCGACGTTGACGACGGTCACGTCGAGTTGCACGAGGAACATGCCTGCGCACATCACGACGAGGATCGTCCGGCGTCTCCGGCGCACCGCGGCCGGGTCGGGGCCGGGGATGGTAGGGGAAGTTCTCGTCGACGACATACGTCATCGCTGCCCGAGGTAGGTTCGGTCAACGCCGAAGCGTGGCGGTACCGGTTCCACGGCGACCGCCCGGCCGTATGGAGCGGCCCGCGGGCGGGCGCCGCGAGGCGGCGGAGGGGCCGAGCCGAGTCAGCCGAAGAACCGGATCAGATGCGTGACGACCGCTTCCGCCCGTTCCTCCGGGATGTGGTGACCGGCCGCCGTCCGCCACCTCGGCCAGGGGACTATCGGGCGTGGAGCGCGAGCGTTCCGAGCACATCGGTGAGCCGGGCGCGGAAGTCCGCGTCGGCGACCGATCCGTCCGCCCCGACCGCGTCCCTGGCGACCGGCAGGCGTACGCAACACTCATCGACGATCACGGCGTCCACGTAGCCCAGGACCTTCGCCAGCTCCGCGTAGGCGGCATCCCCCCGCCCCGGAGCGGCGACGTTGATCCAGGCCACCGGCTTGCGGTTGAGCTCGCCGCCGCCGACCGTCCAGTCGAGCAGGTTCTTGAAGCTGCCCGGCAGGGCTCCGGCGTACTCGGGCGTGCTGAACACCACGGCGTCGGCCGCGGTGATCCTCTCCCGCAGCACCCGCACCGCGGGATGCGGATGCCCGGGATCCTCATCGGGGGTGAAAGCGGGCAGGTCGGCCAGCGCTTCGTACAGCACGGCCTCCACCTCGTCCGGCGCCGCCAGGACGGCGGTCCGCAATGCCGCGGTGTTGGTCGAGGAACCCCTGGTGCTCCCCGAGACGAGCAGCACACGCACCGCCTGACGCGACTCACCCATGAGGGCCGCCCCTTCCTGATCGACGACCGCAATGTACATGCCGCTCTTCCGCACCCGTCGCGCGAGGGGTCGCGCTTCGGCGACATGCTCGCCGCGCTCTGGCGTGCCGTCCCGCCGGCCGGCGACGCGCGAGCGGGACGGTCGTGATCGGGATTCCGGACTTCAGGGGTGGGCGCGAAGGGCGGCGAGGAGCCAGGCGAAGTCGTCCGCGTGGGACGGCTTCGGCTCCCGGCCGTTGATCACGGCCATGAGATGCCGGTAGCGCTCGGCCTCGGCGAACAGGCCGGCCTCCAGGCGCTCCGTGACCGCCGCCCGGCCGTCGGCGTCCATGTCGCCGAGCAGGCGACCGACGACCTCGGCGGCCTCGGGCGAATCGGGGCGCATCCCGTTCTCCCGGGCCTCACCGACCTGCCAGGCGACCTTTTTCGCGAACCACATGAAGGCCCCCGGCTCCTGCCCGGCGCGGTTGCGCGTGTTGTGCTCCACCATGTCGCGCATCCGCCGCCGGAAGCCCGGGTCGCGGACGAGCTCGGCGAGCTCCACCCAGGCGTCCACCTGCTCGGGCGTGGGGTCGTCGGGCAGGCCGATCTCGGTGTGCCGCAGCCGGTTCCTGAGCTCCGGATCGGCGTCCAGGCCGCCGAAGACCTCGTCCACGAAGTTCTCGATGACGCGCCGCCGTTCCTCGGCGGACAGCCGTGCCAGATCGTTCAACAGTTTCGTCTCCTCCGTGCCGGACCGCCGCCTCGCGACGGTGCTGAGCACCGCGCGCCTGATCCGCAGGGTGCGGATCTGCGCGTCCAGTGCGTCCACATGGACGGCGGCGACGTCGGCCAGGGTGACCTTCCGCTCCAGCACCCGCCGTACGTCGTCCAGGCCGAGACCGAGATCCCGCAGCGTCCTGATGAGCTCCAGCCTGACCACGGCGCCGGCGTCGTAGAGCCGGTAGCCTCCCTCGCTCCGCTCCGCGGGCGGCAGCGCGCCGACGTCCGACCAGTACCGGATCGTGCGCACCGGCATCCCGGTGCGGCGGGAGAGCCATCCGATGGTGAACAGCCCCTCGTCGTCCATGACACCGAGTCTGGTCTCTCCACCGGCTGGAGACTCAAGGGCCGGTTCTCACGGCTATGCCGCGGGCCCGCGAGTCTCTAAGGTGGGGCATTGATCACGTGAACGCAGGAGGACCGGGTGAGCGAAGGCTCGGCGGACGGCCCCGGCGAGGAGCACCGTCCCAAGCTCGACACGAGCGTGCCGCACTCGGCACGCATCTGGAACTACTTTCTGGGCGGCAAGGACCACTTCACCGTCGACCGCGAACTCGGCGAGCAGATCCGGCAGGCGTACCCGGGCATCGTCGACATCGCCCGGCAGTCGCGCGGCTTCCTCGGCCGGGCCGTACGGCACCTGGCGGGCGAGGTGGGCATCCGGCAGTTCCTCGACATCGGCACCGGCCTGCCGACCGCCGACAACACCCACCAGGTGGCGCAGCGGGTGGCGCCGGAGTCCCGGGTCGTGTACGTCGACAACGACCCCCTCGTGCTGGTGCACGCGAACGCCCTGCTGATCAGCAGCCCGCCCGGCGTGACCGACTACATCGAGGCCGACGTACGCGAACCGGACAAGATCTTGAACGCCGCGTCGAAGACGCTCGACTTCGGCGAGCCGGTGGCGCTCATGCTGCTGGGGATCATGGGCCAGGTGCTCGACGACGAGGAGGCGTACGCGATCGTGCGTCAGCTCATGGACGCCCTGCCGTCCGGCAGCCACCTGGTGTTCGAGGACGGCACGAAGGTCGTCCTGCCCGAGGCGGCCGACGAGGCGGAGCGCATCCGCGCCGAGGGCGGCGACCCCTACCGGTTGCGGACGCCCGAGCAGATCGCGCGCTTCTTCGACGGCCTCACGCTGCTGGAGCCGGGGGTGGTGTCGGTGTCGCGGTGGCGGCCCGGCCCCAGCCAGTTCGGGGAGGCGTCCGAGGTCGACGCGCTGTGCGGGGTCGCCCGCAAGGACTGACCTCCGACGCGCACCCCCCTGCGCGCCGCGCGCCTGCGTCACCGCCCTTTGCCTGGGGTAGGAGTTCCAGGACGGGGGACGGGAGGGGCATGGCTGAGATCGGCGCGCTGCTCGACGCGCTCACGGACGCGATCAGCTCGCAGGACGAGGAGCGGGTGGTCCGCTGTTTCACCACGAGGGCCGTCTTCGTCACGCCCGCGGGGGTGATGGAGGGTCACGAGCAGATCGGCTGGTACTTCCGGCAGCTCTTCACGGCGTTTCCCGACATGCGCAACGAGATCACCGCACGGGCCGTCCTCGACGACACCATCATCACGGAGTGGACGTTCAGCGGCACCCACACCGGGGTGCTGCTGCTGCCGGGCGGCACGGAGGTGATGGGCACCGGCCGCCGCGTGGTCTTCCCGGCGGCGGGCGCCTACACGATGGGCGACGACGGCGTGTTCGCCAGCGGGCGGGTCTACTACGACCAGTTGGCGTTCTACCGTCAGACGGGCTGCGACCTGCGTCTGCGCAGGACCGCCTGATCTCCCCATACTGGAGCGTGGACTCCGGCCCGCCGCTGCGCGACATCGGCTGCTTCGCCCTCGTCGCCCGGCATCTCAGCTTCTCCCGCGCCGCCGCCGAACTGGGCGTCTCCCAGCCCGCCGCGAGCCAGGCCGTCGGCCGTCTCGAGCGCGCGCTCGGGGTCCGCCTGTTCGAGCGGACCAGCCGGGAGGTCCACCTGTCGCCGGCCGGCAAGACGCTGCTGCCGTACGCCGAGGCGTTGCTGGAGTCGGCGGCCGCCTTCTCGGCCGAGGCGAGGCGGCTCGCCGCGCCGGAGGGCGCCGGTGTCCGCCTGGCCTATCCCCCGCCGGCGGGCGGCCTCGCGGCGCGGATCGCCCGCCGGATGGCACGCCGTGATCCCCCGGCCGAGGTGGAGCTGTGCCCGGCCGGCCGGGCCGCCGCCGTCGCGGCCCTCGCCGCCGGCGAGGTGACCGCGGCCATCCTCGCCGCCCCCTTCCCGCGGGAGCTGACCACCGCCGCCCGTTTCCACGTGCCCGTCCGGCACCTGGCCGTACCGGCCGGGGACCCGCTCGCCGGCCTGCCCCGCCTGCAGCCCGAACGGCTCGCGCGGCACCGCGTCCTGCTGCCGCGCGAACGCCCGCCCGGCGGGATGTGGGCACGGCTCGCCGCCCGCGTCGGGCCACACCGGCAGCACGTGGTGGCCGACGAGATCGACGACTTCGCCGCCGCGCTCGACCTGGTCGCGGCCGGCGTCGGCCTGCTGCCCACACCCTCCCTGGTCGTCACGTCCGTCCGCAGGGACGACGTCGCCTTCGTCCCCCTGGACGCGGGTGACCTTCGCCTGACGTACGCGCTCGCGTGGCGGGGCGAACGGCTGTCGGCCGGGTTGATGGCACTTGTGCGGACGGCGCAGGAGTGCCTCTGGACGAGGTAGCCCGCGGGGTTCCCGGCGGTGATGCGAGAAAGTTTCACGCCGCCCGCCGGAGCGGGACCGTCCGGGTCCCCGGAGAATCAGCAGGTGACCGGGGTGAAGTCACGGATTTGCCGACACGGTGTCGCCATTTCCTGACGGAGGATTACTTGAACTCTTGACTATGGGTACTTCTGTGAGCATTCTTGGGGCTACGCCGCCCTGCGCGTATTCGCCGTCGAATTAGCGCGGCGCGGCCGCCGTGGTCCACAGCCGAACCGCCGAAGCCGCCAGCGACGATGCTGCTCATTTCGGGCTTTGACCAGTGGTTCTGGGGCTTTTGCTCGCACCTCCGCGCGGCTTCACGCCGCCGGACGTCCAATTCGCCGACAATGTGAGCCACGGAGCACAGGAAATTACGGCCGATTTACTTCGCCATTACTGCGAATAGGCGACGGCCGGAGTTTCCCGTTTCACTTCCGCCGGATCTCGGCTTTTCCGGCGCGTTCCCATCGGCCGACCCGGATCGCGCCGCGCGTATGCGGCGCGGCCCGTCCGGCAGGCACGACAAGAAGGTGATCACATGAAAACGGACCAGATCAGGGGCCCAGTCCTCTCGCTTTTCCGCATCGTGACGGGGCTGCTGTTCGTCTGCCACGGCGCGGCGACGATCTTCGGCGTGCTGGGCGGCAACCGCGGCACCGGTCACGCCCTTGCCTTCGGCACGTGGCCGGGCTGGTGGGCGGCGGCCATCCAGCTGGTCTTCGGGACGCTCGTCCTCGTCGGGCTGTTCACCCGCGTCAGCGCGCTGCTGTGCTCCGGCTCGATGGCGTACGCGTACTTCACGGTCCACGCGCCGCAGGGCCTGTTCCCGATCCGGAACGGCGGCGAGGCGGCGGCGATGTTCTGCTGGTCGTTCTTCCTCATCGTGGTCTTCGGGCCCGGCGCCTGGGCGCTGGACACGCTGATCCACCGGATGCGGCACCACGAGATCGACACGTACGCGCCCGCGCCGGCACAGGCGTAGCCACACCGCGCCGCCGCCCGTAGGGCGAACTCAGCGCCGGGTCCGGCACGACCCGTGCGGGTGACACCTCGCGGCCGGACGTCCTGGGCGTCCGGGCGCGAGGCAGGCGGGCCGCTTCCGATGGCACACAGTCCGACACTCATTCACCGCCGGTTCGGCAGGACGGCGCTGCCCGTGGCGACCCTGGTCGTCGCCGGAGTTCTCCTCGCGGGTGTGCTCATGTCGCTGCTCCGAGCGCCGCGCCGAGTTGAAAGTTTCAGCTCCGCGACGTGCCCTCGGCCGTCCTGACCTGGACGTACTGCTCCGTGACCGGAGCGTGCTTGGATCGCGCCGCCTCGCGTACGCACGATCCGGGCGGGAGCCCTCCCGAGATCGTCCCGCCCGTTTCCGGGGCGGCCCCGCACGGCGGGGCCGGCCCGTCGTCCTTTCCGAGGGGCACGTGATGCGACTACCGCGACGGCTGCTGAGCGTGAGCACGGCGACCGCACTGGCCGGCGCCCTGCTGGCCGTCACCTCGACTTCCGCCCCCGTTGCGGCCGCCGGTGAAAGTGGCACGGTCAATTATGGGGAGGCGCTGCAGAAGTCGTTCCTGTTCTACGAGGCGCAGGAGTCGGGGCACCTCCCGTCCACCAACCGGGTGACCTGGCGGGCCGACTCGACCGTCAACGACGGCAAGTCCGCCGGGGTGGACCTGTCGGGCGGCTTCTACGACGCGGGCGACCACGTGAAGTTCGGCTTCCCGATGGCGGCCATGACCACGACGCTGGCCTGGGGCGGCGCGGACTACCGGGCGTCCTACGAGCGCTCGGGCCAGTTGCCATACCTGCTGAACACGCTCCGGCAGGCGGGCGACTACTTCATCCACGCCCACCCGGAGCCGAACGTCCTGTACGTCCAGGTCGGCGACGGCGGTGAGGACCACTCCTACTGGGGGGCACCGGAGACCGTCGAGGCCAAGGGCCACAAGCGGCCGGTCTACAAGATCACCGCATCGTGCCCGGGCACCGACGTCGCCGCCGAGACCGCCGCCGCGATGGCCGCCTCGTCGATCGTCTTCCGGCCGACCGACCCGTCGTACGCCGACACGCTGCTCACCCACGCCAAGCAACTGTTCACGTTCGCCGACACGACCAAGGGGACGAACGGCCGCGACACGGCGTACGTGAACTGCGTCAGCGCCGCGCAGGGGTTCTACAACTCCACCGGCGAGGGCGGGCAGGTCGAGGGCGCCACGAAGATGTACTGGGACGAGCTGGCCTGGGCCTCCGTCTGGCTCTACCGGGCCACCGGCACCGCGGGCTACCTCGACCGGGCGCGCGAGTTCTACCCGAAGATGGGCGTCCAGGAGGACCCGGGCAGCAACGGACAGCAGGTGCCGGTCTTCAACTTCGGCTTCGGCTGGAACGACAAGCAGTACGCCGTCTACGAGCAGATGGCCGAGCTGACCGGCGAGCAGAAGTACAAGGACGACGTCCAGCGCTACCTTGACTACTGGACTGTCGGATACAAGGGCAAGAAGGGCACGATCACGCCCGGCGGCCTGGCGTACATCTTCTACTGGGCCTCGCTGCGCATGGCCGCCAACACGGCCTTCGTCGCGATGAAGTACGCCGACTTCCTCGGCTCGGGCGACCCGCTCTACGCGCGCTACCACGACTTCGGCAAACTGCAGATCGACTACGCGCTCGGCGACAACCCCCGGCACTCCAGCTACATGATCGGCTTCGGGACCAACCCTCCGCGCAACCCGCACCACCGCGGCGCGCACGGCTCCTGGACCAACGCCGGTCCCGACGGCGAGCCCGCCGTCAGCAGGCACGTCCTGTACGGCGCGCTGGTCGGCGGCCCGGACGGCGCCGACGCCTACACCGACAGCCGCGGCGACTACGTCAAGAACGAGGTCTCCCTCGACTACAACTCCGGCATCACCAGCTCGCTCGCCGCCCTCTACGGCAAGTACGGCGGCTCGCCCCTGTCCACGCTGCCCCGTGAGACGCCCGACGGCCCGGAGTTCTATCTGGAGCCGACGATCACCAACACGACGCGGGAGACGGCGGCCAAGACCTTCGTCGTCAACAAGTCGGCCTGGCCGGCGACCGTCCTGGACAAGGCGAAGTTCCGCTACTACTTCACCCTGGACGGCTCGACGACGGCGAGCCAGGTCACGGTGAGCACGTCCTACACGCAGTGCAAGCAGCCCACCGGGCCACACCTGCTGGAGGGGCGCACCTACTACGCCGAGGTCGACTGCACCGGCACGCTCATCTTCCCCGGCGGCCAGTCGGAGTACCGCCGCGAGGTGCAGCTCCGCATCGGCGTCGCCGACGGCGCGACGTGGGACCCGTCCAACGACTGGTCGGCCAAGGGCGCGGACCACATGACCCTGTACGGCAACGACGGCCGCCTCATCTGGGGCACGCCGCCCGGCGCCGAGCCGTCGCCCAGCCCCAGCGTCTCCCCGTCCGCGTCACCCTCGCCGTCACCGTCCGCGTCGCCGTCCGTGTCGCCGTCCGTGTCGCCCTCAGCGTCCCCTTCGGCGTCGCCGTCGCCCAGCCCGTCGGCTTCGCCGAGCCCGTCCCCCTCGCCCAGCCCGTCGCCGTCACCGTCTCCGTCGCCGTCGCCGTCGCCGTCTCCGTCGGCCGGTGGCGGGTGCAAGGTGACCTATGGCACGAGCGACTGGGGCGGCGGGTTCACCGCGACCATCACCATCGCCAACACCGGCACGACCGCGATCAGCGGCTGGACACTGAAGTTCACCTTCCCCGGCACCCAGAAGATCACCCCGCCCGGCTGGTCGGCCACCTGGACCCAGACCGGAGCCAACGTCACCGCCGCCAACCTCGACTGGAACACGACCATCACCCCCGGACAGTCCATCCAGATCGGCTTCAACGGCACCTACACCGGCACCAACCCCAAACCCACCGCCTTCACCCTCAACGGCACCACCTGCTCCTGAGACGAGGCCATCCATGAGACTCCTGTCCCTGGGCGGGGTGGCCGCCGTACTGGCCGCCCTGCTCGTCCCGGGCCCGGCGCCCGCCCAAGCGGCGAGCTCGTACAACTACACCGAGGCCCTGCAGAAGTCGATCTACTTCTACGAGGCGCAGCAGTCGGGCAGGAAGCCCGCCTGGAGCCGGGTGGAGTGGCGCGGCGACCGCACGCTGAACGACGGGAAGGCCGCCGGGGCGGACCTGTCCGGCGGCTGGTACGACGCGGGCGACCACGTCAAGTTCGGCTTCCCGATGGCGTTCACCACGACCATGCTGGCCTGGGGGCTGGTCGAGAACCGCACCGGCTACGGGACCCAGCTCACGCCCATGCTGAACAACCTCAAGTGGGCCACCGACTACCTGATCGCCGCCCATCCCGATCCGGAGACGTTGTACGTCCAGGTGGGCGACGGCAGCGTGGACCACGCGTACTGGGGTCCGCCCGAGGTGATCGACATCAAGGGCATGTCGCGGCCGGTCTACAAGATCACTCCGACGTGCAAGGGCACCGACGTCGTCGCCGAGACGGCGGCGGCCATGGCGGCCTCCTCGATGGCCTTCCGGCCGACCGACCCGGCGTACGCCGACACCCTGCTCACCCACGCCAGGCAGCTGTTCACGTTCGCCGACACGACCAAGGGCTCCAACGGTCAGGACACGGCGTACACGAGTTGTGTGCCGGGCATCTCCGGCTACTACAACTCGACTTGGGAGGGCGGCTCCGACCACCCGGGCGCGACCAAGATGTACTGGGACGAGCTGGCCTGGGCGGCCGTGTGGCTCTATCGGGCCACCGGCACCGGGAGCTACCTGGACAAGGCCCGCGAGTTCTACCCGAAGATGGGCAGCGAGCCCGACGTGGGCCAGGGCGCGGGCGGAACCACCGTCGCCGCCTACAGCTTCGGCCTCGGCTGGAACGACAAGGAGTACGGTGTCTACGCGCTGATGGCCGCGCTCACGGGCGAGCAGCGATACAAGGACGACGTCCAGCGCTACCTCGACTACTGGACCACGGGATACAAGGGCAAGAAGGGACCGGTCACCCCCGGCGGCCTGGCGTACGTCTTCAACTGGGCGTCGCTGCGCATGGCGCTGAACACCGCCTGGGTGGCCCTCGTCTACGCCGACCACCTCGGGCCCGGCGACCCGCTCTACGCCCGCTACCACGACTTCGCCAAGCGGCAGGTCGACTACGCGCTCGGGGACAATCCCCGCCACTCCAGCTACATGGTCGGCTTCGGGACCAACCCGCCGACGCACGTCCACCACCGCGCGGCCAGCGGCCAGTACCTCGGCTACATGAGCGACACCACCGGCCCGAACCTGCACGTCCTGTACGGCGCGCTCGCCGGCGGCCCGGACCAGACCGACGCCTACACCGACAGCCGCACGGACTACGTCCGCAACGAGGTGGCGATCGACTACAACTCCGGCATCACCAACGTGCTCGCGCGGTTCGCCGAGGAGTACGGCGGGACACCGGTGGCGGGCTTCCCCGCCCCGGAGCAGAAGTACGAGGAGATCTACGCCGAGACCGGCAACGTCTACAGCGGTGTGGACGGCACCTCGCTGACCGTCACCATCACCAACACGTCGAACTGGCCGCCGCGCGTCCTCCAGTCGGGCAAGGCGCGCTACTACTTCACGCTCGACGGCTCGACCTCCGTCTCCCAGGTGAAGGTGACCGGCGGAGACAGCAACGGCTGTGCCGTGACCGGGCCGACACTCGCGCAGGACCGCACCTACTACGCCGAGGTGGACTGCACGGGCAAGCCCATCTATCCCGGCGACGCCCAGCTCTACCGGCGCGGCACGCAACTGCGGATCTCGGTGCCGAACGGCGCGGCCTGGGACCCGGCCAACGACTGGTCGGCGTCGGCGGCGTCGCACGTGCCGGTGTACGACGGGAACACGCTGGTGTGGGGCACGCCGCCCGGCGGCACGTCCAGCCCGTCCCCCTCGCCGTCGCCCTCCCCTTCTCCGTCTCCCTCGCCTTCGCCCTCGCCGTCGTCCTCGCCTTCACCCTCGGTGGACACCACGCCGCCGAGCGCGCCCACCGGGCTGTGGGTCTGCGGGGCGGACTTCGTCAACGCCGTCCCGATGTGCTGGACGGCCTCGACCGACGACACCGGGGTCACCGGCTACGACGTCTACATGAAGCAGGGCTCCGGCTTCACCAAGATCGGCTCGTCCACGTCCACGCTGTACGTCGCGGACAAGCTGGTGGCCGGGACCAGCTACACGTTCTACGTCGTGGCCAGGGACGCGGCCGGCAACACCAGCCAGCCCTCGGCCACGCTCACCGCGACCGCCCAGTCCGGCCTGCCCAGCCCGTCGCCCAGCCCGTCGGCTTCGCCCAGCCCGTCCCCCTCGCCCAGCCCGTCGCCGTCACCGTCTCCGTCTCCGTCTCCGTCGCCGTCTCCGTCGGCCGGTGGCGGGTGCAAGGTGACCTATGGCACGAGCGACTGGGGCGGCGGCTTCACCGCGACCATCACCATCGCCAACACCGGCACGACCGCGATCAGCGGCTGGACACTGAAGTTCGCCTTCCCCGGCACCCAGAAGATCACCCCGCCCGGCTGGTCGGCCACCTGGACCCAGACCGGAGCCAACGTCACCGCCGCCAACCTCGACTGGAACACGACCATCACCCCCGGACAGTCCATCCAGATCGGCTTCAACGGCACCTACACCGGCAGCAACCCCAAACCCACCGCCTTCACCCTCAACGGCACCACCTGCTCCTGATCCCCCACCCGCGGTCCGGCGCGCTCCGGCGCGCCGGACCGTCCGCAGAGAGGTGACTTCCATGTCCGTCCAGGGTCTCGGTAAAGCCGCAGCTGTGCGAGCCGCTCTCCTGGGGGCCGGCCTCGCAGGCGCCGGGCTCGCCCTCGCCGCCGCGGCCCTCCCCCGGCCTCCGCGGCGGCCGAGGACACCACGCCGCCCAGCGCGCCGGGGACGCTGCGGGACTGTCCCCTGCCCGCGGCCCCCGGATCGAGCCTCGGCATCGGCGTGTCGCTGTGCTGGGGCGCCGCGACCGACGACGTCGGCGTCACCGGCTACGACATCCAGGTGAAGCAGAGCGGCGCCTTCACCACCATCCGGACCACGACCGATCCGGGTTCCATCGTCAGCGGCCTCACCCTGGGGCAGTTGTACACGTTCCGAGTGGTCGCCAGGGACGCGGCGGGGAACGCGGGCCCGCCGTCGAACGAACTGACGGCCAGTGCGAACTATCTGAGCGGCATGCCGCCCTCCAGCCCGCCGCCCAGCCCGTCACCGGTCGACCGGACCCCGCCGACCCGCCCCGAGGGCCTGGCCACACAGAGCGTCTACGTCAACGGCGCGGTCGGCCTGCTCTGGCCGCCGTCCACGGACGACGTCGGGATCTCCACCTACGAGGTCTACGTGTGGACCGGCGGCGCCTTCCAGCGCGCGCAGCAGGCCACGCTCGACATGCGGGCCGACCAGGTCACAGCGATCGTCCCCGGCCTCACGGCGGGGCGCGACTACCTGTTCTACGTGGTGGCCCGGGACCGCGCGGGCAACCTCAGCGCACCCTCCGACCTGGTCCGCGCCCGGGCCATGGTCGAGCCGCCCGCCGCCAGCCCGAGCCCCGGGACGGACACGACGCCGCCCGGCACCCCGACCGGGCTGACCTCCGTGACCGGGATGGACATACCCGGCGGAGTCTTCCTCGCCTGGTACACCGTCAGCGACGACAGCGGAGTCCCGCCCCGTTACGACCTGTTCCGCCGGACCGACCACGGCTACGCCTACGAGGGCGAGAACGGCACGCCCCGTGACATCGTCTCCGGCCTCGAAGGAGGCAAGCCGTACACCTTCCAGGTCGTCGCCCGCGACGCCGCCGGAAACCTGAGCAACCCGTCGGCGCCGTACACGGCCATCGCGCAGCCCGGGGGAACGTCCTCACCCAGCCCGTCGCCGTCCCTCGGCCTGTCGCCGTCCCCCAGCCCGTCGCCGTCCCCGTCGGCCGGGTCCGGGTGCAGGGTGACGTACGCGACCACCACATGGGGCAGCGGATTCACCGCCACCGTCACGATCACCAACACCGGCACCGCCGGCATCGACGGATGGAAACTCGGCTTCAGCTTCCCGCTCGCCTCCCAGCGGGTCACCAACGGATGGTCGGCCGTCTGGACCCAGTCCGGCACCGCTGTCACGGCCGAGAACTACGAATGGAACAAGACCATCAAGCCGGGCCAGTCGCTGTATCTCGGCTTCAACGGCGCCTACACCGGTGAGAATCCCAAACCGGCCGCCTTCACCCTCAACGGAAGCGCCTGCACGACGACGTGACACGCCGCGACTGACGCCGTCTCCGTCACCGCTGGACGAGCGCACCGTCCGACTTTCCCGATCAGCTTGGAAGATGCCTGAGATGATGGCGGGATGACCGACGCGCTGCCCGGGCTTGAACCCGGCACTGACTCCGCGCTCGCCCTACCGCCGCGGCGGGCGGCCGGATACGAGATCGAGGACGAGCTGCGTGTCGCGGGGGCGGTCCACATCGCGGGCGTGGACGAGGTCGGCCGCGGCGCGTGGGCGGGCCCGGCGGTGGTGTGCGCGGCCGTCACCGCCTTCGGCCCGCCGCCCGAGCTGCCGGGACGCGGGGAGCGCACGGTCCGGCTGACCGATTCCAAACTGCTCGGTCCGGCCCAGCGCGAGGCGTTCGCGGCGGTCCTGCCGGATTGGCTCACCTGTCACGCGTACGGCGAGGCCGGACCGGAGGAGATCGACGAGGTCGGCATGACCGAGGCGCTGCGCCGGGCCGCGTGCCGGGCGCTGGAGGCCCTGCCCCTGCGGCCCGACGTGGTGCTCCTCGACGGCGCGCACGATTTCCTCGGCCGGCCGTGGCGGGTGCGGTGCGAAGTCAAGGCCGACCAGCGATCGGTGTCGGTGGCCGCCGCGTCGGTGCTGGCCAAGGTCCACCGCGACCGCCTGATGGCGGAGATCGGCGAGGAGCATCCGGCGTACGGCTTCGCCGCCAACGCGGGCTACCCCTCCCCCGTCCACCAGCAGGCGCTGGCGGAGATGGGGCCGACCCCGCACCACCGCCTCTCGTGGTCGTACCTCGACGACCTCCCCCAGTGGCGGCACCTGCGCAAGCACCGCGACCCCTTCGCCGGCTCCGGTCAGATGACCCTCCTCTGACGCCCCGGCGGCAGGCCGGTTGCGGCATGGCCCGGCGCCCCCACGAATCGGTGCGCTCGCCCAGCGCGGTCAGGGCCAGGGCCTTCAGCTTGGCGACGTACGCGTCGTCGTCCACCCGGACCCGGCTGAAGGTGCGCTCGCGGGTGTACCAGTAGCGGCCGGAGCCCGCCGGAATCCTCGACGCGCTCTAGGCGGCGGCCAGCAGCACGCTACGGGCGTCGAGGGCGGTGGGACGGGTGCCGACGGTCCGCGAGAGCGCGGCGGAGGGGGCCGGTCCGGGCTGCGGGACCACGTGGGGAGCGATGATCACTGCCCCGAGCCCGGCGCGCGACGATGCGATCGACCAGCGCCCTGCGTCGACCGCGCGCAGCAGCGCGTATTCCAGCACCGCCCGGTAATGCCGGTCGTAGAGGTCCGTGAAGCGTTCGACACGCCCTGACTAGCCGGCGGGGGAGGCGACGTCAGCGCGGCGGGGCGGTGGAGTGGCGGGCGATCAGCGCTATGGGGCCGTCGAGCACCTCGGCCACGCTGTCGTCCGGCTTGAGGCTGCCGAGCAGCTCGACACCTCTGTGGCCCAGTTCGGCGAGCGGCATGCGGACCGTGGTGAGCGGGGGCGCGAGGTAGCTCGCCAGGTCGAGGTCGTGCACCGCCACCATCGAGACGTCCCGGGGGATGTCCAGCCCCGCCTCCCGTACGGACTCCATCGCGCCGATCGCCGAGGCGACGTTGGCGACGAAGACGGCGGTCGGCGGCTCGGGGGCGGCGAGCAGCGCGGCCATCGCCGCGGCCCCGCCCGCCGGGGTGTAGTCGGCCGCGACGATCGGTCCGTCGGGCAGGCCCGCGTCGCGCATGGCCGCGCGCCACCCCGCCGACCTGCGCAGCGCGGTGTCGGCGCCCTCGGGACCGGCCAGGTGGGCGATCCTGCGGTGCCCCAGCCCCACGAGGTGCTCGACCGCGAGCCGGGCGGCCCGCTCGTCGTCGAGGATGACGTAACGCTTCACGGCCGGGCTCCTGCGGTTGAGCATGATCCACGGCACGGCCATCCGGTCGAGCTGCGCGAGCAGCTCCGACTCGCCCTCGGCCCCGGCCAGCAGCAGGCCGTCGATGCGGCCCTGCCCGAGCAGGTCCATGTAGCCGCCGAGCCCGGCCCCGGTGGAGCTGCCCGTCACCAGCACGCAGCCGAGTCCGGCCGCCGCCGCTTCCGCGCCCTTGATGATCTCCGCGTACACGGGGTTGGCGAAGTCGGGGAGGAACAGGCCGAACATGTGCGCACGGGCCGTGCGCAGGCTGCGGGCCGCGGCGTTGGGCCGATAGCCGAGCTGCGCCACCGCGGCCAGCACCCGCTCGCGCGTCTCCGGCCGGATGCTGAGCGCGGGGTCGTTGTTGACCACCCGCGAAACCACGGCACGGTCGACCTTCGCCAGCGCGGCGACGTCGGCGAGCGTCACCCGGGCGCGCTTCACAACGCCCCCGGCCGCCGGCTTTCGCCGGTCTCCATGGACTGGTACAGCGCCTCCATGAGACGAAGTGTGCCTAGATTGTCGGCCGCCGCCGTCTCCGGCTCGCCGCCCTCGGCGATCGCCGCGAGCAGCGACCCCATCGGCCCCGCGACCGCGTCCGGCAGCCACCGGGTGGTCACCGGATAGGGCAGCCAGCCGTCGGTGGGCAGCACGCGGCTGCTGACCTCCAGCGTGTCGGGGCGGCCGTGCGGGTAGTCGTACAGCAGCCCGAGGGTGCCCCTGATCGCGCCCTCGGTGCCGTCGATGCGGAACGCCGCCTCGTAGTCGCCGGTGCGGTTCTCGTGGTGGGCGTGGACCAGGGCGCGCACGTCACCGGGGTAGACCAGCACGCTCATCGTGCGCGTCTCGCCCTTGGCGACCTGCCCCGCCGTACGGCTGCCGGTGCAGAACACCGTCTCGGGGTCGCCGAGGATCGAGCGGACGGCGTCCAGGTAGTGGATGGAGTGGTAGACGATCTCCAGCCGGTCGGTGGAGACGAGCCAGTCCCAGGCGCTCCAGTCGGTGAAGATGTTCACGGTGAAGGTCATGGCCGTCGGCTCGCCGATCCAGCCCTCCCTCACCATGGCGCGGGCGGCGGCGATGCCCTCGTCGAAGCGCAGCTGCTGGTTGACCGCCGCCTTCAGCCCGCGCTCCGCGGCCAGGGCGACGATCTCCCGCCCGGTCGCGAGGTCGGGTGCGAACGGCTTCTGGCACAGCAGGTGCTTGCCGGCCTCCAGAGCGGCCCTCGCGATGCCGGGCTGCGCGGCCGGCGCCACCGCGATGTCCACGACGGCCACCCGCTCGTCGGCGAGCAGTTCCTCCAGCGTGCCGTACACCCGGGGCACGCCGTGCCGCCCGGCGACCTCGTGGGCGCGCTGCGCGTTCAGGTCGAAGATCCCGGCGATCTCCAGCCTGGCCTTCCGGTACGCCGGCAGGTGGGCCACGTCGACGATCGCCCCGGCGCCCACGACCGCGATCGGCAGCCGGTGCGCCTCGGGGATCGCCAGGTCGGCGGCGGCCGCGATCGGCGCGAAGACGTCCAGCACGTCACACCTCGATTCGGTAGAAGCGGGCGGCCGTGCCGCCGAGAACGGCCGCGCGGTCGGCCTCGGGCAGGCCGCCGAGCAGCACGTTGGTCTCGCGCCACACCATGCCGTAGTCACCGGCGAGGATCGAGACGGGCCAGTCGCCGCCGAACATCAGCCGCTCGGGGCCGAACAGCTCCATCGCGTGGTCCACGTACGGCCGCAGGTCGTCCGCCGCCCAGTTCTCCGGGTCGGCGGCGGTGTTGAGCCCCGACACCTTGGCGTACACCTGGGGATACTCGGCGGCGCGGGCGATCAGGCCCGCCCACGGCTCCCAGCCCTTGTCCTTGATGGGCGGCTTGGCCAGGTGGTCGATCACCATCCGCAGCCCGGGGATCCGCTCGGCCAGCACCGGCACGTGCTCCAGGTGGCGGGGCAGCACGGCGACCACGTCGAACGGCAGGCCCGCCTCGGCGAGCACCCCCAGGCCCTCGATCACCGCGTCGCGCAGCAGCCAGTCGGGGTCGGGGTCGTCGTGGATGAGGTGACGGACTCCGGCGAACTTCGGGTGCCTCCGGTATCGCTCCAGGGCCTGCGCCGCCTCGTCCGGCCGCTCCAGCGGCACCCAGCCGACCACCGCCGCCACGAAGTCGTACGCGTCGGCCTGCGCGAGCATGGCGTCGGTGTCGGCGTAGGAGTCCATCGCCTGGACGAGCACCGTGTGATCGACCCCGGCCTCGGCGAGCTGCGGGATCAGCTCCTCCGGCTCGAAGGTGCGGTGGATCGGCCCGGCCTCGGGCGTCAGCCAGGGGTAGGAACCGGTCTCCAGGTTCCAGAAATGCTGATGCGCATCGATGACGGGCATCCGCCCCTCCTCAAGATCAATCGGTTGAGCCTGCACAAGCTAGACGCGGGTCAGCGGCCTGTCAACGGCGGCTGGACCAGCTCAAGCGTGATGTCGTCGGGGTCGAGGAAGTAGCAGGCGTAGCCCCCCGCGTTGATCCCCGCCGTGATGGCGTTGGGCGGCGAGACGAACCGTACCCCGGCCGCCGTCAGCCGCGCGTGCTCGGCGAGCGCGTCCTCGACCGTGAGCGCGAGGTGCGCCGCGCCGGGCAGGTGCCGGGACGGGTCGCGCGCCTCCCCTCGCGGCCGTACGTACTCCACCAGCTCCAGGTCGTGGGTGGACACGCCCCTGGGCTGGCCCGGCACGGCGAGCTGGGCGATGCGCAGCACCGCGTCGGGGTAGCCCACGAGCCTGCGGGTGTAGTCGTTGTCCTGGTCCTGCCGGTGCACGAGGGTGAACCCGAGCAGGTCGCGGTAGAAGGCGACGGACCTGTCGAGGTCGGCGACCGTGAACGAGAAGTGCCACACGCCTCTCATCGCAGCGACTCCTGTCTCGCCGGCTCCACGCCGGACTCCTCCGGCGGTTGCGGTGCGGCTCCCGAGTCGCGCACCCTGCGGACCTGCCGCTGGCGGCCGGCGATCGTGTAGATGGCCGCGGCCACGATGACCACCGTGCCGACGATCACGCCCTGGTAGTTGGCGCCCAGGTTGAGCACGTTGAAGCCGTTGTCGAGCGTGAACAGGATGAGCGCGCCGACGACGGACTTCAGCACGCTGCCGAACCCGCCGAACAGGGAGGTGCCGCCGAGGATCGCCGCGGCGAGCACGGTCAGCTCGGTGCCCTGCAAACCCGTGGGGTTGATGGCCAGCAGCTTCGCCGCGAACAGCACGCCGACGAAGCCCGAGCCGAGCCCGTTCAGGACGAACGCGCCGATCCGGTAGCGGTTGACGTTGATGCCGGACAGCCGGGCCGCCTCGGCGTTGCTGCCCACGGCGTACAGCCGGCGGCCGATCACCGTGTAGCGCAGCACCGCCCAGGTGACGCCGGCGATGACGATCAGGTAGTAGGTGGGCTTGCTGAGCCGCAGCTCGAAGCCGAGCACGGGGTCGAGCACGGCCACGACCAGCCCGGCCGCCGCGATCACCGCGCCCTTGAGCGGGCCGCCGCCGGAGCGGCGGGCGAGCAGGGCCACGACGGCGCCGACGACCAGCGCCGCCACCCCGAGGACCGCCAGGATGTGCGGGACCGTCCAGTAGCCCGACTGCAGCGCGATCAGCGCCCGCTGCGCCTCCGGGTCCTTCGCCGTGATCGTGCGGCCGTCGGTCAGGATCAGCACCAGGCCGCGTACGGCCGTCATCGTGCCCAGCGTCACGATGAACGCGTTGATGCCGACCAGTTGCACGATCAGGCCGTTCACCGCGCCGCAGACGAGCCCGGCGGCCAGCGCGACGGCCATCGCCAGCGGCAGGCCGAGCGAGCCGACCAGGCTGAGCGCCATCGCCGCGCCGAAGGCCGACACCGACGCGATGGACAGGTCGAAGTTGCCGCTGATCAGCACCACGGTGGTGAACACCGCGAGGATCGCGACCAGCGACGACTGGTCGAGGATGTTGATGACGTTGGTCGGCGACAGGTAGCTCGGCCGCCCCATCTGGCTCGACAGCAGCGTCAGCACGGCCACGATCAGCACGAGGGCGTAGACGACGCCCGCGTTGCCGGGGCGCAGCGCGGCGGCGGCACGCGCGCCGAACGTCTTCCCGCGCGCCGCGCCTCCCGCGGCGCCGCCCGCGCTGCTTCCCGCGCTCTCAGGCGGCATCGTGCGCACCTCCGAATCCGTTGGCCAGCATCAGCAACTCCTCCTCGGATGTCTCGTGCGCCGGTCGCTCCGCGACGACCCGGCCCTCGCGGACGACGAGCACGCGCGTCGCCACCGCGAGGATCTCCTCGAACTCGCTGCTCACCACGAGCACGGCGCCGCCCTCGGCGGCGAACCTGCGGACCAGGTCGAGGATGTCGGCCTTGGCCCCGACGTCGACTCCGGCCGTGGGCTCGTCGAGCATGAACACCCGGGCCCCGCCGTACAGCCACTTGCCGAAGACGACCTTCTGTGCGTTGCCACCGGACAGCTCGGTGACCAGCGCCTCGGGGCCGGGGCAGACGATGCCGAGGTCGCGGATGGCCCGCTCGGCGCGCCCGGTCTCGGCCGCCTCCCTCGGCAGCGCCCGCGCCGACGACAGCGACGTGAGATCGGGCAGGGAGATGTTCTTCCAGATGGGGAACGCGCCCACGATCCCCTGGGCGTTGCGGTCCTCGGGGACGAGGGCCATCCCGGCGGCGACCGCCGCGCGGGGTCCGCGCCGCACCGGACGGCCGTCCACCAGGACCTCGCCGCGGGCGCGGGAGTCCGCACCGTACACCGCGTGCAGGATCTCCGACCGGCCGGATCCGAGCAGGCCCGCGATGCCGACCACCTCGCCGCGGCGCACCTCGAACGACACGTCGCGCACCCCGGCCGGCGAGCTGAGGTTCCGTACGGCGAGGGCCACCGGGGCGTCGGCGGCGACGGGGGCCGGGGCGCGCCGCTCGGCCGCGAGCAGGTCCCGCCCGACGATGGCCTGGACCAGCCGGTCCTCGTCATAGGCGGCGGTCGGGCCCTCCTCCACCACGGTGCCGTCCCGCAGCACGGTCACCCGGTCGGTGAGCGACAGCACCTCGTCGAGGAAGTGGGACACGTAGAGGAAGGCGGTGCCCTGCGCCGAGAGCCTGCGCACCACGTCGAACACCACCTGGCGCTCGCCCTCGGCGAGCGAGGCGGTCGGCTCGTCCATGACGACGAGGTTCGCGCCGATGGCGAGCGCCTGCAGGATGGCGACCATCTGCCGCTCGCCGATGGCCAGGCCGGCCACCTCGGCGTCCGGGTCGATCTCGTAGCGCACCCGCTCGAGCAGCCGGTCGAACTCCCGGCGGCGGGCGCGCGGCAGCCGCCACGGCCCGGGGGCGCCGAGGAAGACGTTCTCCAGCACGGTCAGCGTGGGCGCGAGCGGGACGTGCTGCATGATCGTGGCGACGCCGGCCTTCCTGGCCGCGCCGGGATCGCGCCAGACGACCTCCTCGCCCTTCCAGCGGACCGTGCCCGCCGTCGGCGCGTGCGCCCCGGCGATGATTTTGATCATCGTGGACTTGCCCGCGCCGTTGGCCCCGACCAGACCGTGCACGCTGCCGGGGAGGACCGTGAGCCGCGCTCCCCGGAGGGCGACGGTGCCGTTGGGGAACGACTTGCCGACGCCCTCGAGGGACAGCAGCGGGGTGTCTACCATTGCGGCGTGCAGTCGGCGACGTTGTCCTTCGTGATGGCCGGGGTGTCGTACGTCACGAAGGCGGCGTCCTGCTTCTGCTCGCCGGTCAGGTGCTTGTACAGCGTGTCGAGGGCGAGCTTGCCGAGGTCCTCGGGCTTGAAGCAGACGGTGCCGGCGATCTCGCCGGAGGTGACGGCGTCGACGCCGAGTTTGCTGCCGCCGATGCCCACGATCTTCGCGGTGGAGTTGGCCGACTTCACGGCCTTGGCGCAGCCGACCGCCATGTCGTCAGACTCGGCGTAGAACAGCGTGACGTCGGGGTTGGAGGCGAGCATGTTCTGGCAGGCCGACTGGGCCTTGTCCTGCACCCAGTCGCCGGGCTGGCGGGCCACGACCTCGAACTTCGCACCCTTCGCCTCGGCGGCCTTCGGGAAGTCCTGGTAACGCAGGACGACCTCGGCGAAGCCGGCCGCGCCCTCGACCACGGCCATCTTGCCGCCCTCGGGGAGGATCTGGGCCGCGATCTCGCCGGCCTTGCCCCCGGCGGCGGGCTCGTCCTGCGTGACGAGCGCGACCAGGCCGGGGTAGACGTCCTTGAGCTGACGGGTCTTGGGATCGCCGACCTGGGACGCGACGGCCACGGTCGGGATGTTCGACGCCTTGAGCTTGTCGGCGAGGCCCTGGGCGACGCCGGAGTCCACGGGCAGCAGCAGCACGCCGTCCGGCTGCTGCGCGATGAGGTCCTGCACGTCGTTGCTCTGCTTGTCGGCCTTGCCCTGGGCGTCCAGCTCGGTGATCTTCACGCCGAGCTTGGCGGCCTCGTCCTTGATGCCCTTGCCGATGGCGGAGGGGAACGGGAAGCTCAGGCCGAGGTTGGAGACGCCGATCGTGTATTCCTTCTTCTCCGAGGCGGCCTGGGAGGCGCCGGAGCCGCCGGAGCCGCCGCAGGCCGTCGCGCCGACCGCCAGGGCGGCCACGACGATGAGTGCCTTCTTCATTGTTTCTCCTGCTCAGGGGAGGTCAATCGTTTGCTCAAATCGGGTGATGACATTTCATGACGTGCTCACTCAAGGGCACTCAGCTCTTGACGAGCGTTCGCACCTCCCCCGCGATGCGATCGGTGTCCGGCAGCAGCGCCTGCGCCAGGATCGGCGCGGCCGGCATCCGGACATCGGGCGCCCCCACCCGGATGGGCGGCGCCACCAGCGGGACGCCCGCCCCTGCGACCCGCGCCACGACCTCGGCCCCGAACCCGCCGGTCACGTTGGCCTCGTGGACGACCGCGAGCCTGCCCGTGCGGCCGGCGCTCGAGAGCACGGCCTCGGTGTCGAACGGGTTGAGCCAGGGCGTCTCCAGCACCTCCGCCTCGATGCCGTCGGCGGCCAGCGCATCGGCGGCGTCGAGCACCCGCGCGGTCATCGCGCCCCAGGTGACCACCGTGACGTCGGAGCCGTGACGGCGCACCCGCGCCCCGCCCATGGGCTGGACCGGGCCCCCGACCGTCACCTCCTCCTTGGCGCCGAAGTAGAGGCTCCTGTTCTCGATGACGAGGACCGGGTCGTCGCAGTGCACCGCGGTCACGAGCAGGTCGTAGGCGTCCTGCGGTGTGGACGGCATGCACACCCGCAGCCCGGGGACGTGCAGGAACAGCGCCTCCAGGCACTGCGAGTGCTGGGCGCACGCGCCCGGGGCGTTGCCCTGCTGGGTGCGGATCGTCATCGGCGCCTTCAACCGGCCCCCGGAGACGTAGCGGACGTTGGCCGCCTGGTTCACGATCTGGTCGAGCGCCACCAGCGAGAAGTCGGCCCACATGATCTCGACGATCGGACGGCGGCCCATCATGGCCGCGCCGACCGCGCTGCCCAGGATGGCCGACTCGCTGATCGGCGTGTCGAAGGCCCGGTCGCCGAACTGCTTGCGCAGCCCCCGGGTGACGCCGAACACGCCTCCGGGAAGGCCGACGTCCTCGCCGTACACGAGGGTCTCGGGCAGCTCCGTCATGAGGCGGTGCAGCGCGGCGTTGACGGCCTCGCCGTAGTTCAGTTTCCGGGTCTCAGGCATAGAGGTGCTCCCTCGCGGTCGCGGGGTCGGCGAACGGCGCGGCCAGCGCCGCCGCGGCGGCGGTCTCCATCTCGGCTCTCGCGCGGGCCTCGACCGCGTCGATCTCGGCGGCCGGCACCCCGTCGGCGAGCAGGCCCGCGCGCAGCCGGGCGATCGGCTCCCGCGCCCTGATGCGGTCCATCTCGCCCGGCTTGCGGTAGTTCTCCGCATCGCCGATGTAGTGGCCGACGATGCGCTCGGTCATGCACTCCAGCAGCGTCGGGCCGCCGTTCTCCTTGGCGACCTCCAGCGCGTCGCGCACGTGGAAGCGGACGGCCTCCACGTCGTTGCCGTCGATGCGGTAGCCCGGCATGCCGTACGCCGCCGCGCGGTCGGCGAGCCTGCTCGAGCGGACCATGTCGGCGATCGGGGTCAGCTCGGAGTAGCGGTTGTTCTCGCAGACGAAGACCACGGGCAGGGCGAAGGCGGCGGCGAAGTTCATCGCCTCGTGCACCGCGCCCTGGTTCATCGCGCCGTCGCCGAACACCGTCACCGCGGCCCGGTTGGAGCCGTCGTAGCGGCCGGCGAGCGCCGCACCGCAGGCGATCGGGGCGCCGGCGCCGACGATCGAGTTCTCCCCGTGGAAGCCGTACTCCGCGGCGGTGAAGTAGGCCGATCCTCCCCTGCCGCCGTTGACGCCGGTCCGGCGGCCGAGCAGCTCGGCGAACATCCGCTCGGCGGGCACGCCCCTGGCGAGGGCCCAGCCGTGCCCCCGGTAGGTCGCGAACAGCGCGTCCTCGGGCTCCAGCACGTCGCAGGCGCCGACCGGGATCGCCTCCTGCCCGATGCACAGGTGGACGGACCCGACGATCGGACCCGCGAGGCGCAGCTCCCGCACCTTTTCCTCGAAGGCGCGCACGCGCCACATCTCCAGCAGATCCGCAAGCCGTCGCTCGCTCATTCGCCGGACTCCTCGTTGTCGTGGTCCATGGTTGCCTCGCCGCGCCATCCCGCGAGCGCGGCCACGCAGACCGCCTCGGCGTCGCCGACGTACGACTCGGGGGGCAGCGGCAGCGGGCCGAGCGTGGCCAGGTCGCCGGGGCCCGCCACCTCGCGCAGCGTGTCGGCCAGCGTGCCGCGCCGGGCCCGCGCCTCGTGCGCCGCCTGGTAGACGAGGTCGTGCGCCCGCTCCCGGCCGAGCGCCGGAGCCAGGCGCATCATGTACGCCTCCGCCATGATGAGCCCGCCCTCCGCGTCGAGGTTGGCCCGCATGGCGTCGGGGAACACGCGCAGGCCCTCGGCCACCTCGACGGCCGTGGCGAGCGCGCCGGCGGCCAGCTCGGCCAGCAGCGGGACGGCGTACCACTCGATCTGCCACTCGCCCGCGGCCCGCTCGTGGCCGGCCTCCATCGCCCGGAACAGGGCCGAGCTGAGCGCCCCGGCCGTGGCCGACATGCCGATGACGGCCTCGCAGCCGATCGGGTTGGCCTTCTGCGGCATCGTCGACGAAGCGCCGCGATGGTGGCCGCCCGCCTCGCGCACCTCGCCGACCTCGGTGCGGGACAGGTCCACCACCTCGCGGGCGAATCGGGCGGCGGTGGCCGCCACGCTCGCGCACGTGACGCCGAACTCGGCGATGCCGTCACGGGACACGTGCCAGGGCACGTCGGCCGCCGCGAGGCCGAGCCGTACGGCCATGCCCTTCCTGACCTGGGCCGCCTGCTCGCCCATGGCGGCGGAGGTGCCTCCTGCGCCGAAGAGCGAGACGACGCGGACCCGGCGCCCGGCCGCCCTCACCCGCTCACGCTGGCGGGTGAGCTCCGCCAGCAGCACCGCGAGTTTCGCCCCGAACGTCGTGGGCACGGCCTGCTGGGCGTGGGTGCGGGCGGCGATCACGGTGCCCGCGTGCTCCTCGACCAGTCGTGCGAGGGTGTCGCCGAACGCGCCGAGCAGCGCGGCGAGCCGGTCCAGGGCCTCGCCCATCTGCAGTGCCACGCCGCTGTCCATGATGTCCTGGGTGGTCGCGCCGTAGTGGACGCGGCCGTTCGGCCCCTCGGGCAGCGCCGCGGCGATCATGCGGACCAACGGCAGGATCGGGTAGCCGACGTTCACCGCCTCGCGCCACAGGCGCTCGACGTCGACGTTGTCCAGCACGCAGGCGACGGAGATGGCCTCGGCGTCGGCGGCGGTGATCACTCCCGCGTCGGCCTGCGCCTGCGCCAGCGCGGCCTCGACCCGCAGCCAGGCGAGCACGGTCCGCTCGGCCGAGAAGATCGTCGCCATTCCGGCGTCGCCGAACAGCTCCGGCAGGAGCTTGAAGGTCTGCATGGTCAGTCCATCTCCAGTCCGCCGTCGACGTTGAGCGCCTGGCCGGTGACGAACGAGGCGAGGTCGCTGGCCAGGAACAGCACCGCCGCGGCGATCTCCTCGGGCCGGCCGGGCCGCCGCAGCGGCGACCGGTCGCTCACCTCCTGGAGATAGCGGGCGCCGGCGTCGGGGCCGAAGTGCTCGTCGCGGTCGGCCATGATCTCCTCCCACATGCGGGTGAGGATGACCCCGGGGCAGACCGCGTTGACGCGCACCGGGGCGAGCGCGAGCGCCGCCGACTTCGTCAGCGACAGCAGGGCCGTCTTGGTGGCCGCGTAGTGCGCCGCGTTCGGCCGTCCCGACCGGGCGGCGACCGAGGCCAGGGTGACGATCGATCCGCTCCCCTGCTCCACCATGCGCCGCCCGGCCGCCTGGGTGAGCCAGAAGGTGCCGTTCAGGTTGACGTCGACGATCCTGCGCCACTCGTCCGCCTCGACCTCCAGCAGCGGGGTCGTCCGCATGATGCCGGCGCAGTTCACCAGGACGTCGACGCGGTCGAGACCGTCCACCAGCGCCCTGGCCTGGCCGGGGTCGGCGATGTCGGCCGCACGGGCCTCCGCCCCGGCGGCGGCCGCGGCCTCGGCCAGCCGCGGCCCCTCCAGGTCGGACAGCACGACGCTCGCGCCGGCGTCGGCGAGGGCCCGGGCGCACGCGACGCCGAGCCCTCCCGCGGCCCCGGTCACGAGCGCCGTGCGCCCGCTCAGGTCGATAGTGACTGCCATCCCCGATGGTCTCCCTTGGTTCTGCGTCCCGGTCGCGTCCCGGTGGCCGTGCGGCGGGAACGGGACGGGCCTCGTACACCACCCGTCCGCCGCACTCGTCAAACGATTGACCAGACGATAGCAGTGGCCTCACAAACCGGACAAGAGGTTGGTCAATCGTTTTTCTTGCGTGATTAACGGAAGTGTCACAAATGAAAAAGGCCCCTGTCGCACCCGGGGGATGGGCGGGCGCGACGGGGGCGGGTAGTGCCGGGACGGCTATGCGATCGAGCCGGTGTAGAGCTTGGCGGCTTCGGAGTAGACCGCCAGCACCTCGCCGTCGAAGTACGGGGAGACGCTGGTGTCGTAGCGGTTGTCGCCGTCGGTGTCGGAGACGCTGATCGTGATGCCGTTCAGGTAACCGGTGCGGGTGTCGCCGCTGTAGCGGTACAGCCACGAGGAGCCGAGGGAGCCTTCACCGGTGAACGGGGAGTCGACGCCGACGGGCTGATTGGCGAGGAGGTCGAGGAGCGTCATGGCGAACGTCGATCCGGTGGACCGCTCGAGGGTCTCACCCGTGTAGGGCCGGGTTCCGTCGGGGTTGGGACCGGCCGGGTAGCCGAAGACGTCGACCGAGGAAGCCGGCGGCTGGTTGTAGGCGAGGCCCTGCCCGCCGACGTTGTCGCCCAGCCGCCCGCTGTCGGTCAGCCCCCCGGAGGACGAGGGGACAACGCCGTTGTACACGTTCACGAAGGCGACGTCGCGGCCGTAGTCCCGGTACACGTCGAAGTCGTAGTGGGTGAAGGCGTACTTTCCGACGTACAGGACCCCCGGGGTCTTGCCGCCCGAGTAGCCGGGCACGAAGACCCACTTGCCGAGCGTGCCGCCGGTGCGCTCGGTGTCGTACACGCAGTGACCGGCCGTGGCGACGACGTTGCGATAGGACGACTGCACGGCCGTGGCCGTGCACCAGTGCGGCTGACCGTCGGCACCGACGAAGAACACCTTGCCCACGGTCGTGGGCGTTTTCACCTTCTTCGAGAGCACGTCCTGCGACGCCCCGACGAGGCCCGGCTTGCCGTCCGCGACGACACCGGTGGACACGCGTTCCGCGTGGACCTCGGTCTGCACGGCGTACGGCGTGGCGTTCTGCAGGTTCGCTCCCCCGCCGGCCAACCAGAACGCGGCGGCCTGCTGAGCGGCCGAGACGTCGGTGGCCAGGGGGGCCGTCACCACGCTCGCGGCCTGAGCCGGGGTGGAGACGACGGCGGAACCCAGCAGACCCACGCCGATGCCCAACGCCGCCAGTGCACGCCTCATAATCCATCTCCCATCAGTCGCGGGGAACCGCCGAGGGCCCCGCCGGCATGGACGCGGCCGGCTGATCAGCGCCGCCGGCAAGACGGAAGATCATAACGACTTCACCGAATCCTGTGAAGAAAATTTCAGAACTTGCCGTGCAATGTCGGTGATTTTCAGTCAGGCATTCCAGCCGAGTTCGGCGTGGAAGGCGGCGAGCGCCGGTGCGAAGTCCTCCCGGGCCAGCCGTGCCCCGGCGTACGGCCCGGCCGCGACCGGCTCGTCGTGGAACCGGGCCGGCAGTTCGTCGGGCCCGCCGCCCTCGCGCAGCGCGTACGCGCGCATGAGGTCGAGGCGCGCGGCACCCGCCGCGAGCAGGTCGTCCAGCGTGCACCCGGCCCCGGAGACGGCGGTGACCAGCGCCGTCAGGTGGCCGAGCGTCAGCGGCCTGGTCGGCGACGACGCGAACAGGCAGATGTTCCACGCGTCGAGGGCGCTCCACAGGCGCAGCAGGCGCGCGGTGCGCCGCCCGCGTGCGGCGTCGAGCAGGCCGGCCGGCGCGGGCTCGGCGCCGATCCGCGCCGCCTCGGGCAGGCAGTAGGCGAGCGCGCCTGCGGGTTCGAAGTCCAGGTCGTGCTCCAGGGCGTCGTAGCGCGGCCCGTTGGGCGCGGCGGCGTAACCCAGGCCGAGGCCCGGCTGCACCCGCGGGTCGAAGCACGGCACCTCGGCGCCCTTCACGGTCATCGCGTACGGCACGGCGCCAAGGGTGCCCGCGGCGCGGGCCGAACCCTCGGCGAGCAGGTCGCCGAGGGCGCCACTCCTGGCCGCGACCTCGTGGGCGAGCGCCGTCACCGCCGCCGCGTCGCCGAAGGCAGGCCCTTCCGCGAGCAGGCCGCGGGCCGCGCACTCCATCGCGAAGGCGACCGTGCCACCGAAGGAGACCTGGTCGAGGCCGAGGTCGTTGCACAGCGCGTTCAGCGCGAGCACCGCGCCGGTGTCGTCGACGCCGAGGTTCCAGCCCAGGGACGCGAACGCCTCCTGACCCAGCCCTCCGGTCCTGCGCTCGGGCGCGTCGAGCGGCGCGTACGTCTTGAGGCAGTCGTTCGGGCAGCCGGGGCAACTCCCGCGCGTGGCCACGGCACGCCCCTCGTAGTCGGCCTCGGACGGGACGCGCAGCCCGCTGTCGCCGGTGTGGGAGAAGTTCCGCACGCTCAGGTAGCCGGGCGCGGGCGGCTCCCCCGTCCAGGAGCCGAACCCCGGATCGGCATGCTGCCAGGCCGCGAGCGCGTTGCCGGGCAACGCGGCGCGATAGAAGGCCGCGATCTCCGCCAGGGCGCGCGGGTCGGCCACGGCGGCCGGGGCGTCCCCCACGCAGACGATCGCCTTGAGGTTCTTGGCGCCGAGCACCGCGCCGAGGCCGTACCGGGCCGCGGGGTAGGCGTAGTCGGTCACCACGCTCGCGTAGCGGACCAGGCTCTCCCCCGCCGGCCCGATGGCGGCGACGTGCGCACCTTCGCCGTGCCGCGCCCGCAGCGCGTCCGTGGTGGCGGCGGTGCCGAGGCCTCGCAGGTCCTCGGCCGGGTGGACGCCGATCCGGCCGTCCTCGACCAGCAGGTACGACAGCCGCGCCGCCCTGCCGGTGACCGCCAGCGCCTTGGCGCCCGCGCCTCGGATCCCGGCCGCGAAGGGCCCGAGCGCGTGGGCCTCTCCCGCCACCCCGGTCAACGGCGACTTGGCCAGGAACACCGCCTTCGCGAGCCCCGGCGCGGCCGCGCCGCCGAGGACGCCGGCCGCGACGTACAGCAGGGCCCGGGGATCGTACGGGTCGAGCCCGGCGGGGGTGCGCTCGGCCAGAAGCCGCAGGCCGAGGATCGACCCGCCGAAGTGGCCGGTCTCGGCGGACCGGTCCTCCCGCTCGACGGACCCGTCGGTGAGATCGACGACGAAGGGCACGAGTGACACTCCTCACAAAGGGTGCGATTGTGGCGGATAACCTACTCGCCCTCATCTCGGAGCATCAGCCCCCGCCGGACCCGCCCCGATGACCGCCGCGGCTGCCCGGCCATCGCAGGCCGAGCAGCCACACCCCCCCACCAGCATCGGTGACAGCGGACACCAGGGCCGTCATCCACCGCCTCAGTGTCGGCGCCGGTAGGCCGACCCGCCGCAGGGGAAGGAGCGCGGACCCGTCCCGCCGTCGTCCAGGCAACGCCCATCGCGGTAGGCGAAGGCGTCGATGACGCCGCCCTGACCGGTCGTCCCGGAAGCGCATACGACCTCGCCGCCCAATTCGACCCGCGATATCACGCTTTGCGCGGTCGCAGTCAACGACAGCGCAGCGCCCAGCAGGGCCACCGAGGCAGTAACGATGATCCGCAGGAGAATTCGCTCGTACATGGGTTTTCCTCTCGCTTCTTCGGCCCACAGTCGGGGCGACTCAGGACCCGGTGGGACGATGGTGTTGCTGCAGGCCCCGGCGGGGAAAGGCGTTTCCCGTCACCCTCGGAAGCGGGCCCACCGGGAAACCCACACAAATTCATACACAGTCCACAAGAATGCGAATTCCCTGGTAGCGCCGATCACGCCTATTACTCTGTGCAATGGCTCATTTTCACGAGGAGACGAAAACGGAGAGCAGGCCGTGGCTGATGCAGATCCGAGCCGCATGGCTCCGCGAGCGAGCCCGGGAGAACACCTACGGCGACTGCGGCAGCAGCGCAGCGTTTCACTCGGGGAGCTTTCCCGGCTGACGCACTACAGCAAGGGCTACCTCAGCAAGGTAGAGACCGGCAGGAAGCCGCTCACCCACGACGTCGCCCGCCGCTGTGACATGGCTCTGGCTACCGGCGGCGAACTGGCGACCCTGGTCTACGGCCGGGCCGCGTCCTGTCACCGGCCCGCCGCCAAGCAGGAGCGCCCGCTTCCCGGCGATCGGCCGCCGATGTCCGCGGCGGTCCTGCACACCCTGCCTCGGGACATCGCGGCGTTCACGGGCCGTGACAGCGAGTTGGGGCGCCTCATCGCCGCCGCCACTGCGGCACCCAGGACTGCGACAGTGCTTACCATCGACGGCATGCCGGGCGTGGGCAAGACCGCGCTGGCGGTACATGCGGCCCACCTGGTCTCCGACGCGTTTCCCGACGGGCAACTGTTCGTGAATCTGCACGCGCACACGCAAGGGATGTCTCGAGCCGACCCCGCCAGCGTGCTCGCGGATCTCCTGTCCGGCACCGGCACGCCTCCGGCCGAGATTCCCCACGGACTGCACGCGCGAGCCGCACGCTGGCGGGCCTTTCTTGCCGACAGAAGAGTGCTGCTGGTCCTGGACGACGCCGCGGACCATGACCAGGTCGAGCCGCTGTTGCCGGGCGCGGCCGGATGCCTCGTCCTGATCACCAGCCGGCGCCGCCTGGTCGCACTTGACGGTGCGGCGCCACTCACCCTCGATACCATGCCACCGGACCAGGCCGCCAAGCTCTTCGCCCGCCTCGTGCACCGCGGCCCGCTGACCGGTGCCGAAGCGGACACGGCGGCGGAGCTCGTCCGCCTGTGCGGCTACCTCCCTCTGGCCATCGCCCTGCTTGCCGGGCGACTGGCGCACCATCCCGCCTGGCGCGTCATCGACTTCGCAGTGGACTTCGCCGGCACCCGTGACCGGCTCGGCGAGCTGTCAGGCGGCAACCGGGCGGTGGCCGCCGCGTTCCAGATGTCCTACCGCGACCTCCCCGACGCACGGCAACGGCTGTTCCGCCACCTGAGCCTGCATCCCGGCACCGACGTCGACGCCTACGCCACCGCCGCACTCGCGGGGATTTCCGTAGGCCAGGCGCGTGCCGAGTTGGAAGCGCTCTACACCGACCATCTCGTCGACGAGCCGGCCGCCGGCCGCTACCGGATGCACGACCTGCTCCGCGCATACGCCCAGGCATTGGTCGACCACGACGACTCCGGACAGGCGATCGAGCGGTTGCTGGGCTATTACGAGCACGCCGCCGCGGCGGCTGGCGCCCAGGTGATCCCCTACGCGCGAGCGGAGTGGACGCCGGCAGCCCCGGCGCCCAGACAGATCCCCCCGTTCCCCGGCCCGGGCGCCGCCATGGCCTGGATGCGCTCCGACAACGCCAACCTGCTGGCCTGCCTCGCCTACGCCACCACCCACGACCTGGCACCACACGTTCTCGACCTCACCGCCGCCGTGACCTGCTTCCACCTTCTCGAAGGCCCTTGGCAGCACGCGGCAGCCCTGCACAGCGCCGCGGTTGCCTTGGCGCGCCGCCTTGAAGAGTCCGCCGCCGAAGCGGCCGCGTTGCAGGACCTGGGCCGCATCCGCTACATGATGGGCGAGTACGCCGAGGCCGCCGCACTACAAGAACGCGCCGTGCACCTGTGCAGGGAGACCGGCGACCGGCTCGCCGAGGCCAAATCCCTGCAGATCCTGGCCCGTGTCCACACGATGACCGGGGACTACGCGCACGCCGCCGATCTGCTGGAGCGAGAGCTGCGCATCGTCTGCGAAGCCGGTCACCGTCACGGCGAAGCGATCACCTGCATCGATCTCGCTCGCATCCGGTACGTGACCGGAGACTTCGGATCGGCGGCCATCCTCTTGGATCGGGCGCTGGTCCTCAATCGGCAAGAGGGACACCCCATCGCCATAGCCACGACCCTTTACGAATTGGGACATGTCCGGCACGCGACCGGCGATCTGGCGCAGGCGGCGGATCTCCTGAACCAGGCGGGGGATCTCTACCGGCACAACGGCAACCGGAACGGCGAGGCCAACGTGCTCCATGAGCTGGGACGCCTGCGCCACGCACACGGCGACCACAGCGGCGCCGCCATGCTTCTGGAAGAGGCCCTGCTCTTCTTCCAGGAGGCCCGCGACCCGCACGGGCAGGCCGAGACGATCAACAGCAAGGCCGACCTGCTGGCCGACGCCGAAGGACCACAGGCGGCCCTGCCCGTCTACCGGGAGGCATTGCGCCTGTCCCGCGACGTGGGCATCGCACTGGAGGAAGGGCGAGCGCTCGAAGGCATCGCTCGCTGTGCGGACCGAATCGGTGACCGCGACACCGCCCTCGCCCGTCTCCGCGCCGCCCTCGTGATATACCGCCGTCTGCGGGTGCCCGGACAGGCCAGGGTCGCCACCCGCCTCAGGGAAATTCAGGCGGTGAAGCCTCACCTCTCATGAAGGCCCGGCAGCACGGCGTGCGGAATCGACGAGCCGGTTTCCGGCCCCGCCGCTCTCCGGGGACAGCCGCGCCTGGCCGAGCATCCCGGGCGACCCCACCGCCGTTTCTGACCGCCTGGCGCGAGCGCGATCCGACAGGATCCGACAGGTGAAGAGAAGCGATGCCGAGCGAGCAGGTCAGGCGGTGGTGGGCGGAGCGAGGTCGCCGGGGGTCAGGCCCATGCCGTCGGGTACGGCGGCGGGGTCGGAGCCCACGTGCAGCGGCTTGTTGTCCTTGTCGACGAAGACGACACGCGGCTTGAGCGCCTTGACCTCCTCCTCGGCGACCAGCGCGTACGCGATGATGATCACGAGGTCGCCGACCGAGATGAGGCGGGCGGCGGCGCCGTTGATGCCGATCACCCCGGAGCCCGCCGGGCCCTCGATGACGTACGTGGACAGCCGGTTGCCGTTGTCGATGTCGACGATGTCGACCTTCTCACCCTCGACGAGGTCGGCCTCGGCCATCAGGTCCGCGTCGATCGTCACCGAGCCGACGTAGTGCAGATCGGCCTGCGTGACGGTGGCGCGGTGGATCTTCGACTTCATCAGCGTGCGGAACATGATCTCCCACCGGGGTATGGACGGCCCTCCTCACGAGCGTCCTCGATGGTATGTCACGCCCGGAAATGTCCGGTCGTCAGCCTTCCACGACGCGCGCATCGGCCCGGCGAGATGCGAACCCGACGGGCCGATGCCGATCGTGAGCGGCCGCTTATCCGCCGGCCACGTACTCGGCGGACGCGTCGAGCAGCCACTCCGCGACGTACCCCGCGAAGGACGAGCGGACCAGCAGGCGGAAGCCGTCCTCACCGGCGACCAGGACGACTCCCGCCCTGGCCAGCATGGTCTGGGCGCACCGGCCCGGGCCGAACACGCGGGGATGCAGGTCCAGCGCGCAGCCGTGGGCCAGCACGTCTCGCGCCCGGTCCCCGGCGACCACCAGGGTGGTGCGCTGGGCCGACACGTCGACGACCGAGACGTGCTCGCCGTCCGCCGCCTCGATGAGCCGCTCCACCAGGCCGGGGCCGGCGCCGTCGGGGCCGAGCACCAGCCACTCGTCGGGCCCGAGCCACAGCACCTCCACGTCGCCGCCGCCCGCCGCGGTGCCGGGCTCCACCGGCAGCGGCACGCCGATCGCCGTCCCGATGCGTTCCGCCGCCGGGCTCTTGGGGTCCACCCGGAGGTTGATCTGGGTCAGGAACGGGATCTCGGCCAGGCGCAGGCCGCCGCCCGCGCTCGCCGCCTCGAACCTGGCCGCGAACGCCGCGGCCGGGCTCCTGCGCTCAGCCGTCGACTCAGCCGCCGAATCAGCCATCGCGGCGCGCTCCTTCCGGGTCGTACAGGACGTGGGAGGTCACGGTGACGGGCACCAGGTCCGCCCCGACCGGCGCGTACAGCCGCTCGCCGACCCGCTCGCGCCCGCCGCTCACCAGCGCGAGCGCGAACGTACGGCCCAGCGCGGCGCTGCGGTAGCTGGAGGTGACGAAGCCGAGCGTGGGCACCGGCGGCTCGGGCAGCGCCGAGGTCTCCACGAGGTGGGCGCCCTCGGGCAGCAGCACGCCGGGGTCCTCGGGCAGCAGGCCGACCAGGTGTTTGCGGTCGGGCCGGGAGGTGTCCGCCCTGGCGAAGGACCGCTTGCCGACGAAGTCGGCCTTCTTCTTCGAGACGATCCACTCCATGCCGAGGTCCTGCGGGGTGACCGTGCCGTCGGTGTCCTGGCCGACGATCGGGAACCCCTTCTCGGCGCGCAGCACGTGCATGGTCTCGGTGCCGTACGGCGTGACCTCGCCGGACGCCATGACCGCCTCCCACAGGGCGAGCCCGGACCAGGAGGACACGTTGATCTCGTAGGCCAGCTCGCCCGAGAAGCTGATCCGGCAGACCCGCGCCTCGATCCCGGCAACCTCGGCGTCCCGCCACGTCATGAACGGGAAGCTCTCGTTGTCCACCGCGAGGCCGGGCGCGAGCCGCGCGAGCACCTCGCGGGAACGCGGCCCGACGAGCGCCACGGTCGCCCACTGCTCGGTGACCGAGGTGCAGCAGACCCGCAGGTCCGGCCACTCGGTCTGCAGCCACTCCTCCATCCAGTCGAGCACCGCCGCCGCGTTGCCGGTGGTCGTGGTGACGAGGAAGCGGTCGTCCGCCAGGCGGATGACGGTGCCGTCGTCGAAGACCATGCCGTCGGGACGGCACATCACGCCGTAGCGGATGGAGCCGACCTTGAGCGTGCTCATCATGTTCGTGTAGAGCCGGTCGAGGAACACGGCCGCGTCGGGCCCGATCACGTCGATCTTCCCGAGCGTGGAGGCGTCCATCGCGGCCACGTCCTCGCGCGCCGCCCGGCACTCGCGCAGCACGGCGGCCTCCATGTCCTCACCCTGCCGCGGGTAGTACCAGGGCCGCTTCCACTGCCCCACGTTCTCGAACAGCGCCCCGCGCGCCGCGTGCCACTCGTGCACGGCGGTGACGCGCACCGGGTCGTGCAGCGGTCCCCGGTCGCGGCCCGCCAGCGCGGCGAACGACACCGGCGTGTACGGCGCGCGGAACGTCGTGGTCCCCAGCTCGGCGAGGTCGACGCCGAGCGCGTGCGCCACGACACCGCCGGTCAGCAGCCCGGACGTCTTGCCCTGGTCGTGGGCCGTGCCGGCGGTGGTGTAGCGCTTGACGTGCTCGACCGAGGTGAGCCCCGCGCCGGTCGCGCGCAGGACCTCCGCCACGGTGACGTCCCGCTGCAGGTCCACGAAGTGCGTGCGGTAATCGTCGGCCTCGACGAGCCACAGGTGCTCGGCGGGCGCGGCGGCGGGCTCCCCCTCGGCGGACGGCACAGCGATCTCGGCCGGCAGGGCGAAGCCCGCGGCGGCCAGCGCGCGGCGGCCCGCCTCGGCGCCGTCCTCCAGGCAGGCCCGCAGCGTACGGACGCCCCTGGCGAACCCGGCGGCCTCCACCGCCTGACGGGTCTCGCCGGGCGTGAACGCGCCCAGCTCCTCGTCGTACCGCAGCGTGCCCCCGGCCTGGCTGAACAGGTGCACCACCGGCGTCCAGCCGCCCGACACGAGCAGCAGGTCGGCGGGAACCTCCCGCACGCCGCCACCCACACGCGGGGCGATCCCGACCGAGGAGACCTCACCCTCGCCCTTCGCCGCGGTGACCACGTGGCCGGTCAGGACCTCGATGCCGCGCTCGGCGCAACGGGAGGCCCACACCTCGCCGGGAGCCTGCCGCACGTCGGCGATTGCGGCGATCTCGACGCCGGCGCCGGCGAGGTCGAGCGCCGCGGCGTACGCGCTGTCGTTGGTGGTGAACACGACCGCCCGGCGCCCGGGCAGAACGCGGTAGTGGTTCGCGTACGTGCGGGCCGCGCCGGCCAGCATCACCCCGGGCAGGTCGTTCCCGGCGAAGGCGACGAACCGCTCGTGACCGCCCGTGGCCAGCACCACCCGCTTGGCGCGGATCCGCCAGACGCGCTCGCGCGCCATGCCGGCGGGCGCGTGGGCGCCCAGATGGTTCGTCCGGCGTTCCACCGCGATGACGTAGTTGTCGTCGTAGTGGCCGAGGACCGTGGTGCGGCGCAGCACGCGCACCTCCGGCAGGGCGGCCAGCGCGGCCGCCTCCTCGGCCGCCCACTCACGGCCCGGCCTGCCGCCGAGCGTCTCGGCCGTGCCGAGCAGGCTGCCGCCCGGCTCGGGCCGCTCGTCGGCGAGAATCACCCGCGCGCCGGCCCGCGCGGCCACGCCCGCGGCGGCGATGCCGGCCGGTCCCGCGCCGACCACGAGCACGTCGCAGTGCGCGTGCACGGCGTCGTACCGCGCCGGGTCGGGCCGGTCGGCCAGCCTGCCCTGTCCCGGCAGGCCCGTGGCGACCAGGCCGTCGTACAGCTCGACGGTCGTCGCCTGGAGCATGGGCTCGGGGAAGGGCTCCTCGATCTGGACGAGCGCGTTCGGCTCCTCGCAGCCCGCGGCGTACACGCCGCGCGGGCGGCCGAGCCTGACGCTGCTCGCCACCGCGCGCACGCCGTTGGCGAGCAGTGCCGAGGCAAGCGTGTCGCCCTCCAGACCCTCGTACTCCCGGCCGTCGAACCGGAAGCGCAGCACTCGCCCGCTCGCTCCCTCGCGGCGGTACGGTTGTGCGCTCATGCGGTCACCGGCCGCGGTTCGCCCGCCCGGTAGACGGCGTGGATCTCGTTGGTGGCGGTGTCACGTACGGCGTTGAACCAGCGGCGGCATCCGGCGGTGTGGCTCCACCGCTCCGCGAACAGGCCCTTGGGGTTGTCACGGAAGAACAGGTAGCGGGCCCACTCCTCGTCGGAAAGGGCGGCCGGGTCCTCCGGATAGGCGACGTGGGCCTGCCCCCCGTAGTGGAACTCGGCCTCGTCCCGCGGCCCGCACCACGGGCAGGGAATCAGCAGCATTGGCACTCCGAGACAATCAGTGGGCGACGGCGGCGGCGCCGTGCTCGTCGACGAGCTTGCCGGTGGTGAACCGGTCGAGGGAGAAGGGCGCGTTGAGCGGATGGGGCTCGCCGGTGGCCACGGTGTGGGCGTAGCACCAGCCGACGCCCGGGGTGGCCTTGAACCCTCCGGTGCCCCAGCCGCAGTTGACGTACAGGTCCTCGACGGGGGTGAGGCCGACGACGGGCGAGGCGTCGGGGGTCACGTCCACCACGCCGCCCCAGGTCCGCAGCACGTGCGCCCGGGCGAAGACCGGGAACAGCTCCAGCGCGGCCGCCATCTGCCGCTCAATGATGTGGAACGCGCCGCGCTGGCGGTAGGAGTTGGCCGCGTCGATTCCCGCACCCATGACCAGCTCGCCCTTGTGCGCCTGGCTCACGTACACGTGGACCGCGTTGGACATGACCACGGTCGGGTGCACCGGCTCCAGCAGCTCCGACACCAGCGCCTGCAGCGGGTGGCTCTGCAGCGGCAGCGACACCCCCGCGTACCCGGCGACGACCGAGGAGTGCCCGGCGGCGGCGAGCGCGACCTTCTTGGCCGCGATCGGGCCGCGGGTGGTCCGGACGCCGGTCACCCGGCCGTCGCGCACGTCGAGGCCGGTCACCTCGCAGTGCTCGATCATGTCGACCCCGAGGTCGGCCGCCGCCTTCGCGAAGCCCCACGCGACGTAGTCGTGCTTGGCGATGCCGGCCCGGGGCTGGTAGGTGCCGCCGAGCACCGGGTAGCGCACGTCGGGCGAGATGTCGACGATCGGGCAGACCTCCTTGACCTGCTCCGGCGTCAGCCACTCGGCGTCCACGCCGTTGAGCCGGTTGGCGTTGACCCGGCGCACGCTGTCGCGTACGTCCTGCAGGCTGTGCGCGAGGTTGAGCACGCCGCGCTGACTGAACAGCAGCGGGTAGCCGAGGTCCTCCTCCAGCCCCTCCCACAGCTTCAGCGCGTGCTCGTAGATGCCCGCGCTCTCGTCCCACAGGTAGTTCGACCGGATGATCGTGGTGTTGCGGGCCATGTTCCCGCCCGCGAGCCAGCCGCGCTCCAGCACCGCGACGTCGGTGATCCCGTGGTTCTTGGCCAGGTAGTAGGCCGTGGCAAGGCCGTGGCCGCCGCCGCCGACGATCACCACGTCGTACGCGCGCTTCGGCTCGGCCGAGCGCCACAGCCGGTCGGGGTGGTCGGGCAGGTCGGCGCCCGGCGTCCTTTGCCCCCGAGTGCCGGGGCTCATCGGGCCTCCCCGATACCCGGGTAGAGGGGGTGCTTGGCGGCGAGGGCCTCGACCCGGGCGCGCAGCGCCGTCAGGTCCGCGCCGGGACGCAGCGCCTGGGCGATCACGTCGGAGACCTCCTCGAACTCGGGGCGGGCGAAGCCTCGGGTGGCCAGCGCCGGGGTGCCGATCCGCAGCCCCGAGGTGACCATCGGGGGCCGGGGGTCGAACGGCACCGCGTTGCGGTTGACCGTGATCCCGGCCTCGTGGAGCCGGTCCTCGGCCTGACGGCCGTCCAGGTCGGATTCGCGCAGGTCCACCAGCACCAGGTGGACGTCCGTCCCGCCGGACAGCACCCGTACGCCCGCCTCGGCGGCGTCGGGGGCGAGCAGCCGGTCGGCGAGGGTCCGCGCGCCCTCCAGCGTGCGGCGCTGCCGGTCGAGGAACCACTCGCCCGCCGCGATCTTGAAGGCGACGGCCTTGGCCGCGATGACGTGCTCCAGCGGGCCGCCCTGCTGGCCCGGGAACACCGATGAGTTGATCTTCTTGGCCAGGTCCTCGGTGGACAGGATCACGCCGCCCCTGGGCCCGCCGAGCGTCTTGTGGGTGGTCGTGGTGACGACGTGCGCGTGCGGGACGGGCGACGGGTGCAGCCCCGCCGCGACCAGCCCGGCGAAGTGCGCCATGTCGACCATCAGGTAGGCCCCGACCTCGTCGGCGATGCGCCGGAAGGCGGCGAAGTCGAGGTGGCGGGGGTAGGCCGACCAGCCCGCGATGATCAGCTTGGGCCGGTGCTCGCGGGCGAGCCGCTCGACCTCCTCCATGTCCACGAGGCTGTCGCTCTCACGGACGTGGTAGGCCACGACGTTGTAGAGCCGGCCGGAGAAGTTGATCCGCATGCCGTGGGTGAGGTGGCCGCCGTGCGCGAGGTCGAGGCCGAGGATCGTGTCGCCCGGCTCCAGCAGCGCGGACATGGCCGCCGCGTTGGCCTGCGCTCCCGAGTGGGGCTGCACGTTGGCGGCCTCCGCGCCGAACAGCGCCTTGACCCGGTCGATCGCCAGCCGCTCGATCACGTCGACGTGCTCGCAGCCGCCGTAGTAGCGCCTGCCCGGGTAGCCCTCGGCGTACTTGTTCGTCAGCACCGACCCCTGGGCCTGCATGACGGAGACGGGCGCGAAGTTCTCTGACGCGATCATCTCCAGCGTGGACCGCTGGCGTTCCGTCTCCGCGCCGATCGCCGCCGCGACCTCCGGGTCGGCCTCGGCGAGCGGCGCGTTCAGCACCGATTCGTGCACTTCTTCAGTCCTTTCGGGTGCCACTAGCTGCGCAGCCGTTCCATGGCGGGGTCGAACAGGGGCTCCTCGGCGACCACGGCGGTCACCCGCCGGTCGAAGTAGCCGATCTCCAGCGTCCGTCCCGGGGTCGCGAGCTCGGCGGGCAGCCAGGCGTAGGCGATGCCCTTGCCGATCGTGTGGCCGAAGGCCGCGCTGGTGACGTAGCCGACGCTCGTGTCGCCGTCGTAGACCGGCTCCCTGCCCATGACCACCTGCGTGGGGTCGTCGACGGTCAGGCAGGTGAGGCGGCGGCGCACGTTCTCCTTGCGCCGCTCCAGCGCCTCGCGGCCGATGAAGTCGCCCTTGTCCATCTTCACCGCGAACCCGAGCCCGGCCTCGTACGGGTCGTGCTCGAAGGTCATGTCGGTGCCGAAGGACCGGTAGCCCTTCTCCAGCCGCAGGCTCGCGAAGGCGCCGCGCCCACCGGCGAGGATGCCGTGCCGCTGCCCGGCCTCCCAGAGCGTGTCCCACAGCTTGGCGCCCAGGTCGGCGGTGGTGTAGAGCTCCCAGCCCAGCTCGCCGATGTACGACAGCCGCAGCGCGGTGACCGGCACGGTGCCGATGTACGCCTTCTTCGCCCGGAAGTAGCGGAAGCCCTGGTTGGAGAAATCGGCGTCGGTCAGCGGCTGGACGAGGTCGCGGGCGCGAGGGCCCCAGACGCCGAGGCAGCAGGTGCCTGACGTGATGTCGCGGACCATGACCGAGCCGTCCGCGGGCAGGTGGCGGTGGAACCAGTCGAGGTCGAGGTTGCCGTTGGCGCCGACCTGGAACACGTCGCGGCCCAGCCGGGCGACGGTCACGTCGCTGCGGATGCCGCCGTCCTCGTCGAGCAGCAGGCAGTAGGTCACCGAGCCGACCGACTTGTCCATCTGGCCGGTCGTCAGCCGCTGGAGGAAGGCGAGGGCGCCGGGACCCGCGACCTCCAGCCGCTTCAGCGCCGTCATGTCGTACAGCGCGACGGACTCGCGGGACGCCTGGGCCTCCGCGCCGACGATCGGCGACCAGTAGCGCGCCGCCCAGTCGTTGGGCGTGGGGATGTCGCGGCCCTCCAGCAGGCGGGCGTTCGCGCCGTACCACTGCGGCCGCTCGTAGCCGACGGCCTCCAGGAAGAAGGCGTCCAGCTCGCGCTGCCGGGTGTGGAAGGGGCTGAGACGCACCGGCCGCGGCTCCTCCATCGGCTGGAGCGGGTGGATGATGTCGTAGACCTCGACGAAGTTCTGGCAGTCGCGGGCCAGCACATACCCGGGCGCGAGCTGATGCGGCTCGAACCGGTTGACGTCGCACTCGTGCAAATCAAACGAGGTGCAGTGACCGTCGACCAGCCACTCGGCCATCGCCTTGCCGACGCCCGCGGAGTGGGTCACCCAGACCGCCTCGGCCACCCAGAAGCCCTTCACTTCGGGGGACTCGCCCATCAGCGGCATGTGGTCCTGGGTGAAGGAGAACAGCCCGTTGATACCCTCGTCGATCTTCGCGGCGCGGGTGCCGGGCAGCAGCCGCCGGGTCTCGGTCCAGGCGTCCTCGAAGTCCTCGGGGGTGAACGTGAGGACCGACGGCATGACCTCGGCCTCGTCGACCGACAGCAGCTCCTCGGGGCGGATCGGCATCGGCCGGTGGCCGTAGTAGCCGATGCCGATGCCGTCGAACCGCTGGCGGTAGTAGAGGTCGGCGTCCTGGTGGCGCAGGATCGGCAGCGTCGCCTCCTCCTCGCGTCCGGCGAGGTCGGGCACCTGGCCGGTCCAGGCGAGCTGGTGCGCGAGCGGGGTCAGCGGCAGCGGCATGCCGACCATCCCGGCGACCTTCGGGCCCCAGATGCCGGCGCAGCAGACCACGACGTCGGCGGGAATCTCACCCTGGTCGGTCACCACGCCCGCCACCCGGCCGTCCTCGGTGCGGACGTCGAGCACCTCATGCCGCTCCAGCACCCGCACGCCACGCGACCGCGCCCGCCTCAGCTGGGCGTCGACCGCGCGTACGGCCTTGGCGAGGCCGTCGGTGGGGATGAGCAGGCCACCCAGCACGGCATCGGGGTCGACCAGGGGGTGGTGCTCGGCGCACTCGGCGGGGGTGAGCAGGCGCGACTCGACGCCCCAGGACGTGGCCCAGCCGTGCCGCCGGTGCAGCTCGGCGAGCCGTTCCGGGCTGGTCGCGACCTCGAGCCCGCCGACCTGGAGGAAACAGGGCTCGCCGTCGAGGTCGAGGGAACAGAGCTTCTCGACGGTGTAGCGCGCCATCTCGGTCATCGTCTTCGATCCGTTGATCTGGAAGACCAGTCCCGGGGCGTGTGAGGAGGAGCCCCCGGTCGCGGGCACCGGGCCCTGGTCGACCACGGTGACGTCCGTCCAGCCCCGGGCCGACAGTTCGTCGGCGAGCGCCGCACCGACGACGCCTGCTCCGATGATGACGACGCGCGGGCCCGTCATACCCACCTCCGTTGCTGCATATATTGTTGCGCAATTCGCAACGTTATGCGTTTAACGCAACAAGCGTGACGCGTCATATTGCGGGTGTCAAGCATCAAAAACAGGACAAAACCACGCCCCCGCCGGGAGCGTAGTGGCGCGGACCCGGCGTGGTATCCGAGCGTCAGCCGACCTGCTGCTCCTCAATGCTCCAGCGAATCCCGCGCCGGGCGAGATATTCAAGGAAGTCCAGGGAGTCGAACGCCTGGGCGGGGGCGAGGATCCCCGCCTTGGCCGGCTCGGCGACCAGGCGGCAGGCGCTCTCGGCGGCGATCGCCGCAGTGGTGCCGTAGGTGTCGGCGCCCCGCACGACGCCGCGGGCGCGGCGGCCGTCGGTGCCGAGGGCGTCGAGCACGTAGGTGAAGCGCTGCCCTCGGCGGCTCTCCTCACTCGGCCCTTCGGGAAGGCTCGCGACGACCTCTGCCGGCACCGGGCTGTTCAGCCGCTCCACCATCTCCGCCTCGGCCAGCCCCTCCATGTGCCGAACGGCGACGTGTCGCGGGACGGTGACCACCTCCGGCAGGGGGAAGCGCGCCACCGGGGTCGCCCCGGGCTCCCCCGGCAGGGTGACCGCGCTGCGCCGTGCCGGGATGCCCGGTCTCCACGCTCCGTCGTCATAGGCGAGTCCGCCCGCCCTGACCGACTCGATGGTTTCGATCACCGAGCGCAGCGAGCCGCGCGACGGTCCGCCGCCCCCGACGATCACATGGGTGCCGGCGAGCTCGTCCAATGGCCCGATCCGGGCGGCGAGAAGGTGGGCGAGGAGGTCGGCAGGCAGGCATGCATCGGTGGTGGCGGGCACGACGGTGACACCGGCCGCCTCCGCCGCCGCCGCGAAGGTCTCGAAGACGCCCTTGATGTAGAGCTGCTCACCTGCGGTGTCGACATAGTGCGATCCACCCGTGATAGCGGCGCGCACCACGGCCGCGCCCGATGGGGTGAAGGGTCCGGCGCAGTTGACGACCGCGCCGCATCCGCGCAGTGCCTTGACGAGCCCGGGGTGGTCGTCGACGGTGGCGACACGCTTTTCCGCATCATCGAGGCCGACCGAGGCCGCGGCCTGCGCCAGGCGGACGGGGTCACGGCCGACCAGGACGGCCTCGATGCCGCGCCGTGCCAGCTCGGCGACAACGAGCTTCCCCTGGTATCCGTTCGCGCCGAAGACGGCGATCTTCATGTCAGGTCTCCCGAAGTTGCGATCCGGCGCCGTGCGGATCACAGCGCCTATCGCACCGTAAAGCTGCGCACAAAGACGACTGAATACCTGAATAGCTCGACTGTTTGCGTCATCGTCTTCCGATGAGCGACGTCGGTTACGGTGACCGGATGGATGTCCTGTCAGACGTGGTCAGCACGGCCCGCACCGGCCGGCCACACGCGGCCCTGGTCGCGCGAGTCGCTCCTTTCTGCCGCTGGTTTCCCGCCTCACAGGCCGCCGGGTTCCACGTGGTTCTCCAGGGCACGTGCTGGCTCCTGCCACTGGAGGCGGAGCCGATCGCGCTGGGGCCCGGCGACGTGGCGTTCTTGCCGCGCGGCTCCGCCCATGGCCTGGCCGACGCCCCGTCGACCCCGGTGAGCGATTCATCGGCGCCCCTCACCGGGGTCCGGCATGGCGACGAGGAGCTCCCCGCCGACCGGCAGCCGACGGCGGTCATGCTCTGCGGCGCCTATCTGCTGGACAGGTCCCGATCCCATCCGCTCCTGAGCGACCTGCCCGAGGTCATCCACCTGCCTGCCCGGGTGGGCCGGCATCCGGAGCTGCGCGCGGCAGTCGACCTCCTCGGGACCGAACTGCGGCGCCCGCCTCGTCCCGGCGCCGATGCCGTGCTCCCCACACTGCTGGACCTGCTTCTGCTGTACGTCCTGCGGTCCTGGTTCGGCGAACGGCGTTCCTGCGACGACTCCCGCACCGGCTGGGTCGCGGCCCTGCACGACCCGTCCGTCGCGGCCGCTCTCCGCGCCATCCATGCGGACCCGGGCCGGCAGTGGACCGTCGAGGAGCTGGGCCGGCAGGCACGCCTGTCCCGCGCCGCCTTCGCTCGCCGCTTCACCCAGCTGGTCGGGCGGCCGCCGCTGACTTATCTGACCTGGTGGCGCCTGACCACCGCCGCCCGGCTCCTGCGCACCTGCGACGCCCCCGTCAGCACGATCGCCCAGCAGGTCGGCTACACCTCGCCGTACGCCTTCACCCACGCCTTCAGACGCCAATACGGAACACCGCCAGGGGCCTACCGGAGCCACACCGGCTGAACCACGAGGGCGGGCGGAAGAACGTGCCCGGCGCCGATCAGGGGCTTCTCCGCCTTTTGCACTTCCTACCCAAACCATCCCATTCGGGCAGATACCTCTCGGGCTGCCGCCATGACCTGCTCGGCTACCGCGGCGATCGCCGTTTCGGGCATCCGGAAGGTCGGGCCGGACGCGCTGAGCGAGGCGATGACGGAGCCGTCCGCGCCGAGGACGGGCGCCGCGACCGCGCTCAGGCCGTCCTCCAGTTCGTCCACCGCCGTCGCGTACCCGCGGAGGCGCACCTCGGCGAGTTCCGCGCGCAGCCGGCCGGGGTCGGTGACGGTCCGGACGGCGAGGACGGGCAGCCCGGCCGCGATCACCTCCTCGCACAGCGCGGCGGGCGCGTGCGCGAGCAGCACCTTGCCGTTCGACGTGGCGTGCAGGGGGATCCGCTGACCCACCCAGTGGTGGAGCTGGAGCGCCGACGGCCCGGCGACCTGGTCGACGTACAGGGCCTCCCGATCGGCGAGGACGGCCACGTTGACGGTCTCCCCCACCGCGCGGGCGAGCGCCGGCGTGACGGCGCGGCTCTCGCGCACCAGGTCGAGCCGCGCGCTGGTCGCCCCGGCGAGCCTGACCACGCCCACGCCGAGCCGATATCTGCCGCGGTCGCTGTCCTGCTCGACCAGATCGTGGCTCTCCAGCGTCGCCACCAGGCGGAACGCGGTGGACCTGTGCACGCCGAGGCTGGCCGCCAGCTCGCTGACGCCGAGCTCGCCGTCCCGGGCGAGCAACTTCAGGATGGTGAGCGCGCGGTCGACGGACTGTACGGCCGCCCTGTCACCCGAGCTGTTGCCCATGGCACAACTCTACGCGGATTACGCACAAGACTCTTGACCTGTCCCACCCGACGAGTCACTCTGTTGCGTATACGTCACCATGTTGCGTATGGCGCACTCAGGAGGCTTCATGTCCGCTCGCCCGGGTCGCGAGTTCGTCCTCACGTTCTCCTGCGTCGACCGGCCGGGGATCGTCTACGCGGTGAGCGGCTTCCTCGTCCAGCACGCGGGCGACATCCTGCAGAGCCAGGAGTTCAACGACCGGACGAACGGCCACTTCTTCATGCGGGTCCACTTCGCGGTGCCCGAGGGCCGCGGCGACATCGAGGAGCTGCGCCGCGGCTTCTCCTACGTCGGCGACTCCTTCCACATGACCTGGCAGCTCAAGGACGCCGTGACGCCGACGAGGACCCTCGTGCTCGTGTCGAAGTTCGGCCACTGCGTCAACGACCTGCTCTACCGCCAGCGGGTCGGCGCGCTGAACGTCGAGATCCCCGCGATCGTCTCCAACCACCGGGACCTCGAACCGCTGGCCGAGTTCTACGGCGTGCCGTTCCACCACGTGCCCGTCACGTCCGGCACCAAGCCCGAGGCCGAGCAGCGCATCCTCGAGCTGGCCGAGGAGCTCGACACCGATCTGGTCGTGCTCGCCCGCTACATGCAGATCCTGAGCGACGACATGTGCAAGCGCCTGGAGGGCCGGGCGATCAACATCCACCACTCGTTCCTGCCGGGGTTCAAGGGCGCCAAGCCGTACCACCAGGCGCACGAGCGCGGCGTCAAGCTGATCGGCGCGACCGCGCACTACGTCACCGCCGACCTCGACGAGGGGCCGATCATCGAGCAGGACGTGGCGCGCGTGGACCACTCGCTCGACCCGGGCGAACTCGTCACCGTGGGCCGCGACGTGGAGGCGCAGGTACTGGCCAGGGCCGTACGCTGGCACAGCGAGAACCGCGTGCTCCTCAACGGCGACCGCACCGTCGTCTTCCGCTAGACCTCTTTCCACCGGCCCCGGCATGGCCTTGCCGGGGCGTTTTCGCTTTCCGCCTGACCGGTGAGTCGCTGAACCTTAATGCGGCCCCAAAATGACAATTCAGATGGAAGGGGGCGCATGATCACTGTAAGTTCATACCTCACATGTCGTCCCTATACAGGAATAGATAATGACGGAAACCCCCCAGCAGCCCTCGACATACGGCCAGAAGGCCGCAGGCGCGGGCAAGGTCTTCGGTAAGCGCCTCGTCGCCTATGCCGTCGGCGCCGCCGTTCTCGCCGGTGGCGGCTTCGCGTACAAGCAGCTGACCGGAGCTCCCGAGATCGCCAAGGCCGGCGACTGCATGTCCGGCGCCACGGCCGACGAGCTCAAGGTCGTCTCGTGCACCGACCCGGCCGCCACGCTCACTGTCGAAGGCCGCATCGAGGGCAAGACGGAGCAGGAGTGGGACGCGGACAAGGACGGGAAGATCTGCTCGGCCTACTCGAAGGCGGACCAGACTTTCTGGGAAGGCGAGGAGGGCAAGGCGGGCTACGTGCTCTGCCTGGCACCAAAGAACTGAATACGCTTCCCTGCCTGAATTGAAGGCCGGAGTACTTGGGACTGACCCGGTACAGCAGGACCGGCGTCCGTTCGGAACGCTCGGCCGGGGTCTTCCCGGCCGAGCGTCCCGCACAGGCCGAGACGACCCCTCAGGCCCACGCCCGGCCATTCCACTCGGGCGGCGTATAGCGCGTGAACATCTCTGTACGTCCCTGGAGCGCGTCCTGGACGGCCTCCTCGTAACCTGGACGGGCGTAGGCCATCGCGCGCAGCCGCCACTGACGCAGCAGCGTCTGCACCTGCTTGAAGCGGGCCAAGTCGTGCGCGGCTTCCAGAGCCTCCTCATACTCCGCCCGGAACGTGGCCCGGTGCGACGGCGGAAGCGCCTCGAAGATCGCAGCCGGGTCCTCACCGGGATCACGGGGCCCGACGGGATCCACAGGCTGAGCAGTCATGTCAACCAATCTGTCTTGCGCCGACAGCGGTATCTCATGAGACGTGAAAGGCTGCCCACAGCAAAGGAGGTGTCCCTCCGAACAGCCTCCGGCCTCAAGGCACCCCTGCGAGAGGTGGCCCCAGCGGTCGTCGTGCCCCGCGCCGCGGGTCGTCCAGGTCCGCCGGCGACACGGCTGGCATGTGGATGAACACGTCCCACAGGTAGTCGGGACGCGCCGCCTTCAGTGCGACATTGAAGAGGGAAGATTCGACGCCCAACGTATCGGTACACGCATCGAGTTGCATCACCCGCAACGAAAGATCTCCCTGCGGAATCCCGATGACGCCCCAGCTCAGCGTTGCGTCACGCGCTACAGTCCCGCTATGAGCAACGACGCTTCCGCCGCCAGGCCCGAGGCCAACGGCGGCGGCGTGCAGTCCGTGGACCGGGCGATCAGCATCATGGAGATCCTCGCCAGCCGTGGGGAGGCCGGGGTCACCGAGATCGCCGCCGAGATCGAGGTCCACAAGTCGACCGCGTTCCGCCTGCTGGGCGCCTTGGAGGCCCGCGGGCTCGTGGAGCAGACCGAGGACCGCGGCAAGTATCGCCTCGGCTTCGGGCTCGTCCGCCTCGCCGGCAGCGTCTCCATGCGGATGGACGTCACCCAGCAGAGCAGGCCCGTCTGCCAGCGCCTGGCGGAGGAGATCGGCGAGACGGTGAACATCGCCGTCCTGCGTTCGCACTACGCGGTCAACCTCGACCAGGTGCGCGGCCCCTCCGCCGTCACCGCCTACAACTGGGTGGGTCAGCTCACGCCCCTGCACGCGACGTCGAGCGGCAAGGTCCTGCTGGCGTACGTGGACCGGCAGCGCCGCGACGACCTGCTGCGCGTCTCCGGCCTCCAGCGCTACACGCCGAACACGGTGACCTCGGTGGAGGACCTGGAGCGCGAGCTGGCCGAGGTGCGCGAGCACGGCTACGCACTGACTCGCGAGGAGCTGGAGGTGGGCCTGAACGCGCTCGCCGCTCCCGTCCGCTCCTTCGGCGGAGAGGTCGTGGCGGCGGTCAGCGCGTCAGGGCCCGCCTACAGGTTCAGCGAGAGCCGCATGCGCGAGCTGGCTCCCGTCCTCGTCAAGGGAGCCGAGGAGATCAGTCACCGCCTCGGCGGATAGCCGTCGCCTCGGCGGCGCGGCGCAGCCGTACGACGACGCTCTTGGACGTGGGCGTGTTCGACGTCTCCGCCACCGAGTCCAGGGGCACAAGCACGTTGGTCTCCGGGAAGTAGGCAGCGCAGCAGCCTCGCGCCGTCGGATAGGCGACGGCCCGGAACCCCTCGGCCACGCGCTCGCCGTCCGGCCACTCGCTGATGAGGTCGAGCATGTCGCCGTCGGCGAGACCGCGCTCGGCCAGGTCGTCGGGGTGGACGAACACCACCCGCCGCCCGTTGGAGACGCCGCGGTAGCGGTCGTTCAGCCCGTAGATCGTGGTGTTGTACTGGTCGTGGCTGCGCACGGTCTGCAGCAGGAGGCGGCCCGGGGGCACGCGCAGCACCTCCAGCGGGTTGACCGTGAAGTTCGCCTTCCCCGTGGCCGTGGGGAAGCGGCGCTCGTCGCGCGGCGCGTTCGGCAGCAGGAAGCCGCCCGGCCTGCGCACCCTCGCGTTGAAGTCGCCGAACCCGGGCACCACCCGCTCGATGCGCTCCCTGATCGCGTCGTACCCTGCCTCGAACTCGGCCCACGGCACGTGCGGGTCGTCGCCGAGCAGCTCACGGGCCAGCCGGCACACGATGGCCACCTCGGACAGCAGCGCGTCCGACGCCGGGCGCAGCCGCCCGCGCGAGGCGTGCACCGCGCCCATCGAGTCCTCGACCGTGACGAACTGGTCGCCGCCTGCCTGGACGTCCCGCTCGGTGCGGCCGAGCGTGGGCAGGATGAGCGCCTGCTCGCCGCACACGGCGTGCGACCGGTTCAGCTTGGTCGACACCTGCACGGTGAGCCGGCAGCGCCGCAGGGCCGCCTCCGTCGCGGCGGTGTCCGGCGTCGCGGAGACGAAGTTGCCGCCCATGGCGAAGAACACCCTGGCGTCCCCGTCGCGCATGGCGCGGATGGCCTCCACGGTGTCGTGACCGTGCTCGCGCGGCGGCGGGAAGCCGAACTCCTTCTCCAACGCATCGAGGAACTCCGGTTTGGGCTTCTCGTAGATGCCCATCGTCCGGTCGCCCTGCACGTTGGAGTGCCCGCGTACGGGACACACGCCCGCGCCGGGACGTCCCACGTTGCCGCGCAGCAGCAGGAAGTTGACGATCTCCCTGATCGTCGGGACCGACTTGCGGTGCTGGGTGAGGCCCATCGCCCAGCAGACCACGACCGAGCGGGCGGCCAGCACGTCGCGGGCCGTCTCCTCGATCTCGGCGCGGGTCAGCCCGGTCGCCTCGAGCACCTCGGCCCAATCGAGCCCGCGCACGTGCCCGTCCCAGGCGTCGAAGCCGTGCGTGTGCGCCTCGACGAACTCGCGGTCCACCACCGTGCCGGGCGCGGCGTCCTCGGCCTCCAGCAGGAGCAGCGACAGCGCCTGGAACAGCGCCAGGTCGCCGCCGAGGCGGATCTGCAGGAACCGGTCGGACAGCGCCGTGCCGCCGCCCACGACTCCGGACAGCCGCTGCGGGTTGCGGAAGCGCATCAGCCCCGCCTCCGGCAGCGGGTTGACCGCCACGATCCGGGCGCCGTTCCGTTTGGCCCGCTCCAGCGCGGTGAGCATGCGCGGGTGGTTGGTGCCGGGGTTCTGGCCGACCACGAAGACGAGGTCGGCCCGGTGCAGGTCCTCCAGCAGCACCGTGCCCTTGCCGATGCCGAGCGTCTCGGTCAGCGCCGAGCCGCTCGACTCGTGGCACATGTTGGAGCAGTCGGGCAGGTTGTTGGTGCCGAAACGGCGGACGAGAAGCTGGTAGGCGAAGGCGGCCTCGTTGGAGGTGCGGCCGGAGGTGTAGAAGACGGCCTGACCGGAGTGGTCGAGCGCGCGCAGTTCGCGCGCGACGACGCCGAAGGCGTCCTCCCACGAGATCGGCTCGTAGCGGTCCGAGCCCGCCGGCTTGTACATCGGCTCGGTGAGCCGGCCCTGCTGGCCCAGCCAGTAGTCGCTGCGCCGGGCCAGCTCGTCCACCGGATGCTCCGCGAAGAAGTCGCGGGTGACCCTGCGGACCGTCGCCTCCTCGGCCACCGCCTTCGCGCCGTTCTCGCAGAACTCGGCGGGACTGCGGTGGCCGTCGCCCTCGGGCCAGGCGCATCCCGGGCAGTCGAAGCCGGACTTCTGGTTGACCCGCAGCAGGGTCAGCACCGTCCGCCCCGCGCCCATCTGCCGATACGCCGTGCCGAGCGCGTGGCCGACCGCCGGGACCCCGCCCGCCCAGGTCTTGGGCGAGCCGATCTCCAGACGTTCGTCTCCTACGTCCTCCCGAGGCGCCTCACGTGTCACGCCGCATCTCCTCCGAACTCACTCGCCGAGCTTCCCACGCACCCAATCATGGAACAGGCCGATGTGGTGCTCGCTCGGCACCAGCACGCCGCCCTTGGCGTACGTGCGCGAGCTCATCGACGGCTGGGTGCGCTCGCAGGCGTCGAAGTCCTGCTCGTTGACCCGGTGGAACAGCTCCACCGATCGGCTGATGTCCTTGTCCGAGGCCACGACCTCCGGCAGGTAGAGCCAGTCGCACTCCACCACCGTGCGGTCGACCGCGAGCGGGAACATCCGGTGGATGATCACATGGTCGGGCACCATGTTGACGAACACCTGCGGCTTGATCGTGATCGCGTAGTAGCGCCGGTCCTGATCCTCGCTGATGGTCGGGATGCGGTCGAGCCCCTCGGAGCCGTCGACCGTGAACCCCTGGATGTCCTCGCCGAACAGCGCACCGTGGCCCACGTAGTACTGCGCCGCGTAGCCGTCGGCGAACTCCGGCAGCACCTCGGTCAGCTCGGGATGGATGGTCGCGCAGTGGTAGCACTCCATGAAGTTCTCGACGATGAGCTTCCAGTTCGCCTTCACGTCGTACACGATCCGGCGGCCGAGCGCCAGGTTGGCGACGTCGTAGTTGTCGAGGGAGGCCACGTCGCCGAGACGCGTGCGCACCTCGCCGAGCACGGTGTCCTCGAACGAGGGCGGCTCGTCGGCCAGGCACACCCACACGTAGCCCAGCCACTCCCGCACCGCCACGTTGACGAGGCCGTATTCGACCCGGTCGAGGTCGGGCATCTTGGTGAGGTTGGGGGCGGCGATGAGCTTGCCCTCCAGGTCGTACGTCCAGGCGTGGTACGGGCACTGGAAGGCCCGCTTGACCTCGCCGGAATCCTCCGTGCAGATCCGGGCGCCGCGGTGGCGGCAGACGTTGTAGAACGCGCGGATCGAGTTGTCCCGCGCCCGCGTGATCAGGATGCTCTCCGTGCCGACCTGGACGGTCCTGAACGCCCCGGGCTTGGGCAGGTCGGCGGCCCGGACCGCGCAGAACCACATCGACTCGAAGATGCGCTTCTGCTCCAACGCGAAGACCTGGGGATCGGTGTAGTGCTCGCCCGGCAGCGTGGCAATCAGGCTGGGGGGCAGGCTCGTGGTGCTCACTTGGGCTCCTGGTGGTCGTGCACAGTGATCGTGCGTAGCGCGTCGCGGATCTGAGATGGTCAGGGGCAAGCCGGTCACGCTCGAGAGCCGGCCAGTGTGGAGAGCCGGTCAGAGCACCACGACGGAGCGCAGCACCTCGCCGCGGTGCATCTTCTCGAAGGCCGCCTCGACGTCCTCGAGCGCGATCGTCTCGGTGACGAACGCGTCCAGGTCGAGCCTGCCCTGCTGGTAGAGAGACACGAGCATGGGGAAGTCGCGGCTGGGCAGGCAGTCGCCGTACCAGGAGGACTTGAGCGCGCCGCCGCGGCCGAAGACGTCGAGCAGCGGCAGTTCGAGCTGCATCTCCGGCGTCGGCACGCCGACGAGCACGACGGTCCCGGCCAGGTCGCGAGCGTAGAAGGCCTGCTTGTACGTCTCGGGACGCCCGACCGCCTCGATCACGACGTCGGCGCCGAACCCGCCGGTCAGCTCGCGGATGGCCTCCACCGCGTCGGTCTCGCGGGAGTTCACGGTGTGCGTGGCGCCGAAGCGGCGGGCCCATTCGAGCTTGGTGTCGTCCACGTCGACCGCGATGATCGTGGTCGCGCCGGCCAGGTGCGCGCCCGCGACGGCCGCGTCGCCCACGCCGCCGCAGCCGATCACCGCGACCGTGTCGCCCCGGGTCACCCCGCCGGTGTTGATGGCCGCGCCGAGCCCCGCCATGATCCCGCAACCGAGCAGGCCGACCGCGACCGGCGACGCGCTCGGGTCGACCTTGGTGCACTGGCCGGCCGCGACGAGCGTCTTGTCGGCGAACGCGCCGATCCCGAGCGCCGGGGACAGCGGGGTGCCGTCGGCCAGCGTCATCTTCTGGGTGGCGTTGTGGGTGGCGAAGCAGTACTGCGGGCGTCCGCGCAGGCAGGCGCGGCAGGCGCCGCAGACCGCGCGCCAGTTGAGGATCACGAAGTCGCCGGGGGCGACGTCGGTCACCCCCTCGCCGACGGCCTCGACCACTCCGGCCGCCTCGTGCCCGAGGAGGAACGGGAAGTCGTCGTTGATGCCGCCCTCGCGGTAGTGCAGGTCGGTGTGGCACACCCCGCAGGCCTGCACGGCCACGAGTGCCTCACCCGGGCCCGGGTCGGGGACGACGACGGTCTCCAGGCTGACCGGCTGTCCCTTGCCCCTCGCGACGACCCCGCGGACTTCGTGCGCCATGGTCTCTCTTTCCCTCGATCAGTCAGCGTGCATAGTTGTGCAAGACGAAACACATAGCACTATGCGCAACAGATTGAGGCCGTGCAGGGCCAGTGTCAAGGGGCGAAGTAAGTTGTCGCCCTGCGGTCAGGCGGCGCGCGGGCACACGCCCCCGCCGATCAGCGGGACCCCTGCTCCAACTGGGTGACGACCGGGGAGAGCAGGTCGTTCAGCTCGCGTACGAGGACCGCGAGCGCGCGGTGCGCCGTCTCCGCCAGGTCGTGCGCGGGCCCGTCCGGCGCGGCGGGCAGGTCGTCCAGCGGCACCGGGGCGTCCACGACCAGGGTCGGACGAAGATAGGGAACCTTCGCGAGGTCCTGCTCGGCGGGCTCGACGAACTGGCCGAAGATCTCCGGCCAGTCCCGCCAGCCGCGGTCGCGCCACCAGTCACGCGACACCGTCAGCGCGGCCGGCGGCGGAGAGACGATCGTGACGCGCGCCGTCAGCGACCCGTCCCAGGTGTTGCGCTCACAGGAGGCGGACAGGATCCGCCGGTGCCAGCGCACGAACCCCGGCGAGGTCAGGGGTGGAGTGGCGATCCGCCAGGCCGCGCACGCGAACGCGACCGGGGCGATGTCACCCCACGCCCCCTCGAACTCGCCGATGTTCTCCCACACGCGCTCGGAGTAGTGGCTGACGCCGCTGTAGCGGACGCGCTCCCGGTCGGATCGGCCGTCGATCCAGAACGCCTGCTGGCCGGCCATACGCCGGGATCAGCCGTTCGACGCGGTGGTGGTCGGCGCGGCGACGGCGGCAGGCGCGGTCTCGCCGGTGAAGGTGAACTTCGCGGCGTCGCCTTCGCCCTCGATGTCGATCTTGACGACCTGGCCCGGCCGCAGCTCGCCGTAAAGGATCTTCTCCGACAGCGTGTCCTCCAGCTCCCGCTGGATCGTGCGCCGCAGCGGACGGGCGCCCATCACCGGGTCGTACCCGCGGTCGGCCAGCACCTGCTTGGCCGCCGGAGACACCTGCAGGCCCATGTCGCGGTCCTTGAGCCGCTCGGCCACCTGGGCGAGCATCAGATCCACGATCTGGATGATCTCCTTGGGCGTCAGCTGGTGGAAGACCACGATGTCGTCGACGCGGTTGAGGAACTCCGGCCGGAAGTGCTGCTTGAGCTCCTCCTGCACCTTGACCTTCATCCGCTCGTAGGTGCTCTCCTCGTCGTTGGACTTCGCGAAGCCCAGCCCCACCGCCTTGGAGATGTCCCGGGTGCCGAGGTTGGTCGTCATGATGATGACGGTGTTCTTGAAGTCCACCACCCGACCCTGGGCGTCGGTCAGCCGACCGTCCTCCAGGATCTGCAGCAGCGAGTTGAAGATGTCCGCGTGCGCCTTCTCGATCTCGTCGAACAGGACCACCGAGAACGGCTTGCGCCGCACCTTCTCGGTCAGCTGGCCGCCCTCTTCGTACCCGACGTAACCCGGCGGGGAGCCGAACAGCCGCGAGACGGTGTGCTTCTCCATGAACTCCGACATGTCCAGCATGATCAGCGCGTCTTCGTCGCCGAACAGGAACTCCGCCAACGCCTTGGACAGCTCGGTCTTACCGACACCCGACGGACCGGCGAAGATGAACGACCCACCCGGACGGCGCGGGTCCTTCAGACCGGCGCGCGTGCGGCGGATCGACCGCGACAGCCCCTTGATCGCGTCGTCCTGACCGATGATCCGCTTGTGCAGCTCGTCTTCCATCCGGAGCAGCCGCTGGGACTCCTCCTCGGTCAGCTTGAACACCGGGATGCCGGTGGCGATCGCCAGGACCTCCGCGATGAGCTCCTCGGTCACCTCGGCCACGACGTCCATGTCGCCGGCCTTCCACTCCTTCTCCCGCCGCTCCCGCTTGAGCTGCAGCTGCTTTTCCTGATCCCGCAGCGCCGCGGCCTTCTCGAAGTCCTGCGCGTCGATCGCGGACTCCTTCTCCCGCCGCACGTTCGCGATCTTCTCGTCGTACTCGCGCAGGTCCGGCGGCGCCGTCATCCGGCGAATCCGCAGACGGGAACCGGCCTCGTCGATCAGGTCGATCGCCTTGTCCGGCAGGAACCGGTCGCTGATGTACCGGTCGGCCAGCGTCGCCGCGGCCACCAGCGCGCCGTCGGTGATCGACACCCGGTGGTGCGCCTCGTAACGGTCCCGCAGACCCTTGAGGATCTCGATCGTGTGCGACAGCGACGGCTCGGCCACCTGGATCGGCTGGAACCGGCGTTCCAAGGCCGCGTCCTTCTCGACGTGCTTGCGGTATTCGTCCAGGGTCGTCGCGCCGATCGTCTGCAGCTCGCCCCTCGCGAGAGGGGGCTTCAGAATGCTCGCGGCGTCGATGGCGCCCTCGGCGGCGCCCGCGCCGACCAGCGTGTGCAGCTCGTCGATGAACAAGATGATGTCGCCGCGGGTGCGGATCTCCTTGACGACCTTCTTCAGGCGCTCCTCGAAGTCACCGCGATAACGGGAACCGGCCACCAGCGCACCCAGGTCGAGGGTGTAGAGCTGCTTGTCCTTCAGCGTCTCGGGCACCTCACCCTTGACGATCTTCTGCGACAGGCCCTCCACCACGGCGGTCTTGCCCACACCAGGCTCACCCACCAAAACCGGGTTGTTCTTGGTCCTGCGGGAAAGGACCTGCATGACCCGCTCGATCTCCTTGTCCCGGCCGATCACCGGGTCGAGCTTGCCCTCCCGCGCGGCCTGCGTCAGGTTACGCCCGAACTGGTCCAGCACAAGCGAGGTCGACGGCGCCGACTCCTGCGGCCCGCCCGCCGCCGCCGGCTCCTTGCCCTGATAACCGTGCAGCAACTGAATGACCTGCTGACGCACCCTGTTCAGATCAGCGCCCAGCTTCACCAGCA